>NZ_CEETRO010000004.1:0-365535 GCF_979366545.1 Vogesella perlucida
GATACCTGACAACAACCCCCGCCCACCACGCCACCCACCCCCGCCGGCCTACGGCCGCCCCCCGGATGCGCCTGCGGCTTATGCCGGGCTACGGGTCGCTCCCAGCCCAGTCAATAAAAAAGCCCGCGCAAGCGGGCTTTGGCTTGTTTGAGCAAACATAAAAAGTCCGCTTGGCTGGGGTGTTGGTGCGCGCCGCGCAGCAGACCAGCACTGCTGCGGCCAACTTTGGCCGTGGCGTGGTGGTCTCAACCGATACCCGACAACAACCCCCGCTCACCACGTCCCCCCGCCGGCCTGCGGATGCGCCTGCGGCTTATGCCGGGCTACGCAGGCTGGGTTTAGACCTGGGGCTTTTGTTTACGTGGTCGCCAGACCGATTACCGACTGAGGTCGTGCTGGGCAGCCTGCAGGCATATACGTTAAGCTTGGTTTTTTCATTATTGGGGTAAGTCATGAAACAGAAGGCTGTAATGTTGCTTTGCTGCCTGGCAAGCCTGCCCGTATGGGCGCAAACGGCGAATGTTGATGCGCTACTGCTTTCTGCGCAGATGGCGTATCAGGAGGCGGATGGTAAGCAGGAGCAGGCGCGTAAGCGTTTGCTGCAGGCCGAGGACGAGTTGAAACAGGCGCAAAAGCGTTTGGCAGATGCCCAATTGCAGGTGCAGCAAGCAGCACAGTTACAGCAGCAGGCATTAGCGGACAAAGCGGCCGCTGATACGGTGATGCAGCAGGCTACGCAGCGTTTGCGGGATGCCTGGCAGCAGAAAGAAGGGCAGTAACGGGTTTTACCGGGGCGCTGCCGGCGTGGCTTGGTTCAGTTCTTGAAAGCGCAGCATGTCTTGTGCCGCTTTCATGCGCAGGCGTTCGATTTCGGCTCGGCGGGACTGGATCAAGGCCAAGGTTTCGTTTTGCAGGCGCTGTTTCTCTTGCAGCTGACTGCTCAGGCCTTGGGAGATACTTTTGCCGCTGCTGCGCAGTTTGTTGGCTTCGTTGTTCAGGTCGGTGAGCTGTGCACTGGCCATGCGTAGCTGGCTTTCCAGTGTACGCAAGCCGGTTTGCAGCGTTTTGACCTGTTTGTCGCGTTCTGCGGCAATGTCTGCGGCAGAGCGGTAGCGCTCTTGTAATGCACGGTCGTAGCGGATTTGTTCGGCGCGTTGTGCCTGTTCTTGTTTTTTGCGTTCCAGCTCGGCTTCGTGTGCCCGCTTGTCTGCTTCGCTTTCACCCTTGCGCAGCAGGATGCCCTGCTTGTTCAGCTTGCTGACACCGCTTTTTTGTTCTGTCGGTGGCGGGTAATCGCTGTAGTGCACCACCCCGCGTTCGTCGGTCCATTTGTACAGACCTTCTGCCCCTGCTGCCGAGGCGAGCAGGGGGATAAGCAGGGCGAGGTGGTGTGGGCGCATGGTTAGTCGTTGACTCCGTATTGGGCGCGGTAGGCACGCACGGCTTCCAGATTGTCGGCCAGTTCCGGGCTGCCTTCAAGGAAACCGAGCAAGTCTTTCAGGTTGGCGATGGCAATGACGGGTAGATTATAGTCGCGCGCCACTTCTTGCACAGCGGAGAGCTCACCGGTACCGCGTTCCATGCGGTCCAGCGCGATGGCCACACCGGCTGGCTCGGCGCCGGCGGCGCGGATCAGCTGTACCGACTCGCGTACCGAGGTGCCGGCAGAAATCACGTCGTCGATAATCAGCACCTTGCCTTGCAGCGGGGCGCCTACCAGGGTGCCGCCTTCGCCGTGGTCTTTGGCTTCTTTACGATTATAGGCAAAAGGCACGTTGCGACCCTGCTCGGCCAGCGCCATGGTGGTGGCTGCGGCCAGGATGATGCCTTTATAAGCAGGCCCGAAGATCATATCGAATGCTACGCCGCTCTCGCTGATAGACTTGGCGTAAAAGCGGGACAGCTGCAGTGTGCTTTCGCCGTCGTTGAACAGGCCGGCATTGAAGAAGTAAGGGGAAGTGCGGCCAGCCTTGGTGACGAAGGCGCCAAAGCGCAATACCTGCTTCTTAAGCGCAAAACGAATAAAATCCTGGCGGAAATCGCTCATCTGAATACCCCTATATACTTTTAACGCGTTGACGTGGCTGAAAAATCGCCGCAAGGATACCACGGGAGACCCCATGCTTCGAATCGTTTCCGCCAACCTGAACGGCATCCGTTCGGCGGACAAGAAAGGTTTTTTTGACTGGCTGGCGGGCCATCAGGCGGATTTTGTCTGCCTGCAGGAGCTGAAGGCACAGGCAGGCGACCTGAGCCCGCGCATGCAGAACCCGGATGGCCTGACCGGCTACTTTCACTACGCCGAGAAAAAAGGTTACAGCGGGGTAGGTATCTACACCCGCCACGTGCCGGACCGCGTGATTACCGGGCTGGGCGTGGACTGGATCGACGCCGAAGGCCGCTACCTGCAGCTGGATATCGGCAACCTGTCGGTGGTATCGCTCTACCTGCCGTCCGGCTCCAGCAGCGACGAGCGCCAGCAGGTGAAGTTTGATTTTCTCGACGTGTTCATGCCGCATATGGAAGCGCTGCGCGACAGCGGCCGCGACGTGGTGATCTGCGGTGACTGGAACATTGCCCATAACGAGATCGACCTGAAAAACTGGAAGGGCAACCTGAAAAACTCCGGCTTCCTGCCAGAAGAGCGCGCCTGGATGACGCAGCTGCTGGGTAGCGGCTGGTGCGATGCATGGCGCACGCTGTACCCCGACGCACCGGGCTACAGCTGGTGGAGCAACCGTGGCCAGGCCTACGCCAAAGACGTGGGCTGGCGTATCGACTACCACATTGTCAGCCCCGGCCTGATGGCGCTGGCGCGTGCGGCTAGCGTGTACAAAGACGAGAAGTTCTCCGACCACGCCCCGCTGACCGTCGATTACGAGCGGAGCCTGTGATGTGGGATGACGACGATATCTTCCTGATTACCGTGCCCGGCTGGGGTAACTCCGGCCCCAAACACTGGCAAAGCTACTGGGAAATGCTGTACCCGCTGGCGCGCCGTGTGGAGCAGGACGACTGGCTGTACCCTAGTCGCGATGCCTGGGTGCAGCGCCTGGCCGACACGGTAGACGGCTGCAGCGGCAAGGTGGTGTTGGCCGCCCATAGCCTGGGCTGCCATACCGCAGTGGAATGGCTGGGTCAGGCCAGCCTGCTGCAGCAGCGCAAGGTAAAAGGCCTGCTGCTGGTGGCGCCGCCGGCGTTGCCGATTACCGAGGCGCGGGCGCGTGCCAGCGGCGAGCTGCCTGACGAGGCGGCGCTGCCCGGTTTTGATGGCTTTGCCGCGCCGCGTGACATGCGCGTACCGGTGCCGGCGCGCATGGTGGCCAGCCGTGACGACCTGTTTTGCGATTACGCCAGCAGCGAAGCCATGGCGGCGCGCTGGGGGGTGCCGCTGCTGGACGCCGGCAACGCCGGCCATATGGGTAGCCACAGCGGGCTGGGCGACTGGAAGGCCGGGCAGAAGCTGATCCAGCAACTGATGCTGGGTTGAATCTGGCTTGAGAAGCAAAAAAGGTTGGCCGCATGCGGCCAACCTTTTTCATGTGCGGGTGAGCGTGGCTTAGTTGCCAGTCGCCACCGGGCGGCTGTCGTCGCTGCACCATTCGCTCCAGCTGCCAGCGTACAGCGCGGCGCCGTCCAGGCCGGCGTGGGCCATGGCCAGACGGTTATGGCAGGCGGTGACGCCGCTACCGCAGTACAGCACCACGTCGCTGGCGGGCGTGTCACCCAGTACTGCGTTCCATTCTGTAGCCAGTACGTCAGCCGGTTTGAAGCGGCCGTCCTGCAGGTTGTGCTGGAAGAAGCGGTTGCGCGCGCCGGGAATGTGGCCGGCTACCGGGTCCAGCGTTTCGTTCTGGCCGGCAAAGCGGTCGGGGGCGCGGGCGTCGATCAGCACGCGTTCTACTTTGTCCAGGTTGGCCGCCACCATATCCACATCGAACAGCTGCTCCAGCGCCGGGCGCATCACGAAGCGGGTGCTGTTTTTCTCGGGTGCGTCGGTGGTCACGGCGCCGCCCACGGCCTGCCAGGCCTGGAAGCCGCCATCCAGCACAGCCACAGCCTCGTGGCCCAGCCAGCGCAGCAGCCACCAGGCGCGCGCGGCGTACATGCCGCCGGCGTCGTCGTAGGTCACCACCTGGGTGTTGGGTCCGATGCCCAGCGCGCCAAAGTTCACCGCAAGGCGTTGGCCGTCTGGTAGCGGGTGGCGGCCGTTATTGCCGTTTTTAGCGCCAGACAGGTGGTAATCCAGGTGCAGGTAGTGGGCACCGGGCAGGTGGCCGGCTTCGTAGACGGTGGGGCCGTAGGACGGGTCGGCCAGCTGGAAGCGGCAGTCCAGCAGCACCAGGTCGGTGGTGTCGTGCTGTAGCAGGTCTGCTGCGCTGATCAGGGTACGGTACATGGGGTTCTCCTTTGCACACGCTTGGGCACCTTGCGAAGCCAGCCGGTGGCCGGCTTCGCAAGGCGTCCTGGCAGGCGGGCTGCCGTTGACGGTGGTCAAGCGTTGTTTGAAATATTAAACGTTGACCACCATAGCACGGCCGGGCTTCAGCCGGCCAGTGCGGCGCGCAAGGCGGCGGCCAACTGTGGCATGCCGTGCGCTACGCCATCGCGCTGGGGCTGGCCCCATAGCGGCTGCGGGAAGTGCTTGTCGTCGGCAAAGCGTGGAATCACGTGCCAGTGCAGGTGCGGCACCATATTGCCGAAGCTGGCCAGGTTGATTTTGTCCGGGTTAAGCAGGCTGCGCAGTGCGGCCTCGGTGCGGTACACCCAGTCCATCACGTGGGCGCGGTCGGCCGGGGCCAGGTCGGTCATTTCCTTGACGTGGGCGTGCCAGATTACGCGGCAGAACGCCGGGTAATCGGCGTCGGCCACCAGAATCACGCGCAGTTTGTCGTCGCGGTACAGGATGTCGCCACCGTCCTGGTGGCACAGTTCGCAGTGCATGGGGTGTCCTTTACGGGCTTAACGTTGGCCGCGCCCTTGCCAGTTTTCGTAGTCGAAGTCGGCCAGGTTGATCAGGCCGAAGTCGCGTGGCGGGCGGGCGTGTTGCTGTTTTTGCTGGTCCGGGTCACTGGTGTGGTAGCTCAGGCTATCTACCGCCACCAGTTGCCAGGTCTGGTCGCGGCGCGACCAGGCAAAGCGGAAGTCCTCGCGCCAGCGCCAGTTGCTGCCGCCGTAGTGCAGCAGGGTAAAGCCACCGGCCTGGGTCTGTACGCCTTCAAACGGGTCGCCAAACACGCCGCCACACTGGCGGCACATTACCGCACGCGCGCTGCGGACGACGACTTTGAGCTTGCCGTCAGGTTGGCGCAGCAGTACTTGCAACAGCCTGGGGCCCTCATCTTCGCTGGTTGCTTTGGCTTCGCTCACCATGATGGCGTCGGGCCGGCCGTCGCGGTTTAGGTCGGCGGCTTCCCAGGCCAGCAGCGTCTGGCCGGCAGGTAGCGCAGCTTGCACATCAGCTGGCGGCTTGGCCGCCTGGCTGGCCTGTGCCGCTAGCAGCATCAGCGCCATGGCTAGCTGGCGCATGGTTGGCCGCAGCATGCTCATACCCAGTCGCGGTGCGGTAAAAAGTCGGTATACAGCGCGGCTTCCGGGCTGCCGGCTTCTGGCTGGTAGCCGTATTCCCAGCGTACCAGCGGCGGCATGGACATCAGGATGGATTCGGTGCGGCCGCCGGTTTGCAGACCGAACAGCGTGCCGCGGTCCCATACCAGGTTGAATTCCACGTAGCGGCCACGGCGGTACAGCTGGAACTGGCGCTCGCGCTCGCCCCACGGTGTGGCCTTGCGGCGTGCCACGATAGGCAGATAGGCGTCGGTAAAGCCGTTCCCCACCGCCTGCATGAAGGCAAAGCTGGTGTCGAAATCCGGCTGGTTCAGGTCGTCGAAGAACAGGCCGCCCACGCCGCGCGCCTCGCTGCGGTGTTTCAGATAGAAGTACTCGTCGCACCATTTCTTGTAGCGCGGGTAGACGTCGTCACCAAACGGCGTGCACAGGTCACGCGCCACGCTGTGCCAGTGCACCACGTCGTCCACATTGCCGTAGTAGGGCGTCAGGTCGAAGCCGCCGCCAAACCACCATACCGGCGCCTCGCCGTCTTTTTCGGCAATGAAGAAACGCACATTGGCGTGGCTGGTGGGGACGTAGGGGTTTTCCGGGTGGATCACCAGCGACACGCCCATGGCCTCGAAGCGGCGCCCCGCCAGCTCCGGGCGGTGCGCGGTGGCGCTGGCGGGCAGCGCGTCGCCGGACACGTGCGAGAAGTTCACCCCGGCTTGCTCGAATACCGCGCCGTTGGTCAGCACGCGGCTACGCCCGCCGCCACCGGCCGAGCGCTGCCAGCTGTCCTCGATAAAGTTGGCCGTACCGTCAGCGGTGGCCAGGCCCTGGCAGATGTGATCCTGCAGACCCAAAAGAAACTGTTTTACCTGATTGGCGTGCGGGTGGCTCATGCGCGTAGTCCGGGTTCGAAAGTCATGCCGGATTGTAATGGCAAACCGCGGCGTAAACGACAGGGCTGCTGTGCGTGTCGCTGGCGAATGCACCGGCTGCGCGCACCGCTCGCCAGTGGCCTGCCTTGCACGGCTATGCTTTGCTGCAAAAGTATGGCTTTGTTATTTCTTGTATTCGCTGTGCCTGCCACTGGCATGGCTGCAGTTTCATGGCGCCAGTATTTGATGCAGGTAAGCCGGATGGATTTTATACGCGACTGTGCATCATGAAGTGCTCAGCCTTACATTGAAACTATAAAAAAAGGCAGCTATAGCACTAGTGAAACTCATAAAACAAGAAAGTCTCGCCGTGCTGAGCCTACAAAAAAACACCTCGCATATTGCTTATCTGGCCGGGTCCGCCGTGCTCGGCCCGCTACTGGCTTGGGTTGCCGGCAGCGCTTGGTGGCTGGCAGCAGTGCTGTTTATCTTGCCTGTACTGGCCGTATTGCTACTGCCAGGCGCGCCGCAAGACAGTAGCGACGCCGAGCCGCCAGGGCTGCCGGAGCCCGCCCCGCCACCGTACTGGCCAGAGGCCGGCCGCCTGGTCAGCCAGGTGCTGCCGCTGTGGTCTGGCCAGGTGCAGTTGGCCGCAGGCCAGGTGGAAGACGCCATTGGCAAACTGGCGACACGCTTTGCCAGCATGAACGACATTATTCGCCAGTCGCTGGGCGACAAGCCCGCAGGTATCAGCGACTTTGCCCGGCTGGAGCAAGCCGAGCACAAGCTGCTGCAAACCCTGCAGGTGCTGGATGAGTCGGTGACCAAGCGCAACCAGCTGATCGAGCGCATTACCCAGCTGCAGGGCCATACGCACAAGCTGCAGGACATGGCCGAGTCGGTGTCCTTCATTGCCGGGCAAACCAACTTGCTGGCGCTGAATGCGGCCATTGAAGCCGCCCGTGCAGGTGAGGCCGGTCGTGGCTTTGCCGTGGTGGCCGACGAGGTGCGCAAGCTGTCCATGCAGTCCAACGATACCGGCAAGAGCATGGCCAGCGCGGTAGAGCAGATTGTGGGCGAGCTGGACGCGGCCGCGCAGCGCGCCCAGCAGCTGGGGCAGGAAGAAAAAGCGCTGATGGGCGAGGCCAGCAGCTCGGTAACCGAGGTGATCCAGACCTACCAGCACGTGACGCGCGAGCTGAAAGACAGCCAGCAGAGCCTGTCTGCCAGCGGCAGCCATGTGCGCGACGAAATCCAGGATGTATTGGTGAACCTGCAGTTCCAGGACCGCATCAGCCAGATTCTGGGCCATGTCATGGCCGATATGCAGCGGCTGGAAAGCACGCTGGGCCAGGCTCTGGCTGCACCGCAAGACCAGCCGCCACCACCGCCGGATACACAAGGCTGGCTGGCAGACCTGAAGCGTACCTACACCACACACGAGCAGCACTCACTGCACAGCGGCGGCAAGGCGCAGGGCGGTAGTGCCAGTGAAGAAGTAACCTTTTTCTGATAACGGGGAGACTTGCCATGGCAAAGACCATATTGATCGTTGACGACTCTGCCAGCCTGCGTCAGGTGGTGAAAATAGCCCTGATGGACGCCGGCTATGACGTCATAGAAGCGGGGAATGGCCAGGAAGGCCTGCAAAAACTGGATGGCCGCAAGATCCACCTGATCGTGTCCGATGTGAACATGCCCGTGATGGATGGCATCACCTTTCTGAAAAACGTGAAGCAGCACGCGTCGTACAAATTTACCCCGGTGATCATGCTCACCACGGAAACCAGCGACGAAAAGAAAAAATCCGGCCAGGAAGCCGGCGCCAAAGCCTGGGTGGTCAAGCCCTTCCAGCCGCCCATCCTGCTGTCTGCCATCTCCAAGCTGATTCTGCCCTAGCCCCGGCCGCGCGCCACCAGGGACACACTGCCACGCTGCCGGAGGAACGCCATGCCATCCACCATCAAGCTGGACGAAGAATGCACCATTTACCAAGCGGCCCAGCTGCGCCAGCAGCTAGCCGACGCCCTGATCGCCAGCGACAGCCTGACCGTGGATTTGTCGGCAGTCGGTGAAATGGACAGCTCGGCGGCCCAGGTACTGCTGTGGCTGCACAGCGAAGCCACCCGGCTGCAAAAACAGCTATCGCTGGTACACCTGTCTGCCGCCGCCCGCGAGCTGCTCACCATGCTGGGGCTGCTGATACACCTGCCAATCGTGGAAGAGGAGGCCGGCCATGAATCTTGATGCCGCCAAGCAGACGTTTCTGGAAGAAGCGCGCGAGCTGCTGGAAGACATGGAGCGCATCCTGCTGGATGTAGAAGCCACCGACACCACCGACGAGCAGCTCAACGCCCTGTTTCGCGCCATGCACACCATCAAGGGCTCGGCCGGGCTGTTTGGCATGGACGAAATCGTGCACTTCACCCACGAAGCCGAAAACGTGGTGGACCTGCTGCGCGGTGGCCACCTGGCGCTCAGCGAAGACCTGTCCGGCCTGCTGCTGCGCTGCCACGACCACGTCAAAGCCATGCTGGCCGTGGTAGACGACAAAGCCATGCAGCAGGACATGCTGAAAACCAGCCTGCTGGACGAGCTGCGCCACTACGCCCAGCCCACCGCCGCAGACGAGCCAGCCAGTACCAGCCAGACCAGCGTGCCCGAGCAAGGCGGCCTGCGCGACTGGGTAATGTCGCTACGTTTTAACGAAGACGTGCTGCGCAACGGCATGGACCCGTCCGCCTTCTTTCGCTACCTGCGGCTCTTGGGCGAGTTCCTGATCGTACAGCCGGTACTGTGCCGCCTGCCGCAGGCCGAGCGCTTTGACCCGGAAAGCTGTTACCTGCGTTTCGAGCTGCTGTTTTCCAGCGATGCCAGCCAGCAAATGCTGCTGGACGTGTTCGAGTTTGTGCGCGAAGACAGCCAGATTCATATCTTCCCGGTGGGCGAGGCTGCCGCGCACTGGCCGCAGCTGATCGCCCACGCTGACGAGGCCGAGCAAGCCGCCGTGCGCCAGGCCTGGCAGGCGCTGGGGCTCAGCCCCGATGCCCCCGCCAGCGTTGCCGCGGCACCGGAGCCCGCAGCTGCGGTCGCTAAAGCCGCCGAGAAAACCAGCGACAAAGCCGACAAACCGGCTGCCAGCGTGGCGGAAACCAAAGCCCCGCGCGGTAGCGAAAGCCGCTTTATCAAGGTGGAGGCCGCCAAACTCGACAGCCTGATCAACCTGATCGGCGAGCTGGTCATTGCCGGTGCCGCGGCCAACCTGATGGCCAGGCGTTCGTCGCAAAGCGCGCTGGTGGAATCCACCATCGCCATTGCCAACCTGATCGAGCAGATCCGCGCCGGCACGCTGAGCATGCGCATGGTGCAGATCGGCGATATTTTCAGCCGCTTCCCGCGCGTGGTGCGCGATGTGTCCAAGGAGCTGGGCAAGAGCATCCAGCTGAATGTGTCCGGTGCCGACACCGAGCTGGATAAATCCATGGTGGACAAGCTGGGCGACCCGCTGATGCATATCGTGCGTAACGCCATGGATCACGGCATCGAGTCGTCCGAGGCCAGGTTGGCCGCAGGCAAGCCCGCCGAGGGCAATGTGTGGCTGAACGCCTACCACGAAAGCGGCAGCGTGGTGATCGAGGTCGCCGACGATGGCGCCGGGCTGCGTAAAGACAAGATTCTGGCCAAAGCCGTGGCCAATGGCCTGGTGGCCGCCGACAGCGTGATGCCGGATGGCGACATCTACAAGCTGATCTTCGAGCCCGGGTTCTCCACTGCCGAGCAGGTCACCAATATTTCTGGCCGTGGCGTGGGCATGGACGTGGTACGGCGCAGCATCGAACAGCTGCGCGGCACCATCGATATCGATTCGGCACCCGGCGAAGGCACCACCTTCCGCATTCGCCTGCCGCTGACCCTGGCCATTATCGATGGCTTCCTGGTGTCGGTGGGCAACGCCACCTTCGTGATACCGCTGGAAACCGTGATCGAGTGCATCGAGCTACCGCCCGATGCACTGCAGGGCGACGCACACAACTGCCTGAACCTGCGCGGCGAAGTGCTGCCGCTGCTGGGGCTGAACCGTTTCCTGGAGCTGGGCCAGCCGCACGCCAAGCGCCAGAACGTGGTGGTCGTGCGCTACGGCGACAGCAAGGCCGGGCTGGTGGTGGACGAGCTGCTGGGCGAGTTCCAGACCGTGATCAAGCCGCTGGGTAACCTGTTCCGCCACCTGCGCGCCATCAGCGGGTCCACCATTCTGGGCTCGGGCGAGGTGGCACTGATTCTGGATGTACCGTCGTTGATTCATTTTGCAACAAGCCAGGAAGCAGAGCGTTTTGCCAGCCACGCCGAACACGCACAGCAGCGTGGTGGCCACGGTAATCACTAAATCAACCATGGCAGCCGGTGGCTGCGGGGGAGTATAGAAATGAGCACAAAACAAATGTCTGTCGCCATGCGCCTGGGCCTGGGCTTTGGTGCCGTGATTTTCTTCATGCTGCTGGTGTTTGTCATTGCCATGAATGGTTTTAGGCAGATCAATGTGCAGCTCAATGCCATTACCAAGGAAAACAGTCCCGAGCTGGTGCAGATCAACGCCATGAACGACGCGGTGCAGGAAATGCGCGTGCAGTACCGCAACGTGATCATCCTTACCGACGCTGCCGAGCTGAGCAAGGCCGTAGAAATCTATAACAGCAACAAAAACAAATACCCGGACGCGTACCGCAAACTGCAAGACCTGTTTGCCGGCCAGGTAGAGCCGATAAGCGAGAAAGAGCGCGATCTGATGAACCAGATTGCGGCGCAGGCAGCGGTGGCCTTCCCGCTGGTGGACCGCGTGGTGCAGCTGGGGGCGGCCAACCAGAACGAAGAAGCCGCCACCATGATGCAGCAGCAGGCCAACCCGGCCATGGGCAAGCTGCGCAGCCTGATTGCTGAGCTGTCGGCTTACGAAACCCAGCTGAGCTTTGACATGGCCAAAGAGGCGGACGACAAATACAACGCCGCCTTCATGCAGATGCTGACCGTGTCCATCATCGCGCTGGTGGTCGGCATTGTGGTGGCTATCCTGATCATCCGTAACATCGCCCGTTCGCTGGGTGGCGAGCCGCATTATGTGGCCGACGCCATGCGCGAAGTGGCCAACGGCAACCTGATGGTGAACGTGGTGGTAAAACCGGGCGATACCACCAGCCTGGCGGCGTCCATTGCCACCACCATCGACAAGCTGCGCGGCATCATGGCCGAGGTACGCAGCAATGCCGACAACCTGTCGTCTGCCTCGCAGCAGGTGAGCGCCACCGCCCAGTCGCTGGCGCAGGGCGCTAGCGAATCGGCTGCCAGCGTAGAGGAAACCTCGGCGTCGGTAGAAGAAATGTCTTCGTCCATCAACCAGACCAGCGATAACGCCAAGCTCACCGAGAGCATTGCCACCAAGGCCGCACGCGAGGCAGCAGAAGGCGGCGACGCGGTGAAACAGACCGTGGTGGCCATGCGCCAGATTGCCGACAAGATCAGCATCGTGGACGATATTGCCTACCAGACCAACCTGCTGGCGCTGAACGCAGCGATCGAGGCCGCGCGGGCCGGCGAACACGGCAAAGGTTTTGCCGTGGTGGCGGCCGAGGTGCGCAAGCTGGCCGAGCGCAGCCAGGTGGCGGCGCAGGAAATTGGCGAAGTAGCCAGCGGCAGCGTGTCCATGGCCGAGCGTGCTGGCCAGCTGCTGGAAGAAATCGTGCGTTCCAGCTCCAAAACTGCCGACCTGGTGCAAGAGATTTCTGCCGCCTCGATGGAGCAGGCCACCGGCGTAGGGCAGATCAATGCCTCGGTACAGCAGATTAACTCGGCGACCCAGCAAAGCGCGTCGTCCAGCGAGGAGCTGGCGTCTACCGCCGAGGAAATGAGCGGCCAGGCGGAAAACCTGCAAGACCTGATTTCGTTCTTCCGTATCGAAACATCGGGCCTGGCTCGCCGTCGCAGCAGCGGGCGTGGCACGGCCAGCAGTCAGCCTGCGGCCAACCTGCACGGCAGCGCAGGTGGCGAGGCGGACGAAAACGATTTCGTGCGCTTCTAAGCGGGGAGACCACTATGGGTGCACTCACCATACGCCGGGGGCGGGATGCCGCCCAGGTCGAGGAGGTCCACGAGGACGTCCTGCAATACCTGACTTTTCAGCTCAGCGGCGAGACCTACGCCATCGGTATTTTGTCCATCAAGGAGATTCTGGAGTACACCACGCTGACCCAGGTGCCGCTGATGCCGGCGTTTATCCGCGGGGTGATGAACTTGCGCGGCGCCGTGGTGCCAGTGATCGACCTGGCCGTGCGTTTTGGCCGTAACGAAACCGGCGTGTCGCGCCGCACCTGCGTGGTGATTATCGAGGTGGCCAACGAGGAGATGCAGCAGTACATCGGCATTCTGGTGGACGCGGTGCACGAGGTGCTGGCGATACGCGCTGCCGACATCGAACCGCCGCCGCAGTTTGGCAGCCGTATCCGCGTGGATTTCATCTCGGGCATGGCCAGGGTTGATAACCGCTTTGTGGTGCTGCTGGACGTGGAAAAAGTCTTGTCGGTAGAAGAAATGGCCACGCTGTCTGCCATGAATGGCGGCGAGGTAGCAGACCTGCGCGAAGCCGAAGTATAAAACGGCCCGCCCCGGCTACGGCCCGGGCGGGCGACACAGCGCACTGGCTGCCGGCGCCTGGCCGGCAGGCCGCAAGGAGGGGAGCATGCAGTTATCTGATGCGACATTTTCACGTTTTGCCGTATGGATGAAGGCCCAGACCGGGGTGCATTTCCCCATTGGCAAGAAAACCCTGGTGCACCAGCGCCTGACCCGCAGGTTGGCCGCACGCAATGTGGCCACCTTCGAGGCGTATTTCCGCATGTTGCAGGACCCGGCGGAGCTGGCCGAGCGCGAGGCCGCTATTGACCTGCTGACCACGCACGAAACGTTTTTCTTTCGCGAGCCCAAGCATTTTCACTGGCTGGAGGCACAGCTGCGCCAGCACCCGGTCGCCGGCACGCTGCGTATCTGGAGCGCGGCGTCGTCCAGCGGCGAAGAGGTGTGGAGCATTGCCATGCTGCTGGCCGATATCCGCGGGCTGGATGGCGACTGGACCCTGATGGGCAGCGACATCAGCCAGGGGGTGCTGGCGCGCGCCGAAAAAGGGCACTACACCCTGCAGCGTTGTGAAGGCATGCCGCCAGACTACCTGCGCCGCTTTTGTCTGAAAGGGGTACGCCAGCACGCGGGCACCTTTATGGTGTGCAAGGAGCTGCGGCGCAAAGTGAATTTCCAGCTGATCAACCTGGACAGAGAGCTGCCCACCATCGGGCCGTACCACGTGATTTTCCTGCGCAATGTGCTGATCTACTTTGATGCAGCCACCAAGCTGCAAGTGGTGCAGCGCGTGCTGGGCCGCTTGTCGGTGGGCGGCTTTTTGCTGGTGAGCCATTCTGAAAGCCTGCACGGGTTGCCGCTGCCTATCCAGCTGGTGGCACCGGGTATTTACCGGAAACTGTCATGAGCGAATCCCACCAGCGTACCGAGGTATTCCTGAAACCCGGTGAATGGTATTTCGGCGGTGCCGAGGCGCTGATCAAGACCCTGCTGGGTTCCTGTGTGTCCATCACCCTGTGGCACCCGCGGCTGAAGCTGGGTGGCATGTGCCACTACCTGCTGTCGCAGCGCAAAAACGGCGAGATCAGCGACACCTTCAGCGGGCGCTACGCCGACGAGGCCATGCTGCTGCTGGTGCGCGAGGCACTGCGTAGCGGGCGGCCGCTGCGCGAGTTCCAGGTCAAGCTGATCGGCGGCGCGTCGGTACTGTCCGGCACCGAGCGCGATGGCCAGGTCACCGATGTACCTGGTGAAAACATCGTCATGGCCAGGCTACTGGCTACCCAGCTGGGGCTGAATGTGCAGGCAGAAGACTTTGGCGGTAGCGGTGCACGGCTGGTGTTGTTTGACGTGGCCTGCGGCGATGTGTGGGTGCGGCAGAGTAATGAACGCGACGTGCCGGCCGGCAGCCGCGTAAGTCATAGAAGGAGGGCGTCAACATGACGATCAAGGTAATGCTGGTAGATGATTCCGCCGTAGTGCGCCAGGTGCTGACTGCCGTGTTTACCCAGGCCACGGGCATCGAGGTAGCCGACGTGGCGCACGACCCCATCATGGCCATGGAGAAAATGAAAGCACGCTGGCCAGACGTGATTGTGCTGGACGTGGAAATGCCGCGCATGGACGGCATCACCTTCCTCAAGCAGCTGATGAGCACGCGGCCAACCCCGGTGGTGATTTGCTCCTCGCTGACGCAAAAAGGCTCGGACATGGCCATGAACGCGCTGGCCGCGGGCGCGGTAGAGGTGATTGCCAAGCCCACCGGCGGGGTAAAAGCGTTTCTGGAGGCCAACGGCAATGCGCTGGTGCAGGCGGTAAAAGCCGCCGCCTCGGCGCGTATGGGCAATGTGCGTGTTGCCCCGGCGGCAGCACCGCAGGCTGGCGCCAGTGGCAAGCCGTTGCTGGCCACGCCCAGCAAGCTGTCGGCGGATGCGGTGCTGGATGCGCCTACCGGGCGCGAGATGTTCAGCACCACCGAGCGCATTGTGGTGATTGGCACCTCCACCGGCGGTACCCAGGCGCTGGAGCATATTCTGACCCGGCTGCCGCGTGGCTGCCCGGGCATCGCCATCGTGCAGCACATGCCGGAGCGCTTTACCTCGTCGTTTGCCGAGCGGCTGAACCGGCTATCGGTGATCGAAGTAAAAGAAGCGGCCAACGGCGACCGCATCATTCCCGGCCGTGCGCTGATTGCGCCGGGCGGCAAGCACATGATGATCAAGCGTAGCGGGGCGTTTTACCACGTCGACATTGTGGACGGGCCGCCGGTGAGCCGGCATAAACCGTCGGTGGACGTGCTGTTCCGCTCGGCCGCCAAGTTTGCCGGGCGCAACGCGCTGGGGGTGATCATGACCGGCATGGGCGACGACGGCGCCAAGGGGCTGAAAGAGCTGCACGATACCGGCGCGCATACCATTGCCCAGGACGAACAAAGCTGCGTGGTATTCGGCATGCCCAAAGAAGCCATCAAACTGGGTGCCGCCCGCGACGTGCTGTCGCTGGATGCGCTACCGGGGGCCATTAGTAAACACTAGTGCCTGTATGCCCTTGAATTTTAATAACCCGTGTTTAATATAAAAACATGACAGGGCACCTGATGCCAGGCGCCTGCTTGTATTGTTCGATTAGCAGAGTGGCGGCCCATGCCCAAGTTTACCTTGCAAGATGTTCTGATCGTTGATGACAGCTCGTCGCAGCTGGTGTTGCTGTCCGAGCTGTGCCGCAAGATGCGTATGAGCGAGGTGCGTACTGCACGCAATGGCGAGGAGGCGCTGCAAGCCATGCGCAGTCGCCTGCCTTCTTTGCTGTTGCTCGACCTGGAAATGCCTAAAGTGGATGGCGTGCAGGTGCTACAGCGCATGGCGCGCGAAGGGCTGGTGACACCGGTGGTGGTGGCATCGGCCAAAGACCCCATGCTGATTGCCACGGTAGAGCTGATGGGCCGCGAGCTGGGGCTGCCGGTACTGGGCGCCTTGCAAAAGCCCATCAGCCTGGCCGAACTGGGCGACCTGGTGAGCCGGGCGTACCAGCAGGGGGGCAATAGCGCCCACCAGCAGGCCTTGTGTACCGATAGCGATATCCGCCTGGCGCTGGACCGCGCCGAGATCGTGCCCTACTACCAGCCCAAGGTGACGCTGCATGGGCAGCTGCTGAAAGGGGCCGAGCTGCTGGCACGTTGGCCGCAAGGCGACGACGTGGTGATGCCGGCGCGTTTTATCCCGGTGATAGAGCAGTGCGGCTGGAGTACCGAGCTGACGCTACTGATGCTGCAGCAGGGCCTGGCGCAGTGGCAGCAATGGGCACGGCGCGGCCTGCGCCTGCCCATGTCCATCAACCTGTCGGCCCTGTCCATGGATAGCGACGAGCTGGTGGGGCGCATCGAACAGCAAGTGGCGCAGAGCAAGGTGCCGCCGCGCTATATCATTTTCGAGATTACCGAAACCGCGGTGGCCGACAACCTGGCCGAAGCCATGGGCGTGGCGGCGCGCTTGCGGCTGGCGGGCTTTGGCCTGTCGATAGACGATTTCGGTACCGGTTTTGCCACCATGCAGCAGCTGGTACGCTTCCCGTTTACCGAGCTGAAGATCGACCAGTCGCTGGTGCAGTCCATCAGCAACAAATCCCACCTGGAAAACGTGGTGCATAGCGTGATCGAGCTGGCCAAGCGCATGAACCTGACCACGGTGGCCGAGGGCATAGAAACCGAGGGCGATGAGCTGTGCCTGAACAATCGCGGCTGCGTGCTGGGGCAGGGTTATCTGTATGCCAAGCCTTTGCCGCCGGCACAATTCGAGTCGTGGATACGCCAGCGCCGCCAGCCGGAAGGCGCCCCCGCCTGAGCGTTTGGCGGCAAAAAAAATGCCCGTCCAGCGGACGGGCCAAGCAACGCACTAGCACTCACTAAGGAGAGGCCCACCGCAAAGCGGGCCGGGAATACACACGAGGAGAAACGGGGTAAAACAGGTAAAGCAGGCGGCCTGGTGCCTGATATCAGGCCGCCCTGGGGCTTAGAAGCGGTAAGTCAGGCCCACTTTCAGCGCGCCCACCGGGGCGGTGTCAGTGATCTCTTTGTGCTTGATGTTGCCGATGCCGTCGTATTCGGCACGCAGGCTCACTTGTTTGTTCAGCTTGTAGTTGGCACCCACACCCAGGCCCATGCCGAAGGTGCTGTCCTTGCTGCCTTGCAGCGCGGCGGTGCTGCTGGTGAACTTGCTGCGGATGTGGTTGGCCGATACCTTGCCGTACACTTCAAACTGGTCGTTTACAGGGATAATGCCAAGTGCAGCGACACGAAAGGCGTCGTAGTCCAGCTTGCCTGCGCCTTTGAGTTCGGTAGCGTCACCGTGGCTCAGGTAGCTGCCCTCTACCGCAAAGTTGTCGTTGATGCGCTGGCCGGCACCGATCTCAAACATGCCCGACGTGGCATCGTCGTTTTTCACTTTCTTGTCGCTCACGCCGGCTTTGGCGGCCGAGCCGTCTTTCAGGGTCCACTGGTTGGCGGACACGCCCAGATTGCCGAATACGTAGGTGCCGGTATCGGCTGCGAATGCGGTGGTGCCGGCAGCGGCGAAGAGGGTGGCAATAATCAGCTTTTTCATGTGAGGCTCCTGTTGGGTCATCTGTGAACTCGATGGGGCTATTGTGCCCAGCAGTGGGTCTTAACACTATGTCGCTTGCGTGCGGGGAATGTGCGGCCAACATGCCGTTGTGTGACGCTGTGTGACAGGGCCGCCCGCGCCGGGCGGCCCTGGCGGGCGGTGCTAGTTGGCCGCAGGGTGCTGCGGCACGGTAATCGCCATGCGGGCACCACCCAGGCTGGCCACGCCGGCGTGGGCATGGCCGCCGTGGTGCAGGGCGATCAGCCGGACAAACGACAGGCCAAGGCCGTGGCCACCGGTGGCGCGGTCGCGCGAGCGGTCCAGGCGCTGGAATGGCTCGAAAATGCGCTCGCGTTCGGCGGCCGGGATGCCGGGGCCATCGTCTTCCACGGCAATATGCAGTTGGGCATCCGCCAGGCTGACGGTCATGTGTACCTGGCTGCTGGCGTATTTGAACGCGTTCAGCAGCAGGTTGCGCGTGGCCACGTACATCAGCTTGCGGTCGAAGGTGGCACTGCCGGGCTCACAGCTCAGGCCCAGCTGCAGCTGGCCGGGGCACAAGGGCTGCATCAGGTTGATCAGATCGTCGAACCATTCGTTCAGGTCGATGGTTTCGTACTGCAAGGCCACTTCGCCACGGTCCAGTTTGGCGTAGCTGAGGCTGATGTTCAGCAGCTCGTCCAGCTCGGTGAGGTCGCGCTCCATGCCTTCGCGGTACTGCTGGCGTTCGTCATCATCATCTGCCTCGTCCAGCATGGATAGCCCGAAGCGCAGGCGCGCTACCGGGGTGCGCAGCTCGTGGGCTACCGCGTGGGCCAGGGCCTGGCGGGTTTCTACCTGCCGTTCCAGTGCGGTGGCCATGTCGTTGATGACACTACCCAGCGGGGCAAACAAGGGGCTTTTCAGCGCAGCGGCGCGGGCCGACAGATCGCCTTCTGCCAACTGGTTGGCCGTGCTGCGCAGGGTAATGAGCGACTGCCAGTGCGGGCGCAGGTTCAGGTAAATCAGCAGGCCCATGGGCACACCAAAAAAGCCGAACCACAGCAAGAACAGCCCCCATTCTGTTTGCAGGAAGTTATGCGGTTCGGCTTCCTGGTTCAGCGGGCCCAGCTGCAGTATCTGCCTGGTGCCGGGCAGTGGGGCGTATAGCAGCTCGTTGCCGTAGTCCAGCCAGCTTTGCCCGCTGGCCAGCCGGGCGCGGGCTTCGTCGTCCAGGCCGGCGGGTATGGCGGGCAGCAGCTTGATGGGGTAGGTGAACAGCTCGTTGATGGTGGCCAGCTCGGCCGGGCGCCGTGCCGGCTGTTGCGACAGCAGCTGGCGCTGGATCATGCGCACGGTGCCATCCATTTGCTGCTGGATACGGTCGCGGTCGGCGCCGGAGGTCAGAAAGATCAGCAGGGTGACAAAGCCCAGCAGCAGGACAAATTGCACCACCATGGTCTGCACGAAGTAGCGCGCAAACAGTGCGGCCAACGTGGCGGGGGGCTTCACTCCCAGTCGCTCCGCGAGAACAGGTAGCCTTTGCCGCGGACGGTTTTGATGCGGGTCGGGGTGTCTGGGTTGTCGCCCAGTTTTTTGCGCAGGCGCGAGATGCGGGCGTCGATGGAACGGTCCAGGCCGTCAAAGCCGATACCGCGCAGGGCGTTCATGATGTCGTCGCGCGACAGGATCTCGCCAGCGTGGCTGGCCAGCAGCCACAGCAGGTCGAACTCGGCGGTGGTGAGCTCCAGCGTGTCGCTGCCCAGCATGGCTTCGCGCGTGGCCTGGCTGATACTGAACTGGCCAAAAACGATGCGGCCTTCTTCTGCGGCCTGGCTGGCCTCGCCTTCGCTACGGCGCAGCAGGGCGCGAATGCGCGCCAGCAGGCGGCGCGGCTCTACCGGTTTGGTCAGGTAGTCGTCGGCGCCCAGCTCCAGGCCCAGGATTTCGTCTATTTCTTCGTCGCGCGCGGTCATCATCAGGATGCGGCCGTGGTAGCGCGGGCGGACATCGCGGCAGACTTCAAAGCCGTCCTTGCCCGGCAGCATCACGTCCAGTATCACCAGGTCGGGGTTTTCCGCCAGGATCAGCTCGGCCGCGGTATCCCCCCGGCCGTGGTGCAGTACCTCGTAGCCGTGTTTGCTCAGGTATACGCGTACCAGGTCGGCCAGGCGTTGGTCATCTTCTACTAGTAGCAGGCGTGGGGACATGCGGTGTCTCGTCTAGCGGGTTAGGGGCGATCAATGCAAAACAGCCCGCCAGGCGGGCTGTTGCGTACGGCAGACCGGTATCAGTAATGATAGGTGATGCCACCGCTCAGGCGGGTGCCGGAGTGGGTGTCTTCCTGGCTGCCGGTACTGGATTTTACCTTGCCGGTCTTGGCGACTTCTACATAAGCGCGCAGATCCGGCTGCAGCTGGGTTTCTACGCCCAGGCCGATAACCGGCACGGTCTTGCGTGCCTTGAAGCTGTTGGCGCCACTGGTTTTGCTTTCCAGTCGGGCCATGCCGGCACGGCCGTACAGGCCCAGCTTGTCGTTTAGCGGCAGGTGGCCAATGGCGCTGATGCCGACGCTGGACAGCTCGGATTCTACTTTGCTGCCATTGCTCAGGGTGCGCTCGCTGGTGCCGTAGTTCTGGTAGTCCAGCTCCCACGACAGCTGGTCGTGGCTATAAAAACCGGCACGCAGGCCGTAGCCATTGCTGTTGTTGTCGGTTTTGGTGGTGGTAAAGCCCGGCATGCTCACGCTATGACGGGTCAGCGACAGGTTGCCGCCGATGTATTCGTCTTTGCTGCTGTCAACCGCGTAGGCCGCCAGTGGTGCCAGCAGGGCCAGCAGTAGCAGGTTCTTTTTCATCTTGATGCTCCATGCGTTGAGGTAGTGCTGCATGTTAGTGGCAAGCCGCGCAGGTCGCAATATGACCTATGTATGATTGTGCGCGGCTTGTTATTTCGATAGATTTTCTCTGCTATTACAGCCAGAAACTGCTGCGCTGGCGGTGTGCGGCCAACAGTTGCTGGAACACGCCCGGGTCTTTGGTAAACGTGAGTTCACCGCTGGCCGGCTGGTGGTAATCCAGCAGGCGCGATACCCAGAAGCGCAGCGCACCGGCGCGCAGCATCACCGGCCAGGCGGCGATTTCGCTGTGGGTGAACGGGCGTACCGCCTGGTAGCCGGCGAGCAGCGCGCTGGCCAGGGCATCGTCTATCTGGCCATCCGGCAGGCGTGACCAGTCGTTCAGCGCAATGGCCACGTCGTACAGCAGGATGTCGTTGCAGGCGTAGTAAAAGTCGATAAAGCCGGCAATGCGGTCGCCATCCATCAGCACATTGTCTTTGAACAGGTCGGCGTGGATGACACCGTGTGGCAAGAAGTCGAAGCGGTGGCTGGCCTGGAAGGCAATTTCGTCGCGCAACATGGCGGCGTCGGCTGCCGGCATGGCGTGGTATAGCGTGCTGGCGGTATGCGCCCACCAGGCCGGGCCGCGCGGGTTGTCCATGCGCAGCGGGAAGGTGCTGCCGGCCAGGTGCATTTGCGCCAGCATTTCGCCCACGGCGTGGCACTGTGCGGCATTGGGGTGGCTGACATCGCTACCTTGCAGGCAGCTCACCAGGCAAGCGGGCTTGCCGGCCAGCAAGGAGGCAAACTGGTCGTTGTGGTCGGCAATGGGCGCCGGGCAGGCTACGCCATGACGCGACAGGTGGCTTTTGAGCTGCAGGAAATACGGCAGCTCGGCCAGTTGCAGTACTTCGAACAGCGTCAGCACGTAGCGGCCGTGCGTGGTGGTGACAAAGTAGTTGGTATTGGTGATGCCGGCGGCAATGCCTTTGAGTTCCACCAGCTCGCCCAGCGCGTAGCGCTGTAGCCAGGCCTGCATGTCGTCGTTGGAAACCGAGGTGTACACGGACATGGCGGCCTCCTAGAACGTCATCAGCACCCAGCGCGGGGTAACCTGCTGCTGGGAGGGGGAAACACGCTGCATCACGCCTTTGCCTTCTTCGTCCATCATGAAGTAGGCCGGTGCACCCTGCGGGGTTACTTTCACCATATAGACCTTGCCGTTCATCCGGTACTCTTCCACGGTGTCCGGACCGTTCTGGTAAACGCGTACTTCCGGCTGCGGGCCGCTGAGTGTGGCCGGTGGTGGCGGAACGGTGGCGGGGGGCGTGTCGGCGTAAGCCGCGAGCGAGGCTGCCATGAGGGTAGCCAGCAAAAGGCGCTGCATGAGGGTTTCCTTGGTCCTGGGCTTGGTGGTGGGGGGCTATTGCCCCCTCTGTCAGGCCAATTCTACAGGTTTAGCAGCTGTTCGCGCTCCTCCGGCAGCGTTTCGAAGCCGCGGGTTTCGTAAAAACGGAAGATGGTTTCCACAATTTCCTGCGGGTCGTCGATCAGCTGCAGCAGGTCGAGGTCGGCCGGGTTGATCATGCCGTCGCCGGCCAGGCGTTCGCGTACCCAGTCCAGCAGGCCGCCCCAGAAGGCGCTGCCGCACAGGATGATGGGCATTTTGCGGCTTTTGCCGGTTTGGATCAGCGTGAGCGCCTCGAACATTTCGTCCAGCGTGCCAAAGCCGCCCGGCATCACCACGTAGGCCAGTGCGTGTTTGACAAACATCACCTTGCGGCTGAAGAAATGGTCGAATGTCAGGCTCAGGTCCTGGTATTCGTTGGGGCGCTGTTCGTGTGGCAGCACGATGTTCAGGCCCACCGACGGGCTCTTGCCGTAGAAGGCGCCCTTGTTGGCCGCTTCCATGATGCCGGGGCCGCCGCCGGAGATCACCGAAAAGCCGGCGTCCGAAAGCAGACGGGCGATGTCCTCGGTGAGCTTATAATACGGGTGGTCTCGCGGGGTTCGTGCGCTGCCGAAGATGCTCACCGCCGGGGTAATGGTCTGCAGCTCTTCGGCGGATTCGACGAATTCCGACAAAATCTTCATCACGTGCCACGCTTCGCGCGCCCGGAAGCGTTGCATCATCGCGTAACGGTCGCTTGTTTGCGGTAATTTATCGTGCAAGCCCATACCTTAGCCCTTTTTGATTATGAAAACCTTGTTATTGATCGATGGCTCTTCTTATCTGTACCGCGCCTTCCACGCGATGCCCGACTTGCGTTCGCCGCAGGGGGAGCCCACCGGTGCCATCTACGGCATGGTGAACATGCTGGCCCGATTGGAAAAGGAAGTCCAATTCGATTATAGCGCCTGCATATTCGACGCCAAGGGCAAGACGTTCCGCGACGACCTGTACCCCGAGTACAAAGCCAACCGCCCGTCCATGCCCAGCGAGCTGGCCGCGCAGATCGAGACCGTGCACGAGGTGGTGCGCGCCAGCGGCTGGCCGTTGTTGATGGTGGAAGGCGTGGAGGCCGACGATGTGATCGGCACGCTGGCGCGCCAGGCCGAGGCAGCCGGCATGAAGGTGATCATCTCCACCGGCGACAAGGACATGGCGCAGCTGGTGAGCCCGGCGGTGAGCCTGGTGAACACCATGACCAACGAAAACCTGGACGAAGCCGGCGTGAAGGAAAAGTTCGGTGTGCCGCCAGACCTGATCATCGACTACCTGACGCTGATCGGCGACAAGGTGGACAACGTGCCGGGCGTGGATAAATGCGGCCCGAAGACGGCGGTGAAATGGCTGGAGCAGTACGGCTCGCTGGCGGCTGTGATGGAGAATGCGGCCAACGTGGGCGGCAAGGTGGGCGAGAACCTGCGCGCAGTGCTGGACTGGCTGCCGCGCGGGCGCGAGCTGATTACCATCAAGTGCGATGTGGAGCTGTACCACGAGCTGCCGCAGGGCATGGACAACCTGCGCCACGGCAGCAAGCAGTACGCGCAGCTGGCGGTGCTGTTTGCCCAGTGTGGCTTCCGCACCTTCCTGCGCGAGGTCAACGACAAGCTGGGCGGTGCGGTGGCGGCCAACCCGGCGCCTGTGCAGGCACCGTTGCACGTGAGCGGCAGCCTGTTTGGCGACGATCTGGACAGCGTGTCGGCCATCGCCGCCGGTATCGAGCCGCAGCTGGCGCCGCCGCCGGCGGTAGCGCGCAGCTACGAAACCATCCTGACCCAGGCCCAGCTGGACGCCTGGCTGCACAAGCTGGCCACCGCCGAAGTGGTGTCGGTAGATACCGAAACCACCAGCCTGGACCCGATGCAGGCGCGCATCGTTGGCCTGAGTTTTGCCGTGCAGGCGGGCGAGGCTGCTTATCTGCCGCTGGCGCACTGCGGGCCGGACGCGCCGCAGCAGCTGGACTTCGACACCACGCTGGCACAGCTCAAACCGTGGCTGGAAGACGCCAGCCGTCCCAAGCTGGGGCAGAACCTGAAATACGACCGCCACGTGCTGGCCAACCACGGCATTACCCTGCGCGGCGTGGTGGACGACACCCTGCTGGCGTCTTACGTGATCGAAAGCCACGAGCGCCACGGCATGGATGACCTGGCGCGCCGCCATCTGGGCGAAACCACGGTGACCTACGAGGAAATTTGCGGTAAAGGCGCCAAGCAGATCGGCTTTGCCGAAGTGGCCGTAGATGTAGCGGCCAACTACGCCGCCGAAGACGCCGACATCACCCTGCGCCTGGCGCAGCACTTTGCCCCGCAGCTTGATGGCGCGCTGGGCAGTGTGTACCGCGACATGGAGCTGCCGGTGGCCGAGGTGCTGTTTGCCATGGAGCGCACCGGCGTGCTGATCGACCGCGACAAGTTGGCCGCACAAAGCCACCAGCTGGGTAGCGAGATGCTGCAGCTGGAGCAGCAGGCCTACGCGCTGGCCGGCCAGCCGTTCAACCTGAATTCGCCCAAGCAGCTGCAGGAAATCCTGTTCGGCAAGCTGGGCATCCCCTCCAAGGGCGTGCGCAAAACGCCGTCGGGGGGCTTCTCTACCGACGAAGAAGTGCTGGAAAAACTGGCGCTGGACCACCCGCTGCCCAAGCTGATCCTGCAGTACCGCGGCCTGGCCAAGCTGAAGTCCACCTACACCGACAAGCTGCCGACGCTGATTAATCCACAGACCGGCCGCGTGCACACTACTTATTCACAGGCCGTGGCCATTACCGGCCGCCTGGCCAGTAGCGAGCCCAATCTGCAAAACATCCCGGTACGGACCGCCGAGGGCCGCCGCGTGCGCGAGGCCTTCATCGCCCAGCCGGGGTTCGTGATTGTCAGCGCCGACTATTCGCAGATCGAGCTGCGCATCATGGCGCATCTGTCTGGCGACGAAGGCATGTTGGCCGCCTTTGCCAGCGGCGAGGACATTCACAAGGCCACCGCCGCCGAGGTGTTCAGCACACCGCTGGCCGAGGTAAGCAGCGAGCAGCGCCGCGCTGCCAAGGCCATCAACTTCGGCCTGATCTACGGCATGGGCAAGTACGGTCTGGCCGCGCAGCTGGGCATCAGCAACGACGCGGCGCAGGTGTATATCGACAGCTATTTCCGCAAATACCCCGGCGTGGCCGACTACATGCAGCGCACCCGCGAGCAGGCCGCCGAGCAGGGCTACGTGGAAACCGTGTTCGGCCGCCGCCTGTACCTGCCGGACATCCGCGCCGGTAACCAGGCACGCCGCGCCGGTGCCGAGCGCGCCGCCATTAACGCGCCGATGCAGGGCACCGCTGCCGACCTGATCAAGCTGGCCATGATCGCGGTGCAGGGCTGGCTGCTGCAGGACGGCCTGCGCAGCCGCCTGATCATGCAGGTACACGATGAACTGGTGCTGGAAGTGGCGCAGGACGAGCTGGCGCTGGTGCGGACGCGCCTGCCGCAGCTGATGGCGGGTGTGGCGGCGCTGAAGGTGCCACTACTGGCCGAGGTGGGCGTAGGCGATAGCTGGGAGGCCGCTCACTAAGCATCGCCTGGCCGACAAGGTTGGCCGCAGTGGCCAGCGCAAGGCCGCCCGCCGGGCGGCCTTGCTACCCCGATACCGCACCCTGGTTGCCCTGCAGCCAGGTTTTTTCTTTGCTTGGCGGTGGCGCAGCTGGCGGTGCTTGCAACGTGCCGCCTGTCAGACCACCCGTGCCCTGCACGATGCCGCGGTGGCAGATCGCATTGATGGCTAGCTGATTGTGCGGGCCAGCGGCAGGTTGGCCGCAGCGGTCGCAAGGGCTGCGCTATAAAACAGTAAGTCTGTTTATCGAATGCAACGCTTGTCATGATCGATGTCCATATTATGCCCATTGCCCTCACTATCATTCTGGTGGGCTGGAGCAGCTGGCGTTTTGCCGCCAGCCAGGCCGAGCTGGTGCGCGAGCGGCGTATCTGGCTGCAGGGTTGCCTGTGTATTGCCTTCGGCATGGTGATCGAGGCGCAGCCGGTACTGCACTGGCGTGTACTGGACGCGTTCAGCATGGGTTTGTTGCTGGGTGGTTATCAGCAGTTTGCGTTGGTGTTGGCCAGCCTGCAGGGGCGCAAGCCCTGGTACGTGGTGGGCACCGTGCTCTGCCTGCTGACCCTGCTGGCCAATACCGACCTGTTGCCGGCGCAGTGGGCGGCCATGTGGAATGTGGTAGCGCTGGGCATCGTGTTTGTACGCCTGTCGTGGCTGCACTGGCAGATCGAACAGCATATCCGTCCAGGCTACCCTATCCTGACCACGCTGTACGCGCTGGGGGCCATTACGTTTGCCCTGCGCCTGGCTGCGCTGGCTTGGGAGGGCGGCAGTATCGTGCTGGTGGATATGTCCGACCCGCTGCTCTATCTGTTTGTGTCGACGGCTACCATCTATGGCAGCTTTGGTTTTCTGATGGTGATCTTGCGCCGCCGTACCCTGCACCTGGTGCGCGAAACCCTGCAAGACAGCCTGACCGGTGCGCTGAACCGTCGCGGGCTGGACGAGGCCTTGCAGCAGCTGCGCCTAGCGGTACCACCGTTCCGGCGCGTGGCGATGGCCATGCTGGACGTGGACCACTTCAAACAGGTCAACGACCGCTATGGCCATGCAGCAGGGGATGAGGTCTTGCGTGCGCTGGCGCGTTTTTTCCAGCAGTCATTGCGCGAGCAGGATGTGTTTGCCCGCTACGGTGGCGAGGAGTTTTGTGTGCTGTTACCGGGCGCTGGCCCGGCAGATGCCCTGCGCAAGCTCGATGCCCTGCGCGAGCAGTTTGCCCGGCTGCCATTGCAGGCAGGGGGGCACACGCTGCACTGTACTTTTTCTGTGGGTCTGGTGAGCTGGGACGATGCCGAGGTTAACCCCGAAAAATGCCTGCACCAGGCTGACGATTTGCTTTATCAAGCCAAGCGCGCCGGCCGCAACTGCATTGTGGCAGCCGGACAGGCGGGCCCTTAAGGGCATTGGGCGACATGCACACGGTTGCGGCCAGCGTTTTTGGCTTCGTACAGCGCTTTGTCTGCCTGACGCATCATGTCGCCCAGTGCCTGGCCGGGTACGCAGCTGGCCAGGCCGATACTGACGGTGAGCGGGATGCTTTGGCCGTGGCTCAGCACCGGGGTTTGCGCCACCAGGTTGCAAATGCGCTGCGCCGCAGTCATGGCATCTTCTGCGCTGGTGTCGGTCAGCAGGGCGGCAAACTCTTCCCCGCCCATGCGGCACACCAGATCTTGCGCGCGCAGGCTGTCTTGCAGGATGCGGGCAAACGAGCGTAGCGCGTCGTCGCCGGCGGCATGGCCGTAGCGGTCGTTGACCTGTTTGAAATGGTCCAGATCAAACATCAGCATGCACAGTGGTTTGGGGTGTACGAGGGTGTGATCACACGCTTCTTCCGCCAGGGTCATGAAGTGACGGCGGTTGTATAGCCCGGTAAGTGAGTCTTGTGTGGCCAGCTGGAACAGCTGGCTGGCGCGGCGCTCTTGCTGGATGGCAATGGCCATCAGGTGCGAGGTACGCAGGGTGATGTATTCGCTATGGTTGTCCGGCGTACTAGGGTGGGAAAAGTAGATGGCAAAGGTGCCCAGTACACGGCCATCGTGTGACTTGATCGGGTAAGACCAGCAACTATGCAGCTGATGGCTGCTGGCCAAGGCGGCGTAATCTGCCCAGTACGGGTGCTGCTGGATATCCGTCACAATGACGGCCTCGCCGGTAAAGGCTGCCGTACCGCAGGAGCCTACACCGGGGCCTATGGCGATGCCGTCTATTTGCGCCTTGTATTCGTCTGGCAGGCTGGGGCCGGCAGCCACGTGCAGGTGGATGCCGTCATCGTCCAGCAGCATGATGGAGCACATCGAGCCTTCAATCTGCGACTCGATCATGTGGCAGGTCCACACCATGACTTCTTTCATGGGCCGGTCGTTGGCAATCATTTCCAGCAGGCGGTTTTCGTCAGCCTGCCAGAGCCGCATGGCGTGTTCTTCGCTGATATCGCGGTCGATGCACAGCAGCGATTGCACCTGGCCGTGCTCGTCGGTTTCGGGAAACAAGCGCGACTCAAAAACGTAGTGTTTGTCGTGGTGGTTCAGCTGGTTTTCAAAAATCACCGGTTTGCCGCTGGCCAGTACCTGGCTGCTGGCGTGGCGAAACGCATCGCACACGTGAGCCGGCAAACCACGTTCTTCTATGCCCAGGCCGACGTGCAAGGCAGGTGGCAGGGGCGAGTAGCGGGCAAGTGCGCTGTTGGCATACAGACAAACCAGCTGCGGGTTATAGCGGCTGATGATGTCCGGCGAGTTTTCTATCAGGTTGCGGAAGGTTTGCCGGTCTTCGCGAATGCTTAACATGGTGCCATCCGGCAGCGGTGTCAGCAGCCAGTCCAGCAGTTGGCCGGTGTAAAGCTGCTGGCTGGCGTGCGCCTGGCCGGCCAGCAAGGCTGGCAGCATTTCCGCCGGTAGCAAGCCGCTTGGCAGGGCTTGCCCGCACTGCAGCGGTTCGCAATGTAATAGCTGGTAGAAGCGTGCGGTAGCAAAGCGCACGAGGTGGTTTTCATCCAGTAGCAGGTACCCCCCCGGCAGGGCGCTGAGGGCTGTTTCCAGTGTAGCAATGGCCGGCACATTGTTCTCCATGGCTGGGCATGCACGGACAGACCGTGCTTACTCTGGATTGTAGCGATAAAAGTCGGGCTGTCATGAAATGCATGCTGGATCATGCCTTTTTCATGATCGGTCTGGGACTATCTGTGGTGTAGCGGTCGCCAAGCGTGGCGCTGCGGGGTATGCTCGAGCGCATTCTGGCAGGAGGCAATGTGGAGTATTTTCCGATTTTCATGCGCTTGCAGGGCGAGCCCTGCTTGCTGGTAGGTGGGGGCGAAGTCGGCCTGCGCAAGGCGCGGCTGTTACTGTCCGCCGGGGCGCGCCTTACCGTGGTATCCCCCGAGCTGGCGCCCGAGCTGGCACAGATGGCTGCACGTGGCGAGGTGGCACACATTGCGGCCAACTTCGAGCCGGCACAGATCGGCCGTTACAAGCTGGTGGTGGCCGCTACCGATGTGCGTGCAGTCAACCGTGTGGTGTCGGACACCGCGCAGGCGCTGGGCATTCCGGTGAACGTGGTAGACGACCCGGAGCTATCCAGCTACATCACCCCCGCCATTGTTGACCGCTCCCCGCTGGTGATTGCTGTGTCCACCGGCGGCGGTGTACCGGTGCTGGCGCGCTTGGTGCGTGCCCGGCTGGAAAGCATGATCCCGGCTGGGTTTGGCCGCCTGGCGCGTTTTGCCACGGGTTTTCGCGAGCAGGTGAAAGCGCGCTTCAGTAATGTGGAAGAGCGCCGTGCGTTCTGGGAAGCCGTGCTGGAAGGGCCCTTGGCCGAGCAGGTCATGAATGGCGATGAAACGGCCGCCCGTGAAGACATGCAGCGCAGGTTGGCCGCAGCGGATGCGGCGCCGGCAGGTGCGGTGTATCTGGTAGGGGCCGGGCCGGGCAACCCGGACCTGCTGACCTTTCGTGCCCTGCGGCTGATGCAGCAGGCCGATGTGGTGCTGTACGATAACCTGGTGGCGCCCGAGCTGCTGGAGCTGGTACGCCGCGACGCCGAGCGCGTGTTTGTCGGTAAACAGCGCGCCAACCACACCTTGCCGCAGGAAGACATCAACGCCCTGCTGGTGCGCCTGGCGCAGGAGGGCAAGCGCGTGTTGCGCCTGAAAGGCGGCGACCCGTTTACCTTTGGCCGTGGTGGCGAAGAAATTGCCCTGCTGGCGGCGCACCACATACCGTTTGAAGTGGTGCCCGGCATTACCTCTGCCAGTGGTGCGGCCGCCTACGCTGGCATCCCGCTGACACACCGCGACCATGCGCAGTCGGTGACCTTTGTCACAGGTCATAAAAAGGACGGCAGCATTACGCTAGACTGGCCAGCCCTGACGCGTAGCGGGCAAACGGTGGTGGTGTACATGGGTTTGGCCATGGCGGAGGAACTCTGCCAGGCATTCATCAGTCATGGAAAGGCTGCCACCACGCCGGCCGCTGTGGTGGAGCAAGCTACGACACCCCGGCAACGAACCGTGCTGGGGACACTGGAAACCTTGCCTGCCTTGATTCGTGCGAATAGTATCAGCTCACCTGCATTGATTATCGTAGGTGAGGTGGTGTCGCTGGCACCGCAGCTGGGCTGGTATCGCAGCTCTGTGGCGGGGGGCTGAGGGCACGGCCATCAGGGGCTGCCCGCCGGGCAGTGTTCACGTGTTGGCAATAGCCGGCATGCGCCGGGGTGAAGAATATGGTTGGTGTATTACTAATTTCGCATGGCAATCTAGGCTTGAGCCTGGCCGACTGTGCCCACCACGTGCTGGGCCGTGTGCCGGACAACCTGGCCATCATGGGGGTGGAAAAGCACGACGACCCCGAGGTCAAGCGCCAAGAAGCGCAGGACCTGATTGCCCGGCTGGAACAAGGGGATGGCGTGGTGGTACTGACCGATATGGTCGGTGGCACACCGGCCAATATTACCGGCCGCCTGGTACAGGCAGGCCGGGTAGAAGCCGTGGCAGGCGTGAATCTGCCCATGCTGGTGCGGGCGCTGAGTTATAGCAGCCAGCCGCTGGAGATTGTGGTCAGCAAGGCCATTACCGGGGGCCTGGAAGGGGTCTTCTATATGCTTCCGGAGGGAAAAAATGCAAAAACAGCAAATTGAAATCATCAATAAATTGGGCCTGCACGCACGGGCTTCCAGCAAATTTACCCAGATATCCAGCCGCTTCAAGGCCGAGGTCTGGATTGCGCGCAACGGCCGCCGTGTGAACGGTAAAAGCATCATGGGCGTGATGATGCTGGCTGCCGCAAAAGGTGCCACGGTCGAGCTGGAAACAAACGGTGAAGATGAAGAGCAGGCTATGGCGGCGTTGGTCGAACTGATCAACAACCGCTTCGACGAGGCGGAATAAACGCCCGCGATAATAAACAGGCAGGGGAGGAAACATGAGTATCGTGCTGCACGGTGTACCGATCGGTGGCGGCGTCGCCATCGGGCGGGCGCATTTGCTATCGCAAAGCATGGACGATGTGGTGCATCTGGCGCTGGAAGACAGCGAGATCGCCGCCGAGCAGCAGCGTTTCGATAGCGCCGTGCGCGATACCCGCAAGCAGCTGGAGCTGCTGTGGGGCAGTATCCCCGAAAATGCGCCTGCTGAACTGGGCGCATTTTTATCCCTGCACATCATGTTGCTGTCGGACGTGACCATCTCGCGCGACCCGCGCGACCTGATCGAGAGCCAGCGTTGCAATGCCGAATGGGCACTGAAGCTGCAGTGCGATACCCTGGTAGAGCAGTTTGACGCGATCGAGGAAGACTACCTGCGCGAGCGCAAGCACGATGTACTGCAGGTCGTAGAGCGCATCTTCAAGAACCTGGCCGGCCACAGTACCGATTTGCAGTTTGTCGAAGACATGGACGAAGACGCCATTCTGGTGGCGCACGACTTGTCACCGGCCGATATGGTGTATTTCAAGGATTCCAGCGTCGCCGCGTTTGTCACTGACGTGGGCGGCGCCACCAGCCACACCGCCATTCTGGGCCGCAGCCTGGACCTGCCGTCGGTCATCGCGCTGCACCATGCGCGCGAGCTGATCCGTGAGGACGAGCTGATTGTGGTGGATGGTCAGCAAGGTGTGCTGATCATCAACCCGGAAGAAAGCGTGCTGGCCGAATACCGCCGCCGCCAGCGTAACTGGATAGAAGCGCGACGCAAGCTGTCCAGCATCCGCAAGACCGACGCGCTGACCCAGGACGGTACGCCCATCGAGCTGCTGGCCAATATCGAGCTGCCGCAGGATGCGGCCAACGTGCTGGAGTCTGGCGCCGTCGGGGTAGGGCTGTTCCGTAGCGAGTTCCTGTTTCTGGGGCGCGACAGCCTGCCGTCGGAAGACGAACAGTTTGCCGCCTACCGCGAGGTGGCCGAGGCCACACGTGGTGCCCCGGTTACGGTTCGCACCATGGACCTGGGCGCAGACAAAAACCCGCGCTGGCTCAACCACGGCGCCGCTGAAAACCCGGCACTGGGCCTGACCGGCGTGCGGCTGTGCCTGGCCGAGCCCCTGATGTTCCGTGCGCAGCTGCGTGCGCTGCTGCGCGCTACCGTGTACGGCAAGATCCGTATCCTGTTCCCCATGATCAACGGCCTGGGGGAACTGAAACAGGCGCTGGCGCAGCTGGAGTACGCCAAGAAAGAGCTGCGCGAAGAAAACATCCCCTTTGCCGACAAGGTAGAAGTGGGCGCCATGATCGAGATCCCGTCTGCCGCGCTGGTGGTGGGCAGCTTTGTCAAATACGTGGACTTCCTGTCTATCGGTACCAACGACCTGATCCAGTACACGCTGGCGGTAGACCGTAACGATGATTCGGTCAGCCACCTGTACGACCCGGTGCACCCGGCGGTGTTGAAGCTGATTTCCCACACCATCAAGACCGCTACCAAAGCTGGCGTGCAGGTGTCGGTATGCGGCGAGATGGCGGGCGACGAGCGCCTGACCCGCTTGCTGCTGGGTATGGGGCTGCGCCGCTTCTCCATGCACCCGGCCAACCTGCTGGCCGTCAAACAGAATGTGCTCAACAGCCATCTGGATACCCTGGCCCCGCAGGTCGCGCGTATCCTGCGCAGCGAAGACCCTGATAGAATCGCTGACTTGTTGACACAACTGAATGCCGGGCCGGACGCCTGATCCGGCTTTTTTCTTTTCATGCTCATAGACGCCATCGATCTGACTGCCGTGCGCCGCGTATTGCTGATCAAGCTACGCCACCACGGCGACGTGCTATTGTCCTCGCCGGTCTTGTCGGCGCTGAAGACGCACGCCCCGCACGCCGAGATAGACGCGCTGGTGTACCACGACACGCGCGAGATGCTGTCCGGCCACCCGGCGTTGTCGCAGCTGCACACCATAGACCGGCAGTGGAAAAAGTTAGGCCCGCTGGGCCAGCTGCGTGCCGAGTGGCAGCTGCTGTCGGCGCTGAAAGCGCGTCAGTACGACCTGGTGATCACCCTGACCGAGCACAACCGCGGTGCCTGGCTGGTCCGCTTGCTCAAGCCGCGCTGGTCGGTCGGGCCGCATGGCCCCTATGGGCGCTTCTTTAAAAAAACCTTTACCCACCGCTACCTGCAGGTACCGGGTAACCACCGCCACACCGTGGAAATCCACCTGGATGCCTTGCGTCGTATCGGTATTTACCCCGCGCCAGATGCCCGCCACCTCACGCTAATGCCGGGTGCCGACGCCGAAGCCAGCCTGGCCGCCAAGTTGGCCGCATCGGGCTTGACCCCTGGTGGTTACGTGCTGGTGCACCCCACCTCGCGCTGGCTGTTCAAAAGCTGGCCGGCAGACAAAATGGCCGAGCTGATCAACCAGCTTACCGCCCGTGGCGAGCAGATCTTGCTGACGGCGGCCCCTAGCGCGGACGAAATGGCCATGCTGGCCGACATTACCGCGCGTTTGCAGCGGCCGGTTGCCAGCCTGGCAGGCCAGCTCAGCCTGAAAGAGCTGGCTGCCGCCATTGCCGCGGCGCGTTTGTACATTGGTGTGGACTCCGTCCCCATGCATATTGCCGCTGCGGTGCAAACGCCCTGCGTGGCCTTGTTTGGCCCGTCCGGCGATATCGAATGGGGCCCGTGGCAGGTCGCGCACCGCGTGGTGGCGGCCAACATGGCCTGCCGCCCCTGTGGCAATGCCGGTTGCGGTGGCAGCTGGCGCAGCGAATGCCTGGAAAAAATCAGCGTGCAGCAGGTGTTGGCCGCGGTAGATAGCCTGCAAGAGGAGCTGGCATGAAGCGTATTGCCATCATCCGCCAGAAATTTAACCCCGCCGGTGGTGCCGAGCGAGTGGTGAGCGCCATCCTGCGCCAGCTACAGGGCCATGCTGCCCTGCATACCTTGTTGATAAACCGGAAATGGGAAGCGGTGCCGGGTATCGAGGCGCATAGCGTCAACCCGTTTTATCTGGGCAGTGTGTGGCGGGATTGGGGCTTTGCCCGCGCTGCGCGCCGCTTGTGGCAGGCGCTGGACGCGGCACTGGTGTTATCGCACGAGCGCATTCCCGGCTGCCATGTGTATCGCGCGGATGATGGCGTGCACGCAGCCTGGCTTGCGGTGCGCCGCCAGCGCGGCGGCATCGGCGCCCGCGTGGCGATGGCGCTGAACCCGTACCACCACTACATGCTGGCCATGGAGCAGCGCATGTACCGCGACCCGGCGTTCCGCGGCGTGGTGTGTATCTCCGAGATGGTCAAGCGCGACGTGATGCAATACACCGGCTTGCCGGCCGAGCGTTGCCACGTGGTTTACAACGGCATCGACAGCGCGTTTTTCAATCCGCAGGATGCCCGCGCCCAGCGCGATAGCCTGCGCCAGCAATACGGTGTCAGCGCCAACGCACCGGTATTGCTGTATGTCGGCTCCGGTTTCGAGCGCAAAGGCCTAGCGCAAGCCCTGCAAGCCATCGTGCCTCACCCCGAGGTGCAGTTGGTGGTGGTGGGCAGCGACAAGAAAAGCCGCCATTACCACACCCTGGCCCAGCAGCTGGGTGTGGCGGGGCGCGTCCATTTTGCCGGCGCCCAGCGCGATGTACGCAGCTACTACGGCATGGCCGATGGTTTCATCCTGCCGTCTATTTACGAGCCATTTGGCCTGGTGGTCGCCGAAGCCATGGCCTGCGGTCTGACGGTGCTTACCAGCACGCGTTGCGGTGGCGGCGAGCTGCTGCAGCCGGGGCAAACCGGCTGGCTGGCCGCGCCTGATGCCACGGACGAATGGCAGCACAATGTAGGGCAATGGTTGGCCGCACGCGCTAGTTGGCCGCAGATGGGTGCGCAAGCGCGCCAGGCCGTGCTGCCCTATACCGAGCAGCGCATGGTAGGGCAGATGCTGGCCTTGTTCGCCCGGCTGTTGCCCGACGCGGAGGGCCTGGCATGAAAGGGCGCTTCCCGGGCCGTGTGCTGATTTTTGCTACCTTGTTGTTCCGTATGCCGTGGCAATGGCTGCGGCGCAAACCGCAGCCGCACACCGTGCAGCGCATCCTGGTGCTGCACCAGTTTTTGCTGGGCGACGCGCTGATGGCCACCAGCTTGCTGGCCAAGCTGCGCGAGCGTTTCCCCGCTGCGGACATCGTGCTGGCCTGCCCGCCACTGCAAGCCGGCCTGTACGATAGCCGCCCCTACGGTGTGCGTGCCATCCCGTGGCACCCGCGTGACTTTGCCAGCATCCGCCGCCTGTTTGCCCTGCCGCGTATCGATATGGTTTACCTGATGGGCGAGAACCGCCTGAGCTACCTGGCCCGCGCCATCGGTGCGCGCTGGATTGTGGGCTTTGACGGCGAGATACCGCATTACAAAAACTGGCTGGTGGACGAGCGCATCCCCTACGCCGATGAGCCGGAAGCGTGGACGGATACCGCCGCCAGGCTGGTAGACGGCCCCGCACCGCAGCCGTTCGACCTGGCGCATTGGCCGCTGGGTGAGCAAAGCCTGCCAGCCCTGCCAGAGCGCTATGTGGTGCTGCATGTGGGGGCCAGCTCCCCCACGCGCTACTGGCCTAGCGAATACTGGCAAAGCCTGGCGACATCGTTGCGCGAGCGGGGTTTGGCGGTGGTCTGGTCCGGCGGGCCTGGCGAGCACCACCTTATCGAGCGGGTGGCCCCGCTGCCGCAAGATACGGTTATTTCCGGCACGCTTTCCTTGCCGCAACTGCGTGCGGTGTTGGCCGCCGCCCAGGCTTGCGTGTGCCCGGATACCGGTATTGCCCACCTGGCCAAGATCGCCGGGGTGCCACTGGTCATGCTGTTTGGCCCGGGCAGTGAAACGCTATTCGGTGCCAGCCATTTCTTTAGCCGTTACACCTGTCTGGGTGCCGGCCCGGCCCTGTTCCCCTGCCGTTTTCAGCGTAGCGTGCATCATCGCCCGGTAGACTGGGCGCTACGCTGCTTCCGGCCCGCCGGCGAGCAGCCGGGCGGTTGCAGGCAGGTGCAATGTATGGCGGCGGTACGGCCGGAGGCGGTGCTTCACTCTATTCTGACAGCAGGACTCATCACATGAAGGCATTTGCCATATGGCGTCAGTCGGGTTATTGGGCGGTTCTGCTGGCCATAATCTTTCTGACCGTATCCAATATTTCCCATACGATCGCACTACGTTACGTGCTGCTGACTGTTTTTCTTGTGTGGGCCGCTGTCGAGAGGCGGGTGTTGCTGCGTACGCTATCTGGTTGGTGCGTACCGACCTTGTTACTGGGAGGCTTTCTGCTGTACGCCCTGCTACACAGTGTGGTGCTGTCCGGCTGGATGGCGACATCGTTGGCCGAGTGGCGCAGTCAGCTACTGATGGGGGGCTTGTGGTTTATTGCTGGAACGGTACTGTTTAGCCGCCCACGCCTTTTGTCGATACTGGATTGCGTGGTGACTGCAGGGCTTCTGCTGGTGGTGGCTGAAGTATTCATGGCTGTGCGTTACTACTACCAACACGGCTCGTGGCTTAATATGGATGTGTTCACCACTGCGACTAAGCTCGAGTTCACGTTTTTTGTGAACTTTGTCATGGCATTTGTTGCTGTATTGGCCGGATTTGGCAAGGGCCAAACCCGCTTCCCATTGTGGAGTCTGCTAGCCATTGGCACCTTGATGTTTTTTGCCAGTTTTCATGCTGGTGCGCGTAATGGCTTGATTGGCCTCAGCTACCTGGTGCTGTCATTTACCTTCATTTATGTACTGACGCATCGTCAGCAACTGTCCCGAGCGCGACTAGCAGTTTTATTGCTGATAGTGGGTGTCGGGATGACCGGTTTTTTGTTCAAAGCCATCCAAAAGGATCCACGTAATCAGATTTTCGTACAGTCCGCTACCATGGGGTGGCAGGATCGCGATGGCTTAGGGTGGCTGCGTATGGCGCCTTTCCCATCGCTTGCTGATGGCCGGACAGTAGACAGTTCTGCTTATGAACGAGTGGCGTGGATTCGTGCCGGTCTGGATCTGATGGTAGAGCGGCCCATGGGTTACGGCTATGACCGCAGGGCGTTTAGCCAGGCACTCTTTACCGTTGGTAAACCGAACCAGATTGGCCATAGCCATAGCGGGTTTATCGATCTAGGGGTCGGGCTTGGTATCCCGGGTGTCCTGCTATGGTTATCTTTTTGCATTAGTCTGATTGTGATCGGTTTAAAGGCTTTTGTCCTGCGTCGCGAAGTGGCTGGCTTGGCACTGATGCTGGTGACCTGCGGCTTCCTTGGACGCATGGTGCTGGAAAGTGTCAGTAAAGATCATATGCTGCATATTTTCTTGTTTACGGTAGCGGCACTGCTTGCCCATATCCATCAGGAGCAGGCTGGTAAATCGCATGTCTAGTCACGTTCTTTTCACCGAATCCTCCCCCAATGTCGGCGGGCAGGAACTGCAGCTGATGCAGCAAATGCACCAGCTGGCCTTGCTGGGCTACCAGCCGGTGCTGGCTTGCCGGCCAGGCAGCCGGGTGGCTACCGTAGCGCAAGAACAGGGCTTGCAGGTGTTGCCGGTGCGTTTCCGTAACAGCGTGCATTTGCCTTCCATTGCCATTCTGCGGCACTGGATCGCTACCTATCAGCCCCGGCTGGCCATCTGCCATAGCGGGCACGATAGCAACAACCTGGCCATTGCGGCGCGCCTGGTATGCCGCCGCCCCTTCCTGTTGCGTTCGCGTACCTATCAGCCGGGCAAGGCGTCGGCGTGGTCGTATAACCAGCTGGTGGATGCCACCATGCTGCCTAGCCAGTATCTGCGCGATGCCCTGCTGCAGAACCCGGCTATCCGGGCTGAGCGTTTGCACGTGGTGTACCCGGGTATCGACTTTGACCGTATCGACCGCGATGCCCACGCCGCTTTGCCCCTGCCGGTGCAGCAATGGCTGGGCGAACACCCCGGCCCACTGCTGGTGCAGGCTGCCATGCTGCGCGGCGAAAAGGGCCACCAGACGATTTTGCAGGCCATGGCTTTGCTGCGGGAACGTTGGCCGCAACTACGCTATGTTATTGCGGGCGAAGGCCCGGAGCTTGCGCATTTGCAGTCAGAAATCACCCGTCTTGGCCTGGCAGAGAATGTCTTGTTAGCCGGGATGGTGCAGCCGGTGGCTGCCTTGCTGGCCAGGGCCGACCTGGTACTGATGCCGTCCAGCTACGAGCCTTTGGGTATGTCGCAGATCGAAGCGCTGGGCCTGGGCGTGCCCGTACTGGCTAGCCGTACCGGCGGTATTCCCGAAACCATTACCGACGGGCAAACCGGCTGCTTGCTGCCGCCGGGTGAGGTGCAGGCCTGGGCCAGCGCCATTGACCATGCCTTATCGCACCCAGACAAGATGCAAAGCCTGGCCCAAGCGGGCCGCCAGGACGTGCGCCACCGCTTTTCACCCCATACCAATACTGCCCGCCTGCTGGCGCTGGCAGGGTTGGCCGCTACTGCCGTGAAGTGACCATGAACGATTCATTCAACCATAGCTGGCGCGTGTATCGCCGGCTGCTCGCCTATATCCAGCGTTACTGGAAAGTACTGATCCTGTCGCTGATTTCCATGACCATCGCTGCGTTGACCGAGGCGGCGTTTGCCCGCCTGCTCAAACCGCTGATCGATGGCGGTTTTGTCAGCAAAGACCCGGACACTATCCGCTGGGTACCCCTGGCCATCATCGGTGTGTTCATGCTGCGTGGCCTTACCAGCTTTATCAACGAATACACGGCCAGCTGGCTGACTGGCCGCCTGGTGCAGACCTTGCGTGAGGAAATGTTTGCCAAGCTACTGCGCCTGCCGGTGAGCTTTTACGACGAGAGCCAGTCCGGGCGACTGATTTCTCGTATCGCCAACGACGTGAACCAGGTGACCGAAGCGGGTTTCAACGTGATTACCGTGGCGGTAAAAGATGGCGTCACCACGCTGGGTTTGCTGGCGCTACTGCTGTACACCGATTGGCAGCTCACACTGATCTGCTTTGTGGTGATGCCTGCGGTGACTGCCTGCATGCATTTTGTCGGCAAGCGCCTGCGTGGCCTGGCGCGCGAAAACCAGCTGCGTATGGCACAGATGACGCAGGTGGTGAGCGAAAGTATCGATTGCCAGAAGGTGGTCAAGATTTACGGTGGCGAAAGTTATGAGATCGGCCGCTTTCACGAGGCCGCCGATGCGCTGCGCCGTAATCAGGTCAAGCAAAGCGCGGCCAGCTCGGCCAATACGGGTGTGACCCAGCTGATGATTGCCTGTGCGTTGGCTGCCATCCTGTATTTCGCCGCGCTGCGTGCACAGCATGGTGACTTCAGTGCGGGCGACTTCATGTCTTTCCTCACGGCCATGATGCTGCTGTTCGCGCCGATCAAACGCATTACCGGTATCTCGCAGGCGTTGCAGCGCGGCCTGGCTGCGGCCGAAACCATCTTTCAGTTTCTGGATGAGCCGGAAGAGAAAAACACCGGTGCGGCCATGCTGCACAAAACGCGTGGCGAGCTGGAGATGGTGAACCTGTCGTTCAGCTACCCGGGGGTCGAGAAGCGTGCTTTGCAAGGGATCAACCTGACCATACGTGCCGGGGAAACCGTTGCGCTGGTGGGCTCGTCAGGCTCGGGTAAAACCACGCTGGCTAGCCTAGTACCGCGCTTTTACGAGCCAGAAGGCGGCCAGCTGCTGCTGGATGGCAAACCATTGGCAGACTATGCGCTGCCGGCGTTGCGCCAACAGATAGCGTTGGTGAGCCAGGATGTGGTGCTGTTCAATGATACCGTAGCGGCCAACATTGCCTACGGTGCCTTGAATCAGGTCAGCCGCGAGCAGGTTGTCGAGGCGGCCCGTGCGGCTAACGCGCTGGACTTTATCGAGGCGCTCCCACAGGGTTTTGATACCGAGATTGGTGAAAACGGTACCCGACTGTCGGGTGGGCAGCGCCAGCGTTTGGCTATTGCTCGTGCCCTGTTAAAAAACGCACCGTTACTGATTCTGGATGAGGCGACTTCTGCACTGGATACTGAGTCCGAGCGCTTGGTGCAGGCAGCTCTGGATAACCTGATGAAGAACCGCACCACGCTGGTGATTGCGCATCGTCTGTCCACGATTGAGCAAGCCGATCGCATCGTGGTGATGCATCAGGGCGAGATCGTGGAAACGGGTACCCATCAGTCGCTGCTGGCAGCCGAAGGTTTTTATGCCAGGCTGCATAGCATGCAATTTACGGAATAGCCGATTCATGGCACACCAAACCGCAGCCTGGCGCTGCGGTTTTTTATTTTGGGCGTGGGTTATTGAATGAGCTGCGTAGTTTGAACCATTTTCATGAATAGAAACACCGCTGACGCAGGATGTGAAAAAGACATTGACATGGATAAAACGACTTTCCTAAGCTGCCTCATCTCATTCATACGGCATGGCGGCGATCTTTGCGTTGCCGCGGTGCGGTGGGGGCACCATGTCTCGCACACAACACGGAATAGGCTTGCTGGAACTGCTATTGGTGATGGCGCTGCTGGTATTGCTATGGAGCTGGTCGGCCGCTCCGTACGCCCGCTTTCAGGAGCAGCAGGCCGTCGATACGCAGTTATCGCGTATTGCATCTAGCTTGATGCGTGTACGTAGCGAGGCGATTACCCGTAACGCCTCGGTACATATCTGCATCGGCAATTTGAAATCAAACCTGGATATCCAGGGCTGCCAGCAGGTTGCCAGGGAAGCGGATGGTTATCGCTTGGGCGAGGGCATTCTGTTCTTTATCGATAACGCGGGCGGCAGGGCGGGCATCTACGACAGCAAGGAAGCTTTCGACGTGCTGACCTTGCCTCCCAGTGTACGCCTGCAGCTGTTTAGCAGTGTTCCCAGCTACCGCATCCGGTCTAGCGGTGTATTGTCTGCCCATGGCGGTGTCAGCTATACCGCCCGTGGTCTGGCGAGTGGTTTATGTCGGCGTTTGCAGGTGAGTGCCACGGGCTTTCGCCAAGTGAGTGACTGCTGATGGCCAGCCGCGGTTTTACACTGCTGGAGCTGATGATGGCTCTGGCGATCGCCACCATGCTGACCATGTTGGCTGTATGGCGCTATCAGGCCGAGCAAGAGCGTGCAGCACAGTCTGCCGTAGCAGCACTACTCCAACACAATGCCGTGTTCATGGAGCAGTATTACAGCCAGCATGGCCGTTACAAAGAAACGGCAGCAAGCTGGCCTGACGTGCCCTATACGCAGTACCCGGCGCAGGGGACGGCACGTTATACGCTGGGTTTCGCCGCTGCCGCACGCAATACCGACAATGGCTATTTTGTGCTGCGCGCGACTGCGGTGGACGCGCAGCTGGGTTATGTCGAGCTGACGCAGACCGGCATCATGAAATACTGCATGCCCGATGGCAGCAAAGAGCGCTGCCGTTTGGCCTAGCTCAGGCTTGGTACATGAAGAGGGGTTCGTAAGGGGCCAGCTCCTGGCCTGCGGCGCAGATGGTCTGCCAGGATGGCTGGCCGGAAAGTTGTGGCGCCAGCTCTCTTGCCAGCTTGCAATAACCCGGGATGTCACGCAGGTAGGCCAGCGTCTGTAGCAACAGCACCTTGGCCTCCAGGTTATCCGGTTCGCTACGCAATGTATGGCTTAGCACCTGCAAAGCTTCACGGCGTTTGCCGTAGGCCAGGAACACTTCGGCCTCGCCAATGGGGTCGATCAGTCTTTCGCGCGGCGGTACATAGCGCCACGGGCTCAGCCGGTGGCTAAGCAGGCCGCATTCCTGGCTGGTTTGTACTTTATCGGCAAGTATTCTGACAAGGCCTAGCATAGCAATCTCCTGAGCGAGTGTTGCTATTCTCCAGCCTTCAGGCAGCGCTGCCTATTCGTAGAAATTCGTAGTATCTGTACGGCGCTATTCGCCGATGAAGCGGCTGTGCAGGGTAGCGTGCAGTACCGTCTCTGGTAGCGTTGCGACAATGGCATGGCCCAGCTCGCGCATCAGCACAAAGCGGATGGCGCCATCGCTCACTTTTTTGTCATGGCTCATGTGTTCCAGCCAGGCCTCGTAGCCCAGGTTGGGGCTGATCGTCGGCAAGCCAGCAGCATGCAGCAAGGCTTCGATGCGGCCAACATCGGCCTCACTCAGATAACCCAGCTGGCGGGAGGCTTCTGCTGCCAGCATCATGCCCGCAGCCACGGCCTCGCCGTGTAGCCAGGTACCAAACCCCAGCCCGGCTTCGATCGCATGGCCAAAGGTATGGCCCAGGTTCAGCAGTGCCCTGACACCGCTTTCGCGTTCATCCTGGCTCACGATGTCGGCCTTCATGGCGCAGCAGCGTCGTACCGCCTCGGCCAGCACGGTTTTGTCCTTGGCGCGTAGCGCTGGCATATTGTCTTCCAGCCAGCCAATAAAGCTGGCGTCGCCCAGCAGGCCGTATTTGATAACTTCCGCCAGACCGGCCGACAGCTCGCGCTCAGGCAGCGTATCCAGCAGCATCATGTCCGCGATAACGGCTTTGGGCTGGTAGAACGCACCAATCATGTTTTTGCCAAGCGGGTGATTGATGGCGGTTTTGCCACCGACAGAGGAATCTACCTGCGACAGGAGGGTGGTGGGTACCTGGATAAACGGAACGCCACGCTGGTAGCTGGCTGCAGCAAACCCCACCATATCGCCAATTACGCCACCGCCCAGGGCAATCAGCGTGGTGCTGCGCTCGCACTTATGGCGCAGCAGGGCATCAAAAATCAGGTTCAGGGTTTCCCAGGTTTTGAAGTCTTCGCCATCGGGCAGGGTGACGGTGAGAACGCTGACACCGTGCTGCTCCAATGCGGCTTTGAGTGGTGCCAGATAGAGCGGCGCTACGGTGGTATTGCTGATGATCACGGCTTTTTTCTGCTTCAGATGAGGCAAGAGCAGTTCGGCATTACCCAGGATGTGCTGGCCGATATAGATGGGGTAGCGTGTGTCTGGCAGGGTGAGGTTCAGCGTGATCATAGCGTTTAGCGGGGTTTGCTTTGAAGGGATAACAGCCGTTGTTCCAGCCGGTGAATGAGCACGTTTACATTCTGGTGCGAGGTATCTATCACGATATCGGCGATTTCACGGTACAGCGGGTCGCGTACGGCAAATAGCTCTTCCAGTTTGCTGCGCGGGTCGGCAGTTTGTAGCAGAGGGCGGCTCTTGTCGTGCTGGGTGCGCGCCAGGATGTCGTCGATCTGGGCGCGCAGGTAGATCACCGTGCCGTGCTTGCGCAGTGCCTGACGGTTTTCCGGTGCCAGGATAGCACCGCCGCCAGTGGCCAATACAATGCCTTGCTGCTGGCACAGCTCGGCGATGGTATCGCGTTCGCGCTCGCGGAATTTCGGCTCACCCTCGATATCGAAAATCGTGGTGATACGCACGCCTGTACGACGCTCGATTTCATGGTCCGAGTCGTAGAAGGTTTTGCCCGTATGCCTTGCCAGTGTGCGGCCAACCGTGGTTTTGCCGGAGCCCATCAGGCCCACCAGAAAAAAATTGCCTGCCAGTTCCATGGCAGGCATTGTATCGGATGACTTCATAACGTGTCTGCTAGCTTAGCGGCTGATGAACTCATTCTCCACGATACGTGGCGTGATGAAAACCAGCAGTTCGCGGCGGTTGTTGGTATTGGAGCTGTTGCGGAACAATGCACCGACCACAGGCAGGTCACCTAGCAGGGGCACACGGTTTTCTACCGTGTTTTGTTCCTGGATATAAATGCCACCAATCACCACGGTACCGCCATTTTCTACGCGCACTTCGGTATCGACGGTCTTGTTATCGATAGCCGGGTTTTCACCCACTTTCAGCTTGGTGTTGGGGGTGTCTTTGGTGATGTTCAGCTTCAGGACAATATCGTCCTCTGGCGTTACCTGCGGGGTAACGGACAGGCTCAGGTTGGCTTTCTTGAAGGTGGTGGACGATTTGCCGTTGTCGTCTACGGTCTGGTAAGGGATTTCCGTGCCTTCCGTAATGGTGGCTTTGGTGCGGTCTGCAGTGAGAATGCGCGGGCTGGATACCACCTTGCCGCGGTCTTCTGCCTGCATGGCCGACAGCTCCAGGCCGATAATCGAGCTGGCTCCCTTGAAAATGGCCGCAATCGAGGCGCCAGATAGCGACGATGGCAGGCTTACGTTCGGGTTGAAGGTCACGTCACCGGCCGGAATGCCACCAATAGGCACGGTACCACCATTGGCCAGCGAACCAACCGAGGTATCGCCACCGGCGCGGGTGTATTGCAGGCGTACGCCCAGGTCACGCTGGAAGTTGTCTTTGGCCTCGACAATACGTGCTTCGATCAGCACCTGGCGTAGTGGCATGTCCAGCGTCTGAATCACCTTGCGGATTTCTTCGATGACCGAGATGCGCTCGCGGATGATGATCTTGTTGGAGCGCGGGTCAACCAGAATGGCTGCCTTGGTACTGTTACTCGTGCTGGTACTACCCTGTGCCGAGGTACTGCTTTCGCTGTAGAAGCCGGCCAGGTCTTTCAGTGCCTCGCGAATCTCTTCAGCGGCGCGGTATTTGATCTGGAACGTTTCGGTAATGATGGGCTCATTCGTGGTGCGCTGCTTTTGCGACTCGGCGGCCTGGCGCTCTATGGCCAGCAGCTCTTCACGCGGGGCGATGCGTACCACGTTGCCTACCTGGCGTTTTTCCAGGTTTTTCTGTGCCAGAATCAAGTCCAGTGCCTGATCCCAGGGGACGTCTTTCAGGCGCAGTGTCAGCGTGCCATTGACCGAGTCGCTGGTGATGATGTTCATGCCGGTAAATTCGGCAATCACTTGCAGCAGGGAGCGAACTTCCACGTTCTGGAAGTTCAGCGACAGTTTTTCCCCTTTGTAGTTGGCCTTGCCCTGCGCCAGCAGTGCAGCTTCTACCTCCTCTGCCGAGCTCTTGCGTACTTCTACCACCAGGCGTTTGTCGGTCTGGTAAGAGGAGTAAGCCCAGTCGCCTTCGGATTGCACGGTGATGCGGCTGCCACTGCCTTGGTTGGTGGCATCGATACGGCGTGCCGGGGTGGCAAAGTCGGTCACATCCAGGCGGCGCTCGAGGTGGCGCGGTACTTTTACGCCAGCCAGGTCGATAACAACGGACTTGCCTTCGCGCTTGATATCTACCGGCGTGCTGGCACTGTTCAGGTCGATCAGGATGCGTGCTTCGCCGTTATCACCGCGTTTGAAATCAACATTTTGTACGACGCCATTCGGCGCCATGGCGTGCGGGGCGGCAGCCACGACAGGCGGCAAAATCTCGGTCGGGGTTTCGGTGCGGCCAACTGCCGGGCTTTGCGGGTTGGCGGTGCTGGGGCCATTCAGGGTGATCAGCAGTTTGTTGTCCTGCACCGCGCTGGTGTACGCGGTGGATTTGCTCAGGTTCAGTACCAGGCGTGCCTTGCCCTGGCCTTCTACCAGTGTGGCCGTATTAAGCAGGCTGGCCGCAAACGGCAGCTGGCTCTTGCCGGTGAGGTTGCGCGTGTCGGGGAAGTCGAAGGCGACACGTGGCGGGTTCGAAATGGCAAAGCTGTTGGGTGCGGCAGGCAGGGCGGTATTGAAAGTCAGTGCCAGGACTTGCTGGTCCTGGCTGTTCTTGATCAGCTCGATACCGGTAATTCCATTGGCTGCCCATACGGCCTGGGTCAGGCCGGCAAGCAATATGGCACAAGCGAGGTGCGTCAGGGTCATTGTTTTCATGGTGTTTTTCCTTGTTCCTGAAGCAGGTAGAGGCTGTTGTCCTGTTTTACCCACTCGCCGTTCACATCCTCGACAGTTTCTTCCAGTTTGATTTCGGTTTCTGCCACGGCACGTACCATGCCGTAATTGGGGCCGATGAAGCTGCCCACCCGTACACGGTAAATGCCCCCTTCCGGTGTCTGGATCAGCCCCAGACGCTCTGATTTCAGCAGCATGGTGCCGACCAGCTTGAGCTTGTCCAGCTCGTAGTTTTCCAGTATCTCGCGCGGCCGGCCGGTGTCGGGCAGGTTGCCGGCGGTGTTCTTGCGCGCTATCTGCAGGCGGTTGGTTTCAAACGGCGAAATCAGGTCTTGCCCGCGGTACTGGTAAGGTTTGTAGGGTTCGATTTGCGGCAGGGGCTCTACCTGGCCGTGCAGGCCGCTACCGGCCTGTTGCATCCATTGTTCCAGGTCGTCCTGCTCGGTAAAGCTGCAGCCAGCCAGCAGCAGTAGCAGTGGAATGAGTCGCGTCATGGTCATTTCGGTGCAGAGAGTTTCTCTTCTGCCTCCAGCGCGCGATAGGTTTTAGCGGTGGCCATCATGACCAGACGGTTGCTTTTTGCGTCGCCCACCGGGGTGAGCGAGATGTCGCTGATCGTAACAATGCGCGACAGCTGGGAGACGTCGGTAACAAATGCGGCCAACTCGTTATAGGTACCTGTCAGGCGTATCTGGATGGGTAGCTCGGCCATCTGGTCGGTTTTTACCTCGCCAGCCGGGCGGAACAGCTCGAACTGCAGGCCCCGGCCGATACCCGCCTGGTTGATCTCGGTGAGCAGCGAATCCATTTCCGACTTGGTCGGCAGCTGTTTGAGCAGGGTGCCAAACGAGACTTCGATCTGCTTGAGCTGGTTTTCCAATGCGACCAGGTTGCTGGCCTGGCGCTTTTTGTCGACGAAGGTCTGGCGCAGCTGTTCTTCCTGTAGCCGAGCTTGTTCGATCTCGTCCTGCACCGACGAGAACACGGCCATATACGCCGCACCCAACACCAGCAAAACCAGCAGGCACAGGGCGGCCAGCTGCCCGGGCAGGGGCCAGTTCGGCATGTCCTTGAAGTCGAGGTTACGTACTTCGTCTAGGGTCATTGTGCTGCTCCGGTAGCGGGTGCGTGCTGGGCTTTGAGTGCCACGCTCAGGCTAAACTGGTTGGCGCGTATTTTGTCGACGTTGGCCGCGCTGACTTCGATCAATACCGGGTCGGCAAACGTACTGGATTCGGCCATATTGCGCATGAGTCCAGACACGCGGGCGCTGGATAAGGCATAGCCACTGAGGGCGATACTGCTGCCAGTCTGGCGGAAGTCTTTCAGGTAGACGCCTTCCGGAACCAGCCGGATCAGCTCGTCAAAAACGTAGACTGCCTGCGTACGGTCGAACTGCAGCTTTTCTACCAGTTGCTTGCGTGACAACAGAACGGCTTTTTTCTGGCGCAGCGACTCGATATTGCTGAGTTTGCTATTGATCTTGTTGATCTCTTCTTCCAGGCGCTGATTGCGTGCCAGCTGGCTGGCTTTCTGGTCTTCCAGCGCCATATGGCACAGGTAAGTCAGGCCTAGCGCCAGCATTACGCTACCTAGCAGCAAGGTCTGGAAGCGTTTGCGATGGGCCGCTTTTTTCTGTTCGCGATGCGGCAGCAGGTTAATGCGGATCATCTAGTCAAATCTCCGCAGGGCCAGGCCGCACGACACCAGGAGCGACGGCGCATCGAGTAGCAGCTCTTTGAGCTGTATGCCCTGTGCCTGTGTCATGGTGGTAAACGGGTTGGCAATCATGGTGCTGATCTGTGTTCGGTTCAGGATGGCGTCGTCCAGGCCGGACAGCATGCTGCAGCCGCCTGCTAGCAGAATGTAGTCCACGCGCAGGTATTGCGACACACTCACCGTGGTATAGAAAAACTGCAAGGCGCGCTGGATTTCCTGCGCGAGCGAATCCACAAAGGGATAGAGCAGCTCGGATTCGTAGCCGTCCGGCAGCGACATGCTGCGTTTGCCCGTTTCCGCTTCCTCATAGGTATAACCATAGCGGCGCTGGATATCGCGGGTGAGCTGCACGCCGCCAAACACCTGTTCCCGATAGTAAAGCTGTTGGCCATTACGTATGACCGAGCAGTGAATCTTGCTGGCACCGATATCGAACAAGGCAAAGGTTTGGTTCATGCCCTGGTCTGGCAGCTGCTGCTGAATCTGCTCGAAGGCGGTCATCATGGCAAAAGCATCGATATCGACAATCTCGACTTTCAGGCCCGCCATTTCGGCTACCGCTACGCGCTCTTCCACTTTTTCTTTGCGTGAGGCGCAGATCATCACGTCCAGGTCGTCGGCGCTATTGCTGGAGGGGCCCAGTACCTGATAGTCCAGGTTCACTTCGTCCAGCGGAAACGGGATGTACTGGTTGGCCTCGTTTTCAACCTGCATTTCCAGGTCATCCCCCAGTGCACCGGCCGGCACCAGGATTTTCTTGTAAATGGCCATGGACGTAGGCAGGGCAATGGCTGCGCGCCGTGTCGGCGAGCCCAGGCGGTGCCAGGCACGGCGAATGGCGTCGGCCACTTCGTCCATATTATTGATGTTGCCATCGGTAATCAGGTCTTTGGCTAGCGGCTCTACCACATAGCGTTCCAGCTGCGGGGTGCGGCCGCTGCGGCTGAGTTCTACCATCTTGATGGAAGTGGAGCTGATATCCAGGCCAAGCATGGATTGACGTGAGGAGGGGAGCCAGCTGCTCAGCAGCTGTTGAAGGCGGTTTCTATCGAAACGACTTTTTTCTCCGGGCATCATTATCTGGTGCCGCCATCGCGGGCTGGTCACCAACCTCCTTGTTGCAGCGCACACGAGGGTGCACGTTTGCGATTCGTCTTAAGGCGCTGCCTTGCGGTTATAATGCGCCATCACTTTTATAGGCTAGAACAATGATGCTCCAGCGCTTCTTTACCGTTACCGCAGGCCTGCTCGCCGGCTTGGCCGTTATTGTAGCGGGCTTGTTGCTGATTGCCGTGGTGATTACCTACCCGCGCTTGCCTAGTCTGGATGTATTAACCGACTACCGGCCCAAGATGCCGTTGCGCGTTTACTCGGCCGATAACGTCCTGATTGGCGAATTTGGCGAAGAGCGCCGCTCTTTTACCCGCATCCAGGATGTGCCGCAGCACATGAAGCAAGCACTGCTGGCTGCCGAGGACGAACGCTTTTATCAACACGGTGGTATCGATTACCTGGGCGTACTGCGTGCGGCGGTAGGCAATATAGTATCCGGTCGCGCGCACTCTGGTGCAAGCACCATCACTATGCAAGTGGCAAAAAATTTCTTCTTATCGAGTGAGCGCACTTTCACGCGTAAATTCAATGAAGCTTTGTTGTCATTCAAAATTGAGCATACTTTATCGAAAGACCAAATCTTAGAGCTGTATATCAATCAAATCTATCTCGGACAACGCGCTTACGGCTTTTCTGCGGCTGCTCAAGCCTACTATGGCAAGCCTTTGGCCAATTTGAGCGTGGCGGAAATGGCCATGCTGGCCGGTTTGCCCAAGGCCCCTTCCAGCTACAATCCTGTTGTTAATCCGGAACGCGCCCGCCTGCGACAGCTATATGTACTGCGTCGCATGCACGAACTGCGCTTCATCAGCACGGACGAGTACGAGCAGGCCAAGGTCGAACCCCTGGTACTGGCCAAACCCACGCTAGAGGCCAGCCTGCCGGCGCAGTACATGGCCGAAATGGTGCGCCAGGCCATGTATGGCCGTTATAAAGAGGCGGCGTATACCGAGGGCTATCGTGTGTACACCACGCTGGATAGCAAGCATCAGCAATGGGCATTCGATTCGCTGCGCGCCGGCCTGATCGACTACGACCGTCGCCAGGCCTATCGTGGCCCGGAATCGTTTACCGACCTGTCGGCCATTGCACCGGAAGAGCTGGAAGAAGCGCTGGACGAATCGCTGGCTGCCATCCGCGACAGCGGCAATATGCAGCCTGCCATCGTGCTGGCCGCCAGCCCGTCCCGCGTGCGTGTCTATCTGCGGGGTGGTAAAAAAATCGATATCACCGGTAGCGGCCTGAGCTTTGCCCGTTCTGCGCTATCCGAGCGGGTAACCCCCGCGCAGCGCCTGCGCCCCGGTGCCCATGTGCGCGTGGTGAAAGACGCCAAGGGCGGCTGGCAGATTACCCAGATGCCGGAGGTGGAAGGCGGTTTTGTGTCGATGGACCCGCGCACCGGGGCCATCCGTTCTCTGGTGGGCGGCTTCGACTTTAACCGCAGTCCGTTCAACCACGTGACGCAGGCCATCCGTCAGCCGGGCTCCACCTTTAAACCGTTTGTTTACTCGGCAGCGCTGGACCGGGGCTTTACCCCGTCGACCATGATCAACGATGCGCCGATCACGGTCGATCCGCAAACCATCGGTGGCCAGAGCTGGGATCCGAAAAACGATGACGGCCGCTACTCTGGCATGATCACCATGCGCCGTGCGCTGGCGCTGTCCAAAAACCTGGTGTCGATCCGCATCCTGATGTCTATCGGTACCGATTTTGGCCAGCAGTACGTGCAGCGCTTCGGTTTTGATGGCAAGAATATTCCGGCCTACCTGACCATGGCGCTGGGTGCGGGCACCGCGACACCGATGCAGATTGCCGAAGGCTACTCGGTGTTTGCCAACGGTGGCTACCGCACCCGTGCCTACTTTATCGACCGTATCGAAGACGCCGGTGGCCGCGTGCTGGCCCGTACCCTGCCGGCCATTGCCGGGCAGAACGCCCCGCAGGCCATCGATCCGCGCAATGCTTTCATCATCAGCAATATGATGCGCGACGTGGTGCGCTACGGTACGGCCAACCGCGCCATGGCGCTGGGCCGTAACGATATCGCCGGTAAAACCGGTACCACCAACGATTTCCGCGACGCCTGGTTTGCCGGCTTCAACCCCAACCTGGTGGCGGTCACCTGGGTGGGCTTCGACCAGCCGCGTAGCCTGGGCCGCTACGGTTACGGTGGTACGGCGGCGCTGCCTATCTGGGTCAATTACATGGGTAACGCGCTGAAAGGCGTGCCGGATGTCGAGCTGCCGCCACCTGCTGGCGTGGTGGTGAAACCTGGTGCCGGCCTGCGCGGTAACGATGAGTACTATCTGGAAGAGTTCCAGCGTACCAACCCGGAGCTGCGCATCAATAACCGTGGCTCGGTACCTGGCGCTGGTCGCAGCACCGAAACCGATGCATCCGAAGCGGGGGCCGAAGAACCCGCAGCACCTGTACAGGATGCGGTGGAAAATGTGAAAGACCAGCTGTTCTAAAAGGCGGTAAACACACTGGTCTACCAGCAAGAACAATCCCCGGCACGCCGGGGATTTTTTTATCTTGTTGAAACGAATGATTTTTTTGAGGCGGCGGGCTGGCTTGCCCACCGCAACAGGCCTTCAGGCCTGGCCACGGCGCAAGCACGCCGCGCCTTTGCCCTATAATACGGACAGCAGGTTTTCTGGCGGCCGGCCGATGGCAGCCTTGCTGTCGCTCACTGCCAGCGGGCGCTCTATCAGCTTGGGGTGCGCCAGCATGGCCTGTATCAGGTGCTTGTCTTCCAGCGTGACATCGTCCAGGTGCAGGGCGGTGTATTCCTCTTCCTTCTTGCGCATCATGCTGCGCGGGTCGCCCCCCAGTAGGGCAATGATGGCGGCCAGCTCGGTGGCTGTGGGTGGGGTTTTCAGGTACTCGATCACCTCTAGCTGGGCGCCATGCTGCTGTAGCAGCTGCAGGCCCTCGCGGGATTTCGAACAGCGCGGGTTGTGGTAGTAACGAATCATGATGCTTTCCATGTGCTGCGAGAGTGTCACTTTTATATCGCAGTTTTCTGGGCAAGAAAGTCTTTTTTCACATGTCTGATTCATCAAACCGCCGTTTTGGCGTGCTGGCGCTGATGTTGGCCGCATTGGCATCGCTGGGGCCGTTTTCCATCGATACCTTTTTGCCGGCCATGCACGATATGGGCGCGTCGCTGCGCGCATCTCCTATCGAAATGCAGCAAACGCTGTCGATCTACCTGTTTTGCTACGCGGTGATGATGCTGTGGCACGGCGCCATTTCCGACTCGGTAGGCCGCCGCGCGGTGATTCTGGCCTCCACGCTGGTGTTCGCCGTGGCGTCGGTAGGCTGCGCGCTGGCGCCCAACCTGGGCACCTTGCTGCTGTTCCGTGGCCTGCAGGGCCTGTGTGGCGGTGCGGGGCTGGTGGTGGGGCGGGCCATTATCCGCGATACCTTCCACGGCCATGATGCGCAGCGCATGATGTCGCAGGTCACCATGCTGTTTTCGCTGTCACCCGCGGTGGCACCGCTGGTGGGCGGTTTGCTGTTTGGCGCACTGGGCTGGCGGTCCATCTTTGTGTTTCTGGCCCTGCTGGGGCTCACGATTTTTGCCGTGTGCTGGCGGGCCATGCCGGAAACCCACCCGGTCGCCGCGCGTACGCCGTTTGCCTGGCGGCAGCTGCTGGCCAACTACCTGGAAGTTGGCCGCAAGCGCGAATTCCAGCTGCTGGCGCTGGCGGTGTCGTGCAATTTTGCCGGCTTTTTTGTGTACATTCCGTCGGCACCGGTGTTTGTCATGCAGCACCTGGGGCTGGGGCATAACGACTTTCTGTGGATGTTCGGCCCTATCGTGTCCGGCATCATGTTTGGCGCGTTTTTGTCCGGCAAGCTGGCGGGGCGGCGCGATACCCGCACCATCGTCAATATTGGCTACACGCTGATGTTTACCGCCACTGCGGCCAACCTGCTGCAGGCGTTCCTGCTGACACCGGCGGTGCCGTGGGCCGTGCTGCCGCTGGCGCTGTACACCACGGGCATGTCGATGTCGGCGCCGTCGATGACGCTCACGCTGATGGACCAGTTTCCGCACCTGCGCGGTACGGTATCGTCGGTGCAGGGTTTTGTGCAGACCATGTTTTCCACCCTGCTGGCGGGGGTGATTTCACCGCTGGTGTGGGGTAGCGTGCAAAGCCTGGCGCTGACCATGCTGGTGTTTCTGGTGGCGGGTTTTGTGTTGCGCAGCGCCTACCGCCGCCGTATCCAGCGGCCGGTGTAGCCGCCGCGCTCAGGCGCTGGCGTCGACCAGCACCGGCTGCAGCACGCGCTGCAGCTCGGCAGGCGCCATACCCACCAGAAAGCCGCGTTTGCCGCCATTGATGTAGATGCGCGGCAGTGTGGCAATGCCGGCTGCCATGTATACCGGCATCTTGCTCTTGGTGCCAAACGGGCTGGTGCCGCCCACCTGGTAGCCACTGTGTTTGTCGGCGGTTTTCGGGTCGCAGGGGGTAATTTTCTTGGCGCCTATCTGCTTGGCCAGCATGCCGGTGGCCACCTCGCAGTCGCCGTGCATCAGCACAATCAGCGGCTTGCGCTGTTCGTCTTCCATCACCAGGGTTTTGATCACCGCGTGCTCGTCTACGCCCAGCTCGCGGGCCGACACGCGGGTGCCGCCTTTTTCTTCGTATTTGTACAGATGCTCGGTGTAGGCCACCTGGTGTTCGCGCAGCATGCGCACGGCCTGGGTGACCGGGGCTTTTTCCTTGGACATGGTTATCGATAGGGCAGGGTAGGACAGGGCGCTATTGTACCTGCCGGCCCAGGGTTGGCCGCAAGCGCCACCACAGGCGCAGGCCCAGCAGCAGCGCCAGCACCGCGGCGTACAGCAGCGGCTCGGTCAGGTCGCGCTTCACTAGCCACAGGTAGTGAACCACCGCCAGCACGGCCAGCGGGTAAACCAGCCGGTGCAGCTGGCCCCAGCGCCGTTTCAGCCGCCGCAGCCAGCCGTCGGTAGAGGTGATGGCCAGCGGTAGCAGCAGGGCAAACGCCGCCATGCCCACGGTAATGAACGGGCGCTTGATGATGTCGTGGCCGATGGCGCCCCAGTCGAACAGCTGGTCCAGCCACAGGTAGATCAGCAGGTGCACGCTGGCGTAAAAAAAGGCGTACAGCCCCAGCATGCGGCGCAGGCGCAGCAGCCAGCCCGGCGCGCCCAGGCGGCGCAGCGGGGTGATGGCCAGCCCGGCCAGCAGCAGGTTCAGCGCCCAGCTGCCGCTGTCGCGGGTGAGCGTTTCTACCGGGTTCACCGCCTGGCCGCTCAAGGCTTGCCACAGGCTGGCGGCCAGCGGCAGCAGGCACAGCACGAACAGCAGCACCTTGATGCGGCCAATGGTGGCCGGGGAGGGGTTATAGAGCAAGGTTGGCCGCATCAGAAGTTTTTCACCAGATCCATGCCGCGGTACAGCCCGGCTACCTGGTCGGCGTAGCCGTTGAACGGCAGGGTTTTGCGCTTGAGGAACTCGCCGATGCGGCGCTCGCTGGCCTGGCTCCAGCGCGGGTGGTCTACCGCCGGGTTCACGTTAGAGTAAAAGCCGTACTCGTTGGGGGCGGCCATATTCCAGCTGGTGGGTGGCTGTTTTTCCAGCAGCGTGATGCGGCTGATGGACTTGATGCTCTTGAAACCGTACTTCCACGGCACCACCAGGCGCACCGGCGCGCCGTTCTGGCCGGGTAGCGCCTCGCCGTACAGGCCCACCGCCAGGATGGTGAGCGGGTGCATGGCTTCATCGATGCGCAAGCCTTCGCGGTAGGGCCAGTCCAGTACGCGGCGCGCCACGCCGGGCATCTCGCCCGGGCGCAGCGCGGTTTCGAACGCCACGTATTTGGCGCGGCTGGTAGGGTCCACCTGTTTGAGCAAGCTGGCCAGCGGGAAGCCCACCCACGGTATCACCATGCTCCAGCCTTCCACACAGCGCAGGCGGTAGATGCGCTCTTCCAGTGGAAACTTCAGCAGCTCCTCGATGCTGAAGCTGCGCGGCTTGCCCGCTTCGCCGCCCACGGCCACCGTCCATGGCCGGGTTTTCAGGCGCCCGGCGTACTGCGCCGGCTCGTCCTTGCCGGTGCCAAACTCGTAGTAATTGTTGTAGCTGGTGATGTCCTGGCGGCTATTGGGTTTGTCCGTGGTGGAATAGCGGCTCTTGCTGGCCGGCAGCGCCGCAATGGACGCCACCGGCAGCAGCAGGCCTGCGCTGCCCAGCATGAACTGGCGGCGGTTCAGGTACACACTGTGCGGGGTAATCTCGGATGGCAGGATGTCGGTGGCGCGGCGTATCAGCATGGCGTGGGCTCCAGAGGGAATCGACAATCAGTCGTGTGGCAGCCGGCTTTCTGACAGGCCCGTGGCAGAAAAATTCTCGGGCGGCCGGTGGCCGCTGTGCCCAGCATGCGCCTACAGGCGGATGCCTGCCAGCGCCAGGCCCAGAAACAGCACCCCGCTCACCAGCAGGGCAATGGCCAAGGTATGCACAAACTCGTGCACGCTGGCGCGTTGCCGGCGGTTCAGCAGCCAGCGCACCACCATCACCAGCACCAGGCACAGCAGGGCCAGACGAAACAGGCGACCTATCATCAAAAGCATCCATCAGCAGGGAGGGCACGATTATTGGCAGCGACAGGACAGGTGCGCAAGCCAGCGATGCCTATATAATCGCAGCATTGCCCGGGAGAAGCCTTGAAAAAAGGGGCGGCAGAGCCGCAAAGGCCACCCGTAGCCACGCTACCCGCCCCTGGCCGACTATCAAAGAGACAACCATGTCCAGTAACGCATCCTCTGTCGGTATTGTCAGCGCACAACGCGCGCTGTTCGACACACCCCTGCCGCTTGCCGGCGGTACGGTGCTGCCCAGCTACGAGCTGGTATTTGAAACCTACGGCCAGCTGAACGCCGCAGGCAGTAACGCCATCCTGATCTGCCACGCGCTGTCCGGCCACCACCATGTGGCAGGCCGCTATAGCGAAGACGATAAAGCCGCCGGCTGGTGGGACAATATGATCGGCCCCGGCAAGCCCATCGATACCAACCGTTTTTTTGTGGTGGGCGTCAATAACCTGGGCGGCTGCCACGGCAGTACCGGCCCGTCCAGTATCGACCCGGCTACTGGCCAACCCTGGGGCTCGCGCTTTCCCGTGGTCACCGTGCCCGACTGGGTCACCGCGCAAGCCCGCCTGGCCGACCGCCTGGGCGTGGCGCGCTGGGCGGCAGTGATCGGCGGTAGCCTGGGTGGCATGCAGGCGCTGCAGTGGGCGATCAACTACCCCGACCGCGTGGCCAACGCGCTGGTGATTGCCTCGGCGCCCAAGCTGTCGGCGCAGAACATCGCCTTTAACGACGTAGCGCGTCAGGCCATCATTACCGACCCCGATTTCTGCGGCGGCGATTTTTACGCCCAGGGCACCATCCCGCGCCGCGGCCTGCGCCTGGCGCGCATGCTGGGCCACATTACCTATTTGTCCGACGACGGCATGGGCGAGAAATTCGGCCGCATGCTGCGCTCGGGCGAGTACAAGTTCGGCTACGACGTGGAGTTCGAGATCGAGAGCTACCTGCGTTACCAGGGCGACAAGTTCTCCGACTACTTTGACGCCAACACCTACCTGCTGATGACCAAGGCGCTGGACTACTTCGACCCGGCAAAAGACTACGACGGCGACCTGGTGGCCGCACTGCAGCGCGCCACCGCCAGCTTCATGGTGGCCAGCTTTACCAGCGACTGGCGCTTCTCGCCCGAACGCTCGCGTGAAACGGTGAAGGCGCTGATCGCCGCCGGCAAGCGCGTGTCCTACGCCGAAATCGAATCCGTACACGGCCACGATGCCTTCCTGATGACCGACGAACCCTATATGAACCTGATGCGTGCCTACCTGCAGCGCGTGGCGAAGGAGGTGGCAGCATGAGCGCCCCCGCCAGCCTGCGCCCCGACCTGCAAATGATCGCCGACTGGGTCACGCCGCGTAGCCGCGTACTCGACCTGGGTTGCGGCGAAGGCGACCTGCTGGCCTGGCTGCAGGCCCATAAACAGGTGTCTGCCTATGGTGTGGATTTCGACGTGAACAACGTGGTGCGCTGCGTGGCGGCCAACGTTAACGCCATCCAGGGTGACCTGGAAGCCGGCCTGGCCGAGTTCGAAGACCAGCGTTTCGACCACGTGGTGCTGTCGCAAACCATCCAGGCCATGCACAACACCGAGCAGATTTTGCTGGAGATGCTGCGCGTTGGCCGCGAAGCCATTGTGACCTTCCCCAACTTCGGTTACTGGGAAAACCGCTGGCAGATTCTGAAAGGCCGCATGCCGGTATCCGACGACATGCCTTACCAGTGGTACAACACCCCCAACATCCACTGGTGCATGCTGGGCGACTTTGACGCGCTGTGCGCCAAAAACGGCCTGCGCGTCGTAGAGCGGGTGGTGATGACCGGCGGGCGGCGTGTACACTTCCTGCCCAATTTGCGCGGCAGTCTGGCGTTTTACCGCGTGACGCGCGGCTAAGGCCGCAGCAGTGATGGCGCTTCGGCGCCATTTTTTATCGATAACAACAAAACGGGAGGCGCGCATGCGCGATATCCGGCAGCTGGGCGCGTGGCGCATGCTGATGATCTGGGTGCTGGGCTTTGCCAGCGGTTTGCCGCTGGCGCTGTCCGGTACCGCCATGCAGGCCTGGCTCACGCTGGACGGTATCGACGTGGCCACCATCGGTTTTCTGAGCCTGGTGGGGCTGCCCTATACCTTCAAGTTCCTGTGGGCGCCGCTGATGGACCGCTTCGAGCCACCGTGGCTGGGCCGCCGTCGTGGTTGGCTCGTGCTTAGCCAGTTGGGCCTGGCTGCCGTGCTGCTGGCCATGTCCGGTATGCAGCCGGCCAGTGATGTACAAGGCTTTGCGCTGCTGGCGGTGCTGCTGTCTTTTCTGTCGGCGTCGCAAGACGTGGTGATCGACGCCTACCGTACCGACGTGGTGCAGCCTGCCGAGCGCGGCCTGGCGTCGTCGCTGGGCGTGTTCGGCTACCGCCTGGCCATGGTGCTGTCCGGTGGCATTGCCATGGTGTGGGCCGACCCGCTCAATGGCAACGGCTGGAGCTGGGGTACCGTGTATCAGGTGATGGCCGGCATCATGTTGGCCGCAGCGGTCATCTCGCTGCTCTTGGTGCCACCGGTACCCAAAGATAATGTGGCGCCGGTAAGCGACGCGCGCAACGACCTGAAAGGCTTTGCCGCCGTGCTGCTGGCGGTGGTTATCGGCTACCAGTTCACTGCCCACGTAGCCGCCCCGCTGGCCGAGCGTGTGGTGGCGCCGTTTTACCCCGTGGTGGCCGATGCGCCTGCCAGCCCTGCGGCCAACCCTGCGCCGGCAGCGCCGGTAGCCAGCGCGGTGGCTGCCAAAGTAACGGACGCCGCCAAACCTGCGGCAGACAAGGGCGACAAGAAGGCTCATCCGAACCAGAAGAAGTGGGTGGATCTGCTATCCCTGCTAATGGGCATGGCCTTCACTTTGCCGCTGGCGTGGTGGGCGGCGCAGAAGGCCAGGTTTGATACGCTGAACCGCTCGCTGGGCAACTATTTCAGCATGGAAGCCGCCGGGGCGTTTCTGGCACTGATCATCCTCTACAAGCTGGGCGACGCCTTTGCCGGTGCGCTCACCACAACCTTTTTGCTGAAAGGCGTGGGCTTTGCTCAGGCCGAGATCGGCGTGGTGAACAAGGTGATCGGCATCTGGCTCACCATCGTCGGCGCGCTGGCCGGCGGCGCGCTGATGCTGCGTCTGGGCCTGTACCGCTCGCTGATGGCCTTTGGCGTGCTGCAGCTGCTGTCCAACCTGGGTTTCTGGCTGGTGGCCGTGTCGGGCAAAGGCGCGTGGGGCAGCTTTACCTTGCCCGCTTTCGACTGGCTGATCGTGGCGCTGAAAGACAGCAGCGATGTGGACTACCTGCTGCTGTTTGCCGTGGCGGTGGAAAACCTGTCCAGCGGCATGGGCACCGCGGCCTTTGTGGCCTTCCTGATGGCGCTGTGCAACCAGAAGTTCACCGCTACCCAGTTTGCGCTGCTGTCGGCCTTTGCCGCAGTTGGCCGCGTATGGGTAGGGCCGCTGTCTGGCGTGCTCACCGAAAGCGTGGGCTGGCCGGCGTTCTTTTTGTTTTCTACCGCCGCGGCGGTGCCGGGCTTGCTGATGCTGGCACGCTTGAAGGCGCGGGTGCAGGCGCTGGATGTGCCCAAGGGGCCGGTGGCGCTGGACGATTAGCAGGCCTGCTTGGGCTAGCGTGACACCCTGCCGCCTTCGGGCGGCATTTTCTTGCCCGGTACTGCGTGACAGTAAGGTGGTGTGCCAGAGGCCACTACCCTGCGTATGGTGCCTGGTAGTGGCTTGCCATGGTGCGAAGGTCGGCTGGTTTACGCGGCCAACCTTTTCGCCATTTCGGCCAGGCGCTTGCCCTGGGCGATGGCCAGCTTTTTCTCGTCGTCGCTGATCGGCGCATTGTTGCTGCCGGCCACGTGGGTCACGCCGTAGGGGCTGCCGCCGGTGGTGGTGTGGCTGAGCGCCGGCTCGCTGTAGGGCAGGCCCACCAGCAGCATGCCGTGGTGCAGCAGCGGCACCATCATGGTCAGCAGGGTGCTTTCCTGGCCGCCGTGCTGGGTGCTGCTGCTGGTAAAGACGCAGGCCGGTTTACCGGCCAGCGTGCCCTGCATCCACTGCGGGGCAGTGCCATCCAGAAAGTACTTCATGGCGGCGGCCATATTGCCGAAGCGGGTAGGGCTGCCCAGCGCCAGGCCACTGCACTCGGCCAGGTCTTGCGCCTCTACATAGGGCGCGCCGCTGTCCGGTACCGCCGGGGCGGTGGCTTCGCACACGGTAGACACCTTGGGCACGGTGCGCAGGCGGGCGCGGCAGCCGTCCACGCTATCGATGCCGCGGGCGATCAAGCGTGCCAGCTCGCGCGTGGCGCCGTGCTGGCTGTAGTAGAGCACCAGAATTTCCTGCATGGCCATTCCTATCGGTTAACATTGCGAATCTGAAAATTTTACCTGACATTCCCCACTTATCGTGATCAAGCCATTGTCTTTCTGGGGCTTTACCGCCTTTTTGCGCCGCCGCCTGGCGCAGCAGCGCGTGATGCAGGTAGCCGGCAGCCTGACTTTTACCACCCTGCTGGCGCTGGTGCCGCTGCTGACGATCGCCATTACCGTGATGTCGGCGTTTCCGGTGTTTTCCGACTACAGCACCCGCTTCAAGGTGATGCTGCTGTCCACCCTGGTGCCAGAGTTTGCCGGCAAGGTGATTTCGGTGTACATGCGCCAGTTTGCCGACAACGCCGAAAAGCTGACCGCCGCCGGTATCGTGATGCTGGGCGCGACCTCGCTGATGCTGATGGCCACCGTAGAGCGCACCTTCAACAGCATCTGGGGCGTGCGCCGCGCGCGGCCGTGGCTGCAGCAGAGCATGGTGTACTGGACGGTGCTGACGCTGGGGCCGCTGGCGCTGGGTGGCGGCCTGCTGGGCTGGCGCCTGCTGTTCAAGCTGACGCATATCGAGCGCATTTCGCCGCTGCTGGACGAAACCCTGCAGTCGGTAGGCAGCGTCACGCTCACCATGCTGGTGCTGGCGCTGGTGTTCCGCATCGTGCCCAACCGCTATGTGCCGGTAAAGCACGCCATGCTGGGCGGCCTGCTCACGGCCATTTTGCTGGAGGCGACCAAGCTGGGTTTTGGTTTCTATATTGGCCAGATCGCCAGCTACCAGCTGGTGTACGGCGCGTTTGCCAGCGTACCCATCCTGCTGCTGTGGCTGTTTTGCCTGTGGCTGGTGGTGCTGGCCGGCGCAGTGCTGACAGCGTCGTTTTCGTACTGGGAAGGCGGTGCCTGGCAGCGCCGTAACGAGCCGCGCCGCCGCTTTCTGGACGCAGTCGAGGTGCTGGTGATGCTGGACCGCGCCCAGGAACAAGGCCAGGCGCTGCGGCCGGAAGACCTGCGCCGCGAGGTAAAAGTGGGCTACGACGAGCTGGGCAGCGTGCTGGACCGGCTGGCGCAAGCCGGCTACGTGCAGCGCGGCTCGCGGGACAGCTGGGCGCTACTGCGCCGTGCCGAGCACATCGACCTGGCCGAGCTGTTCCGCCTGTTTGTGTACCGGCCGGAACAGCACGCGCAGGACGACGAGATCGCCGCCGAGGTAGAAGCGCTGCTGGGCAGCACCATGGCTCAGCTGGGCGAAGTCTCGGTGGCGGCGTTTGCCCGCCGCGTGGGGCGGAAATAAGCGGTATTGGCGTAGAAGGCCGCATCCTGCTGCGGCCACCAGCCGGGCAGACCCAGTAGCGGTAGCGGCAGCAGCTCGCGCGGGCGTACCAGCCAGGTATCGTCCTGCAACAGGGCGGCCAGGCGGGCATCCAGCTGCTGCTGGCGTTCTGCGTAGCCCTGTGTAAAGAAACCGGCGGCTACCGGCAGTAGCAGGGCTTTGCCGCACCAGCCGATGTGCATGGCCAGCCCTTGCTCGAACAGCGCGTGGCCCAGCACATGGGTATCGATGCGTGTGCCCCAGGCGTCGGCGTGCGTTACCAGCAGTGTCTGCCAGTCCATGCCCTGTAGTGCCGCCGCCAGCGCCGGGTCGGCCACCGGCACGATCACCCCGCATTCATCCAGCAGCGTGGCTGCATCACGAAACGGGCCGCGGCCCACCTCGCCGCGCGCGATGGCGCGTACATGGCGGTCGTTCAGCGCGGTTTTGCTGCGCGGCCACGATAGCCAGGCCAGCGCGCCAAACCAGTCGTGCCAGTTTTGCGTGCGGGTGGGCACCTCGCCGTGGGCGCCGATGTGCATCTCGTAGTACAGCGTGGGGTCGAGGTCGCAGGCAAAGCGCAGGCCCGGCGGCAGCGCCTGCCCTAGCTGCCGCGCGTGGGCGGTGAGGCGGTCGAAGTCGGCCTGTTGCGGCCAACCTTGCGGCTGTAGCGCCTGCCATGGTGCCAGGCTGCGGTATAGCGGGTGCGCCGGCCACGGGGTAAAACCGGTGGGCAGGCAGCCCTGGGCAATCATGCGCATGGCGCGGGTTTACTGTGCCTGGCTGGCGGAGACGTTGGCCGCAGCTTGCGGGCGGGTAAGGTGGTGGATGGCGACAGACAGCACCACGCCGATGACGGCGAGCAGGGCAAGGCGTTGCAGCAGGTTCATGTGTATTACTCCGCATTCGGAAAGACAAACGCCACCCGCTAGGGTGGCGTGCAGGTCGGGGTGGCGCCCCCGCCGGGAATCGAACCCAGAACTGCCCCTTAGGAGGGGGCCGTTATATCCATTTAACTACAGGGACAGCCAGAAACTTGGTACTAGGCGTTGCGTGCCACGGACAGGCGCGCAATCTCGGCCATGGCCGTTTTGTGCTCGCTGTCGGGCAGGGCTGCCAGCGCCGCCACGGCGCGTTCGGCCGCTTTTTCGGCCTCGGCGCGGGCGTAGTCCAGCGCGCCGCAGGATTGTACCGCAGTCAGCACCTCATTGAAACGCTCGCGGCTGGCGGCTTCCAGCGATTCGCGCACCACGGTGGCGGCCTCGGTCGGGCCCTGGCGCATGGTGTAGATCAGCGGCAGCGTGGGCTTGCCTTCGGCCAGGTCATCCCCCAGGCTCTTGCCGATGGTGGCGGCGTCGCCGCTGTAGTCCAGCACGTCGTCGATGATCTGGAAGGCCGTACCCAGGTGCATGCCGTAGTCGGCCAGCGCTTGCTCTTGCTCCGGTGTGGCATCCGCAATGATGGCGCCTACGCGGGTGGCAGCTTCGAACAGCTTGGCGGTTTTGTACTGGATCACCTTCAGGTAGTCGTCTTCGCTCACGTCCACATTGCCGATGTTCAGCAGCTGCAGCACTTCGCCTTCGGCAATGATATTGGTGGCGTCGGCCATCACTTCCAGAATGCGCATGCTGCCGGTGGAGACCATCATCTGGAAGGCGCGGGTGTACAGGAAGTCGCCTACCAGCACGCTGGCGGCGTTGCCGAACATGGCGTTGGCAGTCTGGCGGCCACGGCGCATGTCGGACTCGTCTACCACATCGTCGTGCAGCAGCGTGGCGGTGTGGATGAACTCGATCATCGCGGCCAGCTCGAACAGGTGCTTGTCACCGTAGCCCAGCGCACGGCCTGCCAGCAGGGTCAGCATCGGGCGCAGGCGTTTGCCGCCGGCGGAAATGATGTACTCGGCTACCTGGCTGATCAGGACAACATCGGAATGCAGACGGGTGCGGATAGCCTGATCGACGGTGTTCATGTCGTCGGCGGTAAGCGTGCGAAAGAGCGGAGTGGATGACATCGCGACCGGGTTCTTTATAGGGATATTGGCTGGAAAACCGCGCGATATTAGCAGAGTTGGCCGCACTCTTGCCATGGTCGCCCGGTTACACAGTGTTGTTTTGACGAGAAAATTGACAACAAACAATCACTTGCGTATAGTCTTGCGTTCTTCGCGCACATCGCGCGTTGACAGAATATTAGGAGCTATACGAATGTATGCGGTCATAAAAACTGGCGGTAAACAATACAAAGTTGCCGTTGGTGAAAAACTCAAAGTAGAACAGATACCTGCAGACATCGACAGCCAAATCGTACTGGAAGAAGTGCTGATGGTTGTGGACGGTGATCAGGTTTCCGTAGGCGCCCCGCTGGTAGCTGGCGCAAAAGTGCAGGCTACTGTTGTTTCCCACGGTCGTGGCGACAAGGTACGTATCTTCAAGATGCGTCGTCGTAAGCACTACCAGAAGCACCAGGGTCACCGTCAAAACTTCACCGAAATCCGCATCGACGCGATTTCCAAGTAAGGATAAACAGACATGGCACACAAAAAAGCAGGCGGTAGCTCCCGCAACGGTCGTGACTCCGAAGCCAAACGCCTGGGCGTTAAGGTTTACGGCGGCGAACTGATCCCGGCTGGTTCCATCATCGTGCGTCAGCGCGGTACCAAGTTCCACGCTGGCGAAAACGTTGGCATGGGCAAGGACCACACCCTGTTCGCGAAAGTGGACGGCTATGTTGAATTCGCTGTTAAAGGCTCGTTCAACCGCAAGACCATTACCGTTGTTCCGTACACCGGTGTTGACGCCGAGTAATCTCGCGTTGACGAAAAAAAGCCCTATCTTGTGATAGGGCTTTTTTGTTTAAGCTAATCGCGTTGGCTCTGAGGCGTGAGGCGCAAGCGGCTGCGGCCAACCCCTGGCAGTGCAGTTTTGGCGGCTGTTTGCGCCTGACTCCTCGGTAATACTGGAGGTTCCATGAAGTTTATTGATGAAGCACGTATCGAAGTACGTGCAGGTAAAGGCGGTAACGGCTGCTGCAGTTTCCGTCGTGAAAAATTCATTCCGCGCGGTGGCCCGGATGGTGGTGATGGTGGCCGTGGCGGCAGCGTGATTGCGGTGGCCGACGAAAACATCAACACCCTGGTGGAATACCGCTTCGTGAAGAAGTACCTGGGTGGCAACGGCGAAAACGGCCGCGGTGCCGACTGCTACGGCAAGGGCGCCGAAGACGTGTACCTGCGCATGCCGGTGGGCACGCAGATTATCGATGCCGATAGCGAAGAAGTGGTCGCCGACCTCACCTTCAACGGCCAGGAAGTGGTGCTGGCCAAAGGCGGCAAGGGCGGCCTGGGCAATATCCACTTCAAGAGCTCGGTCAACCGCGCCCCGCGCCAGTTTACCCGTGGCGAAGTAGGCGATATCCGCAACCTGAAGCTGGAACTGAAAGTGCTGGCCGACGTGGGCCTGCTGGGCATGCCGAACGCGGGCAAGTCCACCTTCATCCGCGCCGTGTCTGCCGCCAAGCCGAAAGTGGCCGACTATCCGTTTACCACCCTGCACCCGAATCTGGGTGTGGTGCGCATGGACGATACCTCCAGCTTCGTGATTGCCGATATTCCCGGCCTGATCGAAGGCGCGGCAGAAGGCGCTGGCCTGGGCCACCGCTTCCTGAAGCACCTGCAGCGTACCGGCATTCTGCTGCACCTGGTGGACCTGGCACCGTTTGACGAAGCCGTGGACCCGGTAAGCGAAGCCCGCGCCATTGTGGAAGAGCTGAAAAAGTACGACGAAGAGCTGTACCACAAGCCGCGCTGGCTGGTGCTGAACAAAGTCGACATGCTGCTGGAAGAAGAGCGCGACGAGAAGGTGAAAGCCTTCCTGGAAGCCTACGACTGGCCGCAGCAGCAGCCGGACGACCGTTTCGGCTTTGACATGAACGCGCAGCGTTACTTTGTGATCTCCGGCCTCACAGGTGAAGGTACCCGCGACCTGGTATTCGCCATGAACGAATACATCAAGGTACTGCGCGAGCAAGAGCGTAAAGCCCGCCAGCAAGCCGAAGAAGCCGAGCGCGCTGCCAAGCTGGCCAAAGCTGCCGCCGCGGTGATCCAGCCGGCCCCGGCCGATGACGCAGCGCCCGCTGCCGATGCCGCTGGCGATACCGTCGCCATTGACGAGTAAGACCCCACCTCTGACAATCCGGTCTGTTTCCTGCAGACCGGATTGTTTCCTTGGATTCCCTTTCCGAATTTTTCCGCCCGGGCATGGCCCCGGACAGCCTGCCGGCGTTATCGCGCCTGAGTGCAGCCTGGCCTTACCTGGCGGTGTTTGTCACCCTGTTTCGCGGTGGCGACGAAGAAGTGCTGATGCGCCTGCTGGTGCTGCGCGAGCTCGGTAGCCGCGCCGATTCACCGTACTGGACGCCGCAAGACATTGCCCAGCGCTTTGCCTACCTGAACGACACCAAGCTTGGCACCATCCTGGGCCGCCTGCGCGAGGGCGAGCTGCTGGTATACGACAGCGACAGCGGCCACTACGCGCTAAGCGAAGGCGCCCGCGTGGCGCTGGCCGCGCTGGCCACGCTGATCGACTTTGCCGGCGACGACGTGGAGCTGGGCTATCTCACCAGCCAGGTGGCCGCCGGGCAGTCGGTAGGGCAGGTGTCGGACGAAGCCATGCAGCACCTGCTGGCGCGCCTGAACGAGCTGCACGCCGAGTTTGCCGACGCGCTGGAAAGCCAGTCCGAGTTCCGCATCCGCGCCGCGCAGCACCGGCTGGAGTCGGTGTGGCGCTGGGTGGGCAAGTCTACCGAGGTGATACGCAACCTGACCCGCGACGACACGCTTACGCTCACTACGCTTAACCAGGCGCAGGCCATTGCGCTGGCGCAAAGCCGCATGCTGGCGCTGGCAGGCACCTTTGAGCGCCGCCTGGCGCAGCTGGCCGCGCAGCGCGTGCACCTGGGCAGCTCCGGCCTGACCTCTACCGATATTGCCGACTGGCTGCGCCACCAGGGCGGGGCCACGCTGGCCGCGCTGCTGGGCAATGCGCTGTCTTACGGCGTGGAGCCGGCTTTTCTGACGACCCCCGAGCTGGGCGACGTGGCCGAGTTCGAGCTACTGGGCCGCGAAAGGTTGGCCGCGGCCAACACGGCGCTGCCGCAAGCAGCCAGTGCCGAAGCCGCCGACGCGCCCGAGATGGAACGCCTGCTGGAAGCCGAGGCACTGTTCGACAGCTTGCTGCAGCTGGGGCTGGACGGTGCTCCGGGCGAGCAGGGCTACCCGATTGCCGACGCAGTGTTGGCCGATAGCTACAACGAAACCGCCTACCGCCTGTCGCTGCTGTCGCTGCTGGGCGACCCGGAAAGCAGCAGCGACCAGAGCGTGATAGCGTCGCTGGCGCGCCTGCCGCTGCAGCTTACTGGCGGCCATAGCATCATCACCCCCGATCACCCCGAAGTCGCCTCGCTGTCCGATGCGCGGCTGATAGCGCAGAAACCCTGAGCATGGAACAGCAACTGACCACCCTGATTGCGCGCCTGCTGGCGCACCGCGTGCTGCCGCGCAGCGACGCCCTGGCGCGCCGCGCGCTGCTGGACGAAACCTTCCGCCTGGAGCTGGACCAAAGGTTGGCCGCAGCCGGCCTGCAGCTGGTAGAAAACCCCTACGCCGAGCACATTGCCGTGGCGTTGCTGCCGGCGCTCACCGAGCCGGTATTCGGCAGCGGCGAAGCCTGGCTCAACAACAACCTGGGCCTGCCGCGTGACGGCGTGGCGCTGCTGGTGATCGTGTGGGCGCTGATTATTTTGCCCAAGCGCGAACGCCAGGTGTCGCGCGTAGCTGCTGGCAACGAAGGCCAGCACGATATGTTTGGCGCGCAAAAGCCACTGGAAACCGGCGACACCGTGTCGGTCGGCGTGTCGGAAGATGCGCTGTACGCCGATTTTGGCAAGCAGCTGGGCGGGCGCACGCGCTTTAACGCCAACCTGGGCCGCCTGGTGAACCTGGGTTTCCTGCAACGCCGTAACCGCTGGCTGGTAGAAGGCCCGCTGCTGGACGTGATGATCGACTACAGCCAGCTGGCGCCGCGCATCATCGAAGGCGCGCTGGCCGAAGTGCTGTCGCGCCGCGGCCAGCTATCGCAGCACCTCACCGCGCAGCAGCTGCAGGACGGCCCGCCGGGGTTGGCCGCAGACAGCGCAGAAACAGACAAGCCACACGAGGAGCAAGCCTGATGTTCCAGATGAAATCGGTAGAAATGGTGCACTGGGACTTCTGGCAACGCCTCACCGTGCCGCTGGACGCGCAGATCGTCACCATCATCGGTCCCAACGGCTCCGGCAAAACCACCCTGCTGGACGCCATGCGCACGCTGCTGGCCATCAAGTGCTCCGGCAAGCGCGACTACAAGCGTTACGTGCGCAACAACCGCGAACCGTATGCCTTCCTGAAAGGCGTTGTCGACAACCCGCGCCGCCTGCAAGGCGGCCTGTACCCCACGCCGTTCTTCCCGCTGCTGCAGCCGGAAGTCACCCTGCTATGCCGTATCAAGAAGCAGGGCGGTGACTGGGTGCGCCACTACGCCATTCTGGAAGGCGACGTCGCGCTGGACCACGCCATTGGCGACAACACCGTGCCGTGGCTGGGCGTGCAGGAATACCGCCGCCGCCTAGAAGCCGCCGGCCTTACCGCCGCCGTGGCCGAAGTGCTGGCGCTGGAGCAGGGCGACACCGACAAGCTCACCGAATATAGCCCCAAGCAGCTGCTGGACCTGGTATTCCAGGTGTTTGGCGATAAAGACGTGCTGGCCAACTACCAGCACGCCCGCGACGAACAGAAAGCCGCCGAGGCCGAGCTGGCCGCGCTGGGCCGCCAGGAAGAGGCGCTGCAAGGCCGCGTAGAGATGATGAAAAGCCGCGCCAGCCGCTACCTGGAGTGGGTCGGCCTGAGCAAGCGTATCACCCGCCTGCGCGACGAAGCGCTGCCGGTACTGGGCCTGATCGACGGCCGCGCCGCCACCGGCAAACTGTGGCAAGACTACCGCCGCCTGCAGGGCAGCTACCTGGGCATACGCCGCCAGCACCGTGACACCCTGCAGCTGGTCGCCACACTGCGCGAGGCCGAAAGCAGCGCGCTGGCGGCGCGTAATGCCGCCGAGGCCGTGCGCAAGCAGGCGCAGGACGACTTCATGCAGGCGCGTGACGCCGAGCGTGATATCGCCAGCCAGCTGAAAGAACGCGACCGCCTGCAAGCGCTGGCCAGCCGCGAATACGGCGAAGATGCCGCCACGCTGGGCCACAAGTTGGCCGCACTGCGCGACGCCAACGAGCGCCTGCGCGACTCGCTGAAAGCACAAAAAGTCGAGCGCGATGGCTACAGCGCCGAGCTGGCCGCACTGGAAGGCGGCAAGCCGCGCGCGCCGGAAGACGTGCGCCATTTCCGCGCCGCGCTGGACGAAGCTGGCATCGGCCACCAGATGCTGGCCGATATTATCGAAGTGACCGACAGCCGCTGGCAGGGCGCGGTCGAGGCGCTGCTCAAGCCTTATCGCCACGTGGTGTTGCTGCAAGACGCTGCCGACCGCCGCGCAGCCTGGCAGCTGGGTGAAAAGCTGCGTTACCGCCACTTTGTGGTGCCGGAAACCGCTGCCGCACCGCGTGCGCGCAGCGGCAGCCTGCTGGAAGTGGTGCGCTTTGCCGCCGACGCGCCGGACTGGCTGTACCAGCAAATGAACCGCGTTAGCCGCGTGGCCAGCGTGGCCGACGGCGCCGGCGAAGACGGCGACTGGATCACGCCGGAAGGTTACTTCCGCGAACGCCGTGGCGCGCGCCATATCGGCGTGCCGGCGCACGATTTTGCCTTTGGCGAAGCGGCACGCCAGACGCGGCTGCAGGCGCTGCGCGACAGCCTGAAAGCGCTGAACGTGGCCATGCTGCGCCACGAAGAGCAGCTGGTCGCCGCGAGCCGCGAGGCCGCGCAGCTGGCGGAATACCTGTCCGGTATGGACGCCATCCGCTTGCTGGATAGCCGCGCCGAAGAATTTGCCGCGCTGGCGGCGCAGGCCGACAGCCTGAAGCAGGCAGTCGCCGAGGCGGGCGAAAGGTTGGCCGCTGCGCAGGCCGAGCGCGACGCCGCCGAGCAGCGCTACAGCGACGCCCGCATCGCCCACGACCGCGTATGCCAGCGCGAGCAAGACAGCCTGCAGGGCGAGCACAAGGCGCAGGCCGAGCTGGCGCAGGCGCGCCGCCTCATCCGCCGCCATCTGGCCGAGCTGCGCGACTGCCGCAGCCACCTGCCGGCCGCCGCGCAGGACGCCGCCTTTGTGGCGCAGCTGGCCGACGAGTTCGAATCTGCCGCCGACGTGCGCCACGAGATCAACTATCTGGAAGAAAGGTTGGCCGCAGGCGAGTGGGAGCGCGACGACGCGGTATTGCAGCTGAAAGACAAACTGCAGGAAGACCTGAGCAGCCTGACGCGCGAATGCCAGCGCCGCCAGGCCGAAGTGGAACGCGCTGCCGGCCTGACCAGCGACGCGCGCGATGCCTACCTGGGCAAGCTGCGCGCCACCGTGCGCGCCTACGGCCACAACGTGAAGCGGCTGGGCGAGCTGGCCGGTATTGGCGTGGAGGTGGAGCTGCCCACGCTGGCCAACGACGACGCCTTATTGGCGCAGGCGGGCCTGGTGCTGAAGTTCAACTTCGACCAGAAAGGCCTGATGGGCCTGAACGACGGCGAGGCATCCGGCGGCCAGCAAGTGATGAAGTCGCTGATCATGCTGATCGGCCTGATGATGGACGAAAGCAACCCGTCCGGCTTTGTGTTCATCGACGAGCCGTTTGCCCACCTTGACATCTTCAACATCGACCGCGTGGCCGGCTTCCTGAAAGCCACCGAGGCGCAGTACCTGATTACCACGCCCAACACGCACAACATCAATATCTTTGCGCCGTCCGGCCTGACACTGGCCACGCGCAAGAAGCGCCCGGGCGAGCAGTGGGCACCGCCCATTTTGCAAACCCGGCGTCGCGTGGATGCCGCGTCGTAAACACCCCACCCGGCCTGGCCGGGTTTTTTTATGCTGCATTTGATAATGAATGCATAGACATTCATCAATCATGTTAATAGAATGCCGTTCTTTTTTGACTTTGGCATAAAATCATGAAAAAGCTCGCGCTTGTTTCCCTGTTGTCCCTGGCGCTGTGCGGCCCTGCCCAGGCATTTGGCCTGAACAGCCTGCTCAGTGCCGGTACCGATCTGGTAAAGTCCGCCACCCTGTCGGATGCCGAAGTACAGGCCATGGCTGCCGAGTCCAGCAAGGTGATGGACAAGCAGGCCAAGGTCGCCGCCGCAGGTAGCCCGCAAGCCAAACGCCTGGCCAAGATCGTGAGCGGCCTTACCAGCGAAGACGGCCTGAAGCTGAACTTCAAGGTGTATCTGGATAAAGAAGTAAACGCCTTCGCCATGGCAGACGGCACCGTACGCGTGTACAGCGGCCTGCTGGACAAGATGACCGACGACGAAGTGCGCTATGTCATCGGCCACGAAATCGGTCACGTGAAGCTGGGCCACAGCAAGAAAGCCATGCAAGTGGCTTACGCGGCGTCTGCCGCGCGCAAGGCCGCTGCTGGTAGCGGTAACGCCAATGTGGCCGCGTTTTCCGAGTCGGAAATGGGTGAGCTGAGCGAGCAAATCCTGCACGCGCAGTTCTCGCAGTCGCAGGAAAGCGATGCCGATGCTTACGCAGTAGACTTTCTGAAGCGCCATAACTACAAGCTGGACGCTGCCCCGTCTGCGCTGCGCAAGTTGGCCGCACTGTACGGCAACGACAGCAGCCTGCTGTCCAGCCACCCTGCCGCGGGCGACCGCGCCGACAAGGTAGAAAAGCTGATCAAGTAATCCCCGGTGTTGTCATCGGAACAGCTCGCTACGGCGGGCTGTTTTTTTATCGATAGCGCACATGACATAATCAAGCACTTGCTTGACAATGGCGGCTTACCGATTCGGGAGATTTCGATGCGTACCCTGACATCCTTGCTGGGCAATTCACAAAAACTGGACGGCGGTGCCATGTTTGGCAACGCACCGCGTGCTGTGTGGGCCGGCTGGCTGGCGCCGGACGAGCAAAACCGCGTGCCGCTATGCTGTCGCTGCCTGCTGGTAGAAGAGGCCGATGGCCGCCGCATTTTGCTGGAAACCGGCATCGGGGCGTTTTTTGCCCCCAAGCTGCGCGAGCGTTACGGCGTGATGGAAGAAAACCACGTGCTGCTGGATTCGCTGGCGGCGCACGGGCTAAGCCACGAGGATATCGACGTGGTGGTGCTGTCGCACCTGCATTTCGACCACGCTGGCGGCTTGTTGGCCGCATGGGATGGCGAGCCGGCGCGGTTGTTGTTCCCCAATGCGCAGATTGTGGTGGGCCGAGAGGCCTGGCAGCGGGCCTTGAACCCGCACCCGCGCGACCGCGCATCGTTTGTGCCGGAGCTGGTGGCGTTGCTGGAAAGCTGTGGCCGTCTGGTGCTGGTGGACGGCGAGCAGCCACCGGCCTGCCTGCCGCCGGACTGGCGCTTTAGCGTGTCGCACGGCCATACGCCGGGCATGCTGCTGGCCGAGATCCCCATGCCGGATGGCCCGGTGGTGTTTGCCGCCGACCTCATCCCCGGTGCACCGTGGGTACACGTGCCCATCACCATGGGTTATGACCGCTTTCCCGAGCAGCTGATCGACGAAAAACGCAGCCTGCTGCAGCGCCTGGCGGGTGTGCATGGCCGCCTGTTTTTTACCCATGACCCGGCCGTGGCCTGTGCCCCGGTCCTGTACGACGCGCAAAAGCAGCGCTTTTCGGTAATGGCAGGGCAGGGCAGCTTGCGGCGGCAGGATAGCTAGGGTGCTTTTTTGCGGTCTGGCCATGCCGTGGACGGGGTGTTTTGACCTGGCGGTTTTTTCTTATGCCAGTGGAAAAGTGTGGCGTATGTTTAACATATTCTACGACACTTAAACGCACGTTTACGGCACAATAAGCCACAGTTTTGCGAGGGGGATCCCCCCTGCAGTGCTGTGGCTTTTTGGTTGTAATAGCTAGCTTATTGCCTTGTTTTTTAAAGATTTATGACGGGCGTACTAAGCAGCGCTTTGGCGGTTTTGTGGCGTGGCCGGTGGCAGCTGTGCTGCCGTCCGGTTTTCGTTGTGTTTAATAAATTGCTCGGTTTGTGTTGTGGGCTGGCTATAATGGCCGCCACAACAAAAGTAACAAGCCGATTGAGCGTGGCCGTTTTGCTTGCCCCGGGCTGGCTGGGGCCACACTTGCCGAAACACTGCATTGGGAGAAGGAGACTCAGACATGCTTGTCTGGTTCGTCGTCATGTATCTGGCCGTTACTGTCGGTATTGGCCTGTACGCATCTACACGCGTTAAAAACGCAAAAGATTTTGCGGCCGGTGGCCGTAGCATGCCATTCCATATCGTCGCGGCCATGGTGTTTGCCACCTGGTTTGGTTCCGAGGCGGTATTGGGTATCCCGTCTACCTTTATCGAAGAAGGCTTTCACGGCATTGTGGAAGACCCATTCGGTTCGTTTACCTGCTTGATGCTGGTCGGCTTGTTTTTTGCCCGCCCGCTGTACCGCATGAACCTGCTGACCATGGGTGACTTCTTCCGTCAGCGTTATGGCAGTACGGTAGAGGTGATTACCAGTCTGGTCATCATGATGTCCTATCTGGGCTGGATTGCCGCCCAGCTGACGGCGCTGGGTGTGGTGTTCAACGTGTTGTCTGATGGTGGCATCACCACCACCCAGGGCATGCTGATCGGCGCCGGCATTGTGGTGATCTATACGCTGTTTGGTGGCATGTGGTCGGTGGCGCTCACCGACTTCTTCCAGATGGTGATCATCGTCGGTGGCCTCTTGTACCTGGTATGGCTGTTCAGCGGCATGGCTGGCGGTGCCGACAAGGTGATTGCCAAGGCCGCTGGCGAGGGCAAGTTCACTTTCATTACCAGCACCGAGCCGCGTGACCTGATTGCCTTTATCGGGGCCGCCGTCACCATGATGTTCGGCTCCATTCCGCAGCAGGACGTGTTCCAGCGTGTGATGTCGGCCAAGAGCGAAAAAATCGCTGTGCGCGCCACCATCGTGGGCGCCGTGTTTTACCTGACGTTCTGCCTGCTGCCGGTGTTCCTGATTTACGCGGCTTCCATGATCAACCCGGCGCTGGTGCAAAAATGGCTGGCGGAAGATTCGCAGATGATCCTGCCGCGCATGATTCTGGAAGAAACCCCGCTGTTCGCCCAGGTGATGTTCTTTGGCGCGCTGCTGTCGGCCATCATGTCTACCGCATCCGGCACGCTGCTGGCACCGTCGGTGATTTTTGTGGAAAACATCTTCAAGCACTTCAAGCCCAAGATGAGCGACCGCGAGTTCCTGCTGGCCACCCGCGGTGCCATTCTGGTGTGTGCGGTGGGTACCACGCTGTTTGCGCTGTATTCCGATGCATCCATCTACGAAATGGTGGGTAATGCTTACAAAGTCACCCTGGTGGCGGCCTTTGTGCCGCTGGCTGCTGGCTTGTTCTGGAAGCGTGCCACCACGCAGGGCGCCATGCTGGCGATTATCCTGGGCCTGGGCACCTGGATTCCACTGGAGCTGACTGCCGCGGATACCGATTTCTGGCCACCCCAGCTGGCGGGCTTGTTGATGAGCGTGCTGGGTATGCTGCTGGGTTCGCTGCTGCCGCAGTTTGTCGCGCCGCAGCATACACTCAAGCACAGCACCAGCCAGCCGCAAACGCAGGCAGGGTAACGCGTTTTACCAGCCGCACAGCAGGGGACCGTCGCTTTGGGCTGTGCGGCCTGGCCATTGTCTTACCGGGGCACCAGCCCCGGTTTTTTTATGGGAACAGTTTGTTGCGCCGCCCCGGCTTGTCTGGTGGCACGGCGCATGGCATGGTGCTTTCATGAAAACGACATCACCTCGTATTGCGTACCTGCTGCTGACGCTGACCGCCCTGTTCTGGTCGGGCAATTTTGTGCTGGCCCGCGCCATGCACGCCAGTGTCGCCCCGATGACCCTTTCCTTTGCCCGCTGGGCCATTGCCCTGTGCCTGCTGCTGCCGTTCGGCCTGCGCCCGGCCTGGCACCAGCGTGCGCTGTGGCTGCCGCACTGGCGCCGCCTGCTGTTATTGGCGCTGCTGGGGGTGACCGGCTTCAACTCGCTGGCTTACTGGGGGCTGCAGTACACCGCCGCTACCAATGCGGTGCTGCTCAATTCCTTTATTCCTATCCTGATCGTGCTGTTTGGCGCGCTGTTTTTCGGCATGAAGATCGGCCGGCGCCAGGCGCTGGCGGTAGGTATTTCCTTTATTGGCGTGCTGTTCATCGTGGCGCACGGCGACTGGCACAGGTTGGCCGCACTGGATATCAACCGTGGCGACGCGGTGGTGTTTCTGGCCATGGTGGCGTGGGCGCTGTACACCCTGCTGCTCAAGCCGCTGCCTGCCACGCTGGACCGCATCGGCTTGCTGACCGTACTGGTGGCTATCGGCTTGCTAGGCATTGCACCGCTGTTTGCTGCCGAGCTGGCCAGCGGCCGCCACACCCCGTTGACCACCGGCACACTGGCCACCTTTGCCTACGTCGGCACATTGCCGTCGGTGGCGGCCTACTACTTTTACAACCTGGGCGTCGCCCGCGTGGGCGCGGCGCGTGCCGGCATGTTCATCCACCTGATGCCCGGCTTCGGTGCCGTGCTGTCCATGTTGTTTCTGGGCGAGGCGCTGCAGTGGTACCACCTGGCCGGTATCGGGCTGATACTATCGGGCGTGGTGCTGGCCACGCGGGCTGGCAAGTAGCCCCTCTGTTAACAGGAGTGAAACCATGAGCGAGCAAGACAAACAGGCCGGGCTGGCGCGGCGCACCCAGGTGATGGGTGAGGCGTTTGCCACGCGGGCGATGAGCGATCTGGACGGTTTCAGTCGCCCGCTGCAAGACTGGCTGAACGAACACGCCTGGGGCAGCACCTGGCAGCGCGACGGTATCGACCTGAAAACCCGTAGCCTGCTGACCTGCGCCATGTTGGCCGCACTGGGCCGCAGCCAGGAGCTGAAAGGCCATATCCGCGGCGCCATCAATAACGGCGCCAGCCTGGTGGAAATCCGCGAAACACTGCTGCACTGCGCGGTGTACGCCGGTGCGCCGGCGGCGGTAGAGGCTTTCCGTGCCGCACGCGAGGTGCTGGCCGAGCTGGGCTTGTCCCTGCCGGACGAGGCGCAGCCCTAAGCGCCGGTGCAAGGTCGTTTAACGATTGCGCTGGCAGGGCAACGTGCCAGATGCCAGGCGGCCGCGCTGCAAGGCCAATGCGGCCAACCCTGCTGTCAGCGGGGTTGAATTTTTGCCATCTTGCCCCACACTCTGGGCATTACCCACTGTTCTTACCCAAAGGAAACATGCAATGGCAACCGTTACCCTGAAAGGCAACCCTGTAGACGTAGCCGGTACCCTGCCGGCTGCGGGCAGCGCCGCCCCGGCTTTTACCCTGACCGCTGGTGACCTGTCCGACGTGGGCCTGGCGGCCTTTGCCGGCAAGAAAAAGATCCTGAACATTTTCCCGTCGGTAGATACCCCGACCTGCGCCACCTCGGTACGCAAGTTCAACGAAAAAGCCGCCGCCCGTGATGGCGTGGTGGTGCTGTGCATTTCTGCCGACCTGCCGTTTGCGCAGAAGCGTTTCTGCGGTGCCGAGGGCATCGAGGGCGTGGCCAACCTGTCTACCTTCCGCAACCCGGCTTTTGCCGAGGCTTACGGTGTGAAGCTGGCTTCCGGCCCGCTGGCCGGCCTGACTGCCCGTGCCGTGGTGGTACTGGACGAAAACGATCAGGTGCTGCACAGCGAGCTGGTCGCCGAGATCGCCGACGAGCCGAACTACGACGTCGCGCTGGCCGTGCTGTAAGACAGCCAGGTCGCCAAGACGAAAAACCGGTCAGCTTGCGCTGGCCGGTTTTTTTATTGTGCAGGTCAAGGTGGGTGACTCAAGCGGCGGCACCCAGGGCGTGGCGATCGCCCGGCAGGGCAGGGGGCTGTGTGCGGCCAACCTGGGCCTGCGGCTGGGTGCGGAACCACGCCAGGTCCTGGTTCAGCTGCTGTGAGGCGTCGGTGAGGCGACCCATGGCTGGGACCAGGGTTTGCATCTGGCCAAAGATACCGGCGGCCAGCGTGGCCACTTCGTCGCCCTGGCTCACGATATTGTCGCTGGCCGTGTGCTGCGCCTGGCGTGCTTCTTCGATGTCTTTCATGGCCTGGCGGAAAGCCGACATGGCCTGGTCGGCTTGCAGTAGCGCGTTGTTCAGTGTTTCTTGTGCGCCAATGCTCTGCTCGCCGGCCAGGTGGGCTTCGCTCATGGTAGCGGCCAGCGCCTGGCTGGCGGACTCGACCCGCAACAGGGTGTCGAAGATGCGTGCGGTGGCGCTTTCGGTGCGCTCGGACAGCTTGCGCACTTCGTCGGCAACCACGGCAAAGCCGCGGCCTGCTTCGCCCGCGCGGGCGGCCTCGATGGCGGCGTTCAGCGCCAGCAGGTTGGTTTGCTCGGCCACATCGCGAATCAGGGTGCTGATCTGGGCAATGTCGCGGATGGCTGTTTTGAGCTGCTCGGCGTCGTTGACGCCACCTTGCAGGCGCACGGACAGCTTGTGCAGGGTGTCGGCAGTGCCGGTGGCCAAGCTGCGGGCGTGGCCGGTGCGCTCGCTGCCGCTATCTGCCTGGCTCACGGCCTGCTGCAGCGCCTGGCTGATGCGCTGGTTGCTACCGGCTATCTGGCCTGCTGCCGCGCGGGTGTTTTCTGCCTTGTCGGCTTGCTGCTGCGTCACGGTAATCACCTGGCCGGTCAGCGCCAGAATGCTGCGCGCCTCGTGCTCGCTCTGCGCTGCCGTGCTGCGCACGGTGGCCAGCAGGGTGGCCAGCTTGTCCAGAAAGCGGTTGATATGGCGGGCGGCTTGCGACAGCTCGTCGGCACCGCTTACCGGCAGGCGGGCGGCCAGGTCGCCTTCGCCCAGCTGGTCGGCCGCACGCTGCATGGCGGCAATCTGCCCTTTCAGCCGGCGTGCCAGCAGGATTTGCGATAGCACCACAATCACGCTGGCCAGGCCCAGCGGGCCCAGTACCAGCATCACCAGCCGGCTGAGTGCGCCCTGCATGGCGGTTTCGGCCTGTGCCAGCAGCTGGCGTTCCGATACCAGGCGCTGGTCGATCAGGCTTGCCAGGGGCTGCAGGCTCATCTTGTAGGCTTCTTCGGGGATGGACAGTGCGTCTTCTGGCGAGGTTTCGGCAATCTTGATGGCCGACAGCAGGTTGGTGTGGTACCCCTGCCAGTGCTGGCTGGCTTGTTTGGCAAAGCTGTCGCGCTCTGCTGCGGGCAGCGCGCTGGCGATGGCGGCAATCAGCTGGCGGCTGCTTTTATCCACACTGGCCAGCTGGGTCGCAGTGTCGGGCAGCAGCGGGTCGGCACGCGATAGCGATAGTACTTCGGCTTTCAGTGTTTGCAGGTTGGCCGACAGCAGCTGCCGGCTACGGTACTGGTCGAAGTCACCGCGCAGCGACCACAGCTGCTGGCTGCTGAGCAGCACCACCGCCAGCAGGCAGCCAAGTGTGAGGATAACGGTGAGCCACAGCCGTTTAACAAGCGTCATTTTAAATCCATCCTTATCAAAGCTGGCCGCAGTTTAGGGGGTCAACATTACTGACAGATGACAATTCATCACAATGACGCATGGGTGTAACCGTGGCCGGTTTTAGCCCATCGGGTACATGAAAAAGGCGCCTAGTTGGTAGACTAGGCGCCGTTCGTTAAGAATCTGTGAATAATTAAAGACATCAGCTGGCCGCGATGCTGGCCTTGTGCTTGTCCATAACCTTCACGTAGTGCTCGGCGGAGTATTTGAAATACGCCAGCTCGCCCTCGGTCAGTGGCCGCACTTGCTTTACCGGGTTGCCCAGGTACAAGTAGCCGCTTTCCAGCCGTTTGTTGGGCGGTACCAGGCTGCCGGCGCCGATCAGCACACGGTCTTCGATGACGGCGCGGTCCAGGATGATGCTGCCGATGCCGATGAGCACTTCGTTGCCGATGGTGCAGCCGTGCAGGGTAACGTGGTGGCCGATGGTGACATGGCGGCCAATCACCAGCGGCGCGCCTTGCGGGTCGCTGTCTTTGCGGTGGCTCACGTGCAGCATGGCAAAATCCTGCACATTGCTGCCTTCGCCTATGCTGATGCTGTTCACGTCGCCACGCACCACGGCGCAGGGCCAGACTGACACGTTGGCCGCCAGGCTGACTTCGCCGATCACCACGGCTGCGTCGTCGATATAACAGCTGGCGTCGATCTGCGGGTGGTGGCCATCATAGGAACGGATATTGCGATTCACGGATTTGTCCTTATCTAGAATACGTTTCTGCGCGCACGCTGCGGCGCCACTCTTAACAGGATGCCAAACATGACCCCGAATCCGCTACTGGACTTTAGCGATCTGCCGCGTTTTGCCGCGATCAAACCCGAACATGTGACCCCGGCGCTGGACGTGCTGCTGGCCGAGGCCCGTGCTGCAGTAGAACAGGTGATCGCCGCGGGCGGCGACGACTGGGACAGCGTGTCTGAGCCGCTATCCGACGCCACCGAGCGGCTGGGTCGCGCCTGGGGCGTGGTGGGACACCTCAATAGCGTGATGGGCAACACCGAGGGCCTGCGCGAGGTGTATAACGCCGAAATCCCGCGTATTTCTGCTTTCTTTACCGAGCTGGGGCAAAACCTGGACTTGTTTGCCCGCTTCAAGGCGGTGGCGGCCAACCCTGCCTTCGCCGATGCCAGCGCCGCGCGCAAGAAGATCATCGAAAACGACCTGCGCGACTTCCGCCTGTCTGGCGCCGAGCTGCCGGACGCGCAGAAAGCGCGCTTTGCCGAGATCTCCAGCCGCCTGGCCGAGTTGTCCAGCCAGTTTTCGCAAAACGTGATGGACGCCACCGACAGCTTTAGCCTGTTGATCGACGACGCCGCCGAGCTGGCCGGGATCCCGGAAGACAGCCTGGCCATGTACGCCGCCATGGCCGAGGCCGACGGCCAGCCGGGCAAATACAAGCTGGGCCTGCAGTTTCCGCTGCTGTTCCCGGTGCTGCAATACGCCGACAACCGTGCGCTGCGTCAGCAGCTGTACGAAGCCAACGCCAAGCGCGCCAGCGAGTTTGGCCCGGCCGAGCAGGACAACACCGCGCTGATTCGCGAACGCCTGGTGCTGGCCGCCGAAGAGGCGCAGCTGCTGGGCTTTGCCAACTACGCCGAGCTGTCGCTGTACACCAAGATGGCCGAAACCCCGCAACAGGTGATTGACTTCCTGCGCGACCTGGCCGCCCGCGCCAAGCCCTACGCGCAGCAGGATCGCGCCGAGCTGGAAGCCTTTGCTCGCGCCGAGCTGGGGCTGGACACGCTGGAGGCATGGGACATCAGCTACGCCGCGGAAAAACTGCGCGTGGCGCGTTATGCGTTTTCCGAGCACGAAGTCAAACAGTACTTCCCCGAGCCCAAGGTGCTGGCCGGTCTGTTCAGCGTGGTGCACAAGCTGTACGGCATTACGGTAACGCAGCAAGACGCCGAAACCTGGCACCCGGATGTGCGCTACTACCAGATCCGCAAAGACGGCGCGCTGCTGGGTGGCTTCTATCTGGATTTGTACGCCCGTGACGGCAAACGTCCAGGTGCCTGGATGGACGATGTGCGCGGCCGCCGCGTCAAGGCAGGCCAGGTGCAGACCCCGGTAGCCTACCTGGTGTGCAACTTTACCCGCCCGCTGGGCGACAAGCCGGCCACCTTCACGCACGACGAAGTCACCACGCTGTTCCATGAGTTTGGCCACGGCCTGCACCATTTGCTGACCCGCGTGGACGAACTGGGCGTGTCCGGCATCAGCGGCGTGGAGTGGGACGCGGTCGAGCTGCCTAGCCAGTTCATGGAAAACTTCTGCTGGGAGTGGGACGTGTTGCAGGGCATGAGTGCCCACGTGGACAGCGGTGAGCCGCTGCCGCGGGCGCTGTACGACAAGATGCTGGCGGCCAAGAACTTCCAGAGCGGCATGCAAACCGTACGCCAGCTGGAGTTCTCGCTGTTCGATATGCAGCTGTACACCGCGGCCAACCCTGACTCAGTGGACTGGCAGGCGCTGCTGGAGCAGGTACGCGACGAGGTGGCGGTAAACCGCCCGCCAGCGTACAACCGCTTCCCCAACAGCTTCAGCCACATTTTTGCCGGCGGTTACGCAGCGGGCTACTACAGCTACAAGTGGGCAGAAGTGCTGTCTGCCGACGCTTACGCCGCCTTCGAAGAAGCCGGTGGGGCCAACCCGGCAGTAGGCCACAAGTTCTGGGACGAGGTGTTGGCCGTGGGCGGCAGCCGCCCGGCGCTGGCGTCGTTCCGCGCCTTCCGTGGCCGCGACCCGCAGATCGACGCGCTGCTGCGCCACAGCGGCATGAGCGAGCCGGTCGCCGCCTGAGCCTCGCCAAAGTGTTGCGGCCAACGTTGGCCGCAGCGTAGCGCTAACGCACAAGGGCAAGCCATACGGCTTGCCCTTGTGCGTTGAAGCCCAGGAATGACAGTGGCCGCCGGGGATACAGGCTGTGCTAACCCGCATGTGTCAGCGATAGGCATCATGGTGATGGGCTGGTTTATCGATATATGGGCTGCTATCGATACCTGATAAATAAACAGTAGCGATATGTTTTATTGGTAAAAAAGGCTTGCGATAGGGTGTTTCCGTTCCGGGCGCATCTGTCTTCACGGGTGTGTCGCCGGGATGCCATTTACGGTATGGAAACAGGAGATGCACCCATGAAATCGATCAGCCTTGTCATCGTGGCCGCGTTGCTGGCTACTGCCTGTAGCAGCATGACCGCCATTGGTCAGTACCCGTCTTCGACACCACCCAAGCTTGTCCGCATGGTAGGTGGCGGCCTGGCCTGGGATAATCCGGGCGCTTTCGGGCCGGTGCCGCAATCCATGGCGGCAAAAGGCGCGGCAGTATGCGCCAAGCTGAATACCGCTAGCCAGACTTTCCGTGCGCTGGGTTACCATCCGTCGGCACAGAATGAGCAAGGCCAAGCGATAGCAGGGGGCGGCTTTTATTGTGTGACGCCTTAAGCCTGGTGTGTTGCGTGGTGACATTGCCCGGCACGCTTGGCGTGACACCATCTTGGCGGCCTGTGTTTTGCAGGCCGCTTTTTTGTTTTATTCACGGACAGCTTTGCATTTGTTAACGACTGCCATTTGAAATGGGTCGCTGCGGGTGTCAGCATGGCTGGGTAAATATTGCCCGGCTTGCCATCATGACCGCTTTTCTCCGTCTGCTTCACGGTATGACCCTGCCGCTTGCGTTGCTCGTGGCCGGTTTCTTTCCTGGCGTGCCAAGCCATGCCGGACCACTACGTGATGCGGTGATGCAGCGGCAGCTATCACCGGCCACGGTGGCGCGCACGCTGACCGTGACACTGCCACTCGCCGGCCGGCAGCGCAGCTTCCTGCTGCATGTGCCGCGCCGTTATCAGCCCGGGCAGCCCTTGCCGCTAGTCCTGGCTTTGCATGGCGGAGGCGGCAGTATGGCATTCATGGCGAATGACCGTCATTACGGGCTGATCAGCCACAGCGATCAGGCCGGCTACCTGTTGGCGGTGCCCAATGGCACGGGTGCGCTGGGTGACAAACTGGCTACCTGGAACGCCGGGCGCTGCTGTGGGAAGGCACGCGACGAAGCGGTAGATGACGTGGCCTTTGCCCGCGCGCTGGTGGCCTGGGTGCAGCAGCACTACACGGTAGCGGCAGAGCGCGTGTACGCGGTGGGCATGTCCAATGGCGGCATGATGGCGTACCGGCTGGCGTGCGAGGCGGCGGACGTGTTTGCCGGCATCGCCTCGGTCGCCGGTACCGATAACACGCTGGCTTGCCAGCCAGCGCGGCCGCTAGCGGTGTTGCATATCCACGCGCGGGATGACGACCATGTTCTGTTTGATGGCGGTGCCGGGCCAGGGGCGTTCCGCGACGAGCGCAAGGTCACCGATTTCACGTCGGTACCCGCAACCATGGCGCAGTGGCAGGTGCACAACCAGTGCCGCCCGCAGCCGGTGCGTAGCCTGACCGTAGCGGGTGCCTATTGCGAGCGGTATACCGGCTGTGCCGCTGGTAGCGCATTACAGCTGTGTGTTACCGAGCAAGGTGGCCATGGTTGGCCGGGGGGCGGCCGTACCCGTATCGGTAAGGCTGGCCCTGGCCAGGCGCTGGAGGCCAATGACGTGATGTGGGCGTTTTTCAGTGGCTTGCCGCCACGGCCTTGATGCTTGCTGAACAGTCTGTGCGCAGGGAGGGCGAGCCAAGCCCGCGCCGGTGCGCTAGCATGACGTTTGCTTGCTTTGGGAGGCCATTATGATCAGCCACATTGACCACGTTGTCCTTACTGTTACCGATATCGAAGCGTCGGTAGCCTTTTACTGCCGCGTCTTGCAGATGGAAGCGGTCACCTTTGCCAACGGCCGCCGCGCGCTGCACTTCGGCAACCAGAAGATCAACCTGCAGCTGCTGGGCCAGGAGCCGCGCAACCGTGCCGGCGTGGGCGCTGGCGACTTGTGCCTGATCACGCACTGGCCGTTGCCACAGGTGGCGGCCCATCTGCAGGCCGAGGGGGTGGCGATTGTCGAGGGCCCGGTGGCCAAGACCGGTGCGCAGGGCACCATCCAGTCGGTGTACTTGCTGGACCCGGACCAGAACCTGATCGAAATCAGCGTGTACCCGCCGCAGGCATGACATGTTTTTTCCCGCTGCGGGAACCAAGCACATCTGGCGGACTCACACCATGACTGTTTGTCTAGCAGGCACAACAGTGAGCGAACTTGACTGTGTTGACCCCCGCCCGGTGCGGGGGCATTTTTTTGTCCCCAGCCCAGTGTGGCGGTATCAAACGAAACAAGGGCCTTTCGCCATGCGAAAGGCCCTTGTTGCAGCTAACGCTACCGGCTTAACGCTGCACGGCAGCCAGCATCACCCCGGCCAGCACAAACAGCCCGCCCGAGGTGCGCGAGAAACGCTGCAGGCGTTGGCCGTGCGCCAGCCAGCCCCCCAGGCGGCCGCCGGCAGCGGCCAGCCCCACAGCGACCACCATATCGGTGACCACCCAGGTGGCGGCCATGGTCAGGTACTGCGGCCACAGCTCGCGGCTGGTGTCCAGAAAGCGCGGCAGCAAGGCCGAGAAAAACACCGTGTCTTCCGGGTTGCTGACGGCCAGCAAAAATGCCGGGCGAAAACCGCTCCATAGCGGGCTGGCACTACAACCCTGTGCCTGGCCCAGCTTGAATGGCTTGCGCCACAGGGTGATACCCAGCCATACCAGGTAGCCGGCCCCCAGCATCTTCACGATATTGAATGCTGTCGGCGAAGCAAACAGCAGGGCGGTAATGCCCAGTGCAGACAGTGCCATCAGGGTCAGCGCGCCGGCAGAAAAGCCCAGCGCGTTGGGTACGCCGCCACGGGCGCCATGCTGCGCGCCGTGCGACAGGGTTAGCAGCGGGCCGGGGCCCGGTGCCAGCATCAAGAGCACAATGGTGCCCAGGTACATGATCCAGTTGTGGAAATCCATAGCCAATACTCGTCTGCCCTGGCGTGCGCAGGCAGCATGCGGCCAACGTCGCCACAGCGTGTACCGTGGTGTGTGGGCGTGCAGCTAGCGTGCGGGCGGCAAGGCGTTACTGGCTGCTACCGTGCAACAGGCGCGGCGGCAGGCCATGATTCAATCGTTACTGCGGGAAAGAGGGCAGAAGCGAGGGGCGCTAACGGGGTGGCTCGGACTGGGTGTCCGGTTCGTCGGCAGGGGTCAGGCTATGGCGGTGGGCGAAGCTGGGGGTGCGCAGGGCAAAGCTCTGGGCAAGCGGGGCAAGGCGGCCACGGTGGGCGGCATTGGTGGGGCACAGCGAGCCCGGGTTTTGCGCGGTTTGGCGCGGTTTTTTGGAAAACAATTTCTGCTTCCGGTGATGACGATGGGGCCATTCTAGGCGGGCTACTGCTGTGCTGGCAAGTTTTGTGTCTATTTTATTAATCAGGCAGTGCCGGTAAGTAGCTGCTTTTATTGGCGATGATGGTGTGGTGTGTTTGTAATATTAGCCGCGTTGCCAGCCTGCTTGCCACGCGCTAAGGTGTCGGCCTGTTATCAAAGGGAGAGCCCCATGCAACTAGCCACCTGGAACGTCAATTCGCTGAAAGTGCGCCTGCCGCATGTGGTGCAATGGCTGGCGGAAAACCCCATCGATGTACTGTGCCTGCAAGAGCTGAAGATGGACCACCCGGTATTCCCGCTGGCCGATATCGAAGCTGCGGGCTATCAGGCTGTGTGGTTTGGCCAGAAAACCTATAACGGTGTGGCCATCCTGGTAAAAAATGGCCGCACCATCAGTGATGTGGTGCAGGGCATCCCTGGCTATGAAGACGAGCAGCGCCGCGTGATTGCCGCCACCATTGATGGTGTCCGCGTGATCTGTGCCTATTTCGTGAATGGCGAGGCAGTGGATTCGCCCAAGTACCAGTACAAGCTGGGCTGGTTGGCCGCACTGGAAGGCTACGTGGCCAGCGAGCTGGCCCGCTATCCGGATTTTGCCCTGCTGGGCGACTACAACATCGCCCCGGAAGACCGCGATGTATACGACCCGGAAGGCTGGCGCGAGCAGGTGCTGTGCACTACGCCAGAGCGCGACAGCTTCCGCCGCCTGATTGGCATGGGTTTGTCGGACAGCTTTCGGCTATTCAACCAGGAAGACAAGCAATACAGCTGGTGGGATTACCGCGCCATGATGTTCCGCCGCAATATGGGCGTGCGTATCGACCATATCCTGATTACCGACAGCCTGAAGTCGCGCGCCACTGGCTGCGTGATCGACAAAACCCCGCGCAAATGGGAGCGCCCGTCCGACCACACACCGGTGGTGCTGACACTGGCGTAAGCCTGCCCTGGCGTGTGGCGGGTGTCATGGCGAAAGGTGTTGCAGCCATGGCCCGTGATGTATGGTTTTAAAATGCATAGCGGGCCGTGGCCAAAAATAAAAAACCGAAATCGCTTGCCGGGCACAGGCTTAGTGCGTATAACGTGCTGAAGCAAGATTTCAAGCTAGTTGATCCAAAGTTCAGAGTTGTTCCACTTCAAAAGCGGTACTCCATTGTTTCATCCGGTCCCTTCTTGATTATTTCGCTGACAGGCATTTCGCCTAATTTTTTACGTTTTTTCAAAAGGAAGACAAAATGGAAACCGGTACCGTTAAATGGTTCAATGATGCAAAAGGCTTTGGCTTCATCACTCCGGACGCAGGCGGCAACGACCTGTTCGCTCACTTCTCCGAAATCCAGGGCAACGGCTTCAAATCCCTGGCTGAAGGTCAGAAAGTAAGCTACGTATCCGGCATGGGTCAAAAAGGCCCACAAGCTACCAAAATCCAGCCGATGTAATATCGGTTGCCATTTTGCTGGCAATAAAAAAAGCCCCGCTTGCGGGGCTTTTTTCATGTCTGTCGCCAACGCCGGCTGGTGGCGTTGGCGTGGTTTGCAGCGCTTAGCTTATCAGGTCGCTATCTTTGACTACCGGGCGGGTCCAGCGCCAGGTCAGCCGTGCCAGCAGGATGAGCAGCACACCCCACAGGCTAAACGCCAGCCAGCGGATCGCGCTCCAGGTGCTGTCGTCGGCCTGTGCCAGGCGGATGCTGGTGATATTGGGGTAGAGCGAGAACATATTGATGCGCCAGCCATACGACGAGATATGGGCGGGCTGGCGGGCGTTTTCCAGTGCCCGTGCCGTGGCTTGTACGTCGGATGCATCAAACTTGAAGTACAGCGGCCAGCCCCAGCCGGTGTCTTCGTTGCGGTAAACGCGTACATCGTCGATCGCGTGCTGGGTATAGATCAGGTACATATCGCGTACAGGCTGGTCGGCCGGGTTCTGTTTGCTGATGGGGCCGTCTTTGTCCGCCAGTTTGACCTCTACACCGGTAATGGTGGTAATGGCGTATTCGGGCAGGTAGTAGTCCAGTAGCAGGCTGCCGCCCAGGGCAAACAAGCCCAGTAGCGTCATGCCTGCCTTGCGAAGTTTTGCACGCATTTCTATGGTTTTCCTTTAAAAATCATGGGGTTTAAGGTGTTTTTCACAATTATGCCCCTACACTTGCTCCTTGTGCCCGTGATTTTGTGCCCCGCGTGCCATCAAGCTGATGGCATGGTACGCGGGCAGGCCGTTACACTGTAGGCTTGCCCAAGGGGCCACTTTGCCCCAGCCTGCCGGAGCTACCCATGCGCGTTTTCCTGATTGCCTTGTTGTCTGCCTTGCTTGCCCCCGCTGCCCACGCGGCAGGTACGCCAGGGCAGTTCGACTATTACGTGATGGCCCTGTCGTGGTCGCCCGATTACTGCGCGGCGCGTCCGGACGACCGCGAGCAGTGTAGTCGCCAATATGGTTTTGTCTTGCATGGCCTGTGGCCGCAGTACCAGCGCGGCTACCCGGCAGACTGCAGCCGCGAGCGTTTTGATGAGGGCATGCAGCAGCAGTTTGCCGGCTTGTACCCCAGCCGCAAGCTATACCGCCACGAGTGGGAAAAGCACGGCACCTGCAGTGGCTTGGGACAGGCGGCCTATCACCAGCTGGCTGCAGGACTGAAAGCTCGGCTGGTGGTGCCAGCAGCCTATCAGGCACCGGTACAGCCGCTGCGTAAAACCCTGACCGAGCTGAAAACCGAGCTGCAGGCGGCCAACCCCTGGCTGGGTACGCGTGCGCTGGCGGTATCGTGCAGCGGCGGTGGCCGCTTCCTGAAAGAAATCTATCTGTGTACCGACAAGCAGGGCCGCCAGGGCCGGCCGTGCGGTGATGATGTACTGGCCAGCGAGCGCCGCAGCTGCCGCCAGCCGGATATTCTGGTACGCAGCGTACGTTGACCACCATGAGAAGCACGATGAAAGCACTGTTGGCCGCCTGGCTTTGTCTGCAGACCCTGCAGGTCTGGGCTGCCGAGCCGGTAGCACCGCGTATCGGGGTGGTACTGGGCGGCGGCGGCGCCCGGGGTTTTGCCCACCTGGGCGTGCTGCAGGAGCTGGAAAAGTTACATGTCCCCATCGCTTGTATGGCGGGCACCTCGGCAGGGGCGCTGATCGGCGGTGCTTACGCCAGCGGGCAGCCGCTGGCCGAGCTGGAGCGGCAGTTTGCCGAGGCCGACTGGGAAACCCTGCTCTCCGGCCGGCCGCGCCGTCAGGACGTGCCGTACAACCGTAAGCAGAGCGACAGCCGCAATTACTTTGACCTCACCGTGGGCTTTCGCGATGGCAAATGGCGGCTGCCCAAGGCGGCGATCAACGCCCAGGGCATTGACCTGTTCATTCGCCAGCTGACCCGTGCCCGCAACGAAGCCAGCTTTGACCGGCTCAGCATTCCGTTTCGCGCCCTGGCGACCGACCTGGAGACCGGTGATGCCGTGGTGTTTGACCGTGGCGACCTGAGCCTGGCCATGCGTGCCAGCATGGCAGTGCCGGGCATGTTTGCACCGGTAGAGGCCGACGATCGCATACTGGTAGATGGCGGCATGGCGCGCCAGCTGCCGGTGGAAGAGCTGAAAGGCCGCTGCGCCGATGTATTGATCGTGATCGACGTGGGTACGCCGCCGGTAGCGCGCGAGCAGTTGGGTAACTTTCTGGATGTGCTGGACCAGACCACCTACCTGATGGTGGCGCGCAACAGCCGCGAATCCCTGGCCAAGCTGGGGCCGCAGGATATCCTGATTCGCCCGCAGCTGGATGGCGTGTCGCCTGCCGACTTTGGCGATAACGCGGCGATCATCGAGGCAGGCAGGTTGGCCGCACGAGCCATTGCCCCCCAGCTGGCGGCCCTGGCCAGCCCCCCCGACCAGTACGCCGCCTGGCAGCAGACACGGGCACAGGGTGAGCGCCCGCGTATCGACCGCATTAATGTGGCCGGCAGTTTTGACTTTGTCGACCCGCAGGCCATGCAGCAAAAATTGTCGATTGGCAGCCGCCTGGGGTTGGGTGCATTGCACCAGAAACTGGGCGAAGTGTTTGCTGAAGGCGACCTGGACAAGCTGGACTACACGCTGCGCCAGCAGGAAGGCCAGCACGTGGCCGATGTGCATCTGCAAGAGCGCCATACCGGGCCAAACTACGTGCGCGGCGGCCTGGAACTGCGCAGCAGTTCGCAGGGCGATGCGACTTTTTCCTTGCTGGGCGAGTTCAGACGCAGCTGGCTCAATAGCCGCGGTGGCAGCTTGCTGGGCGAGGCCAAACTGGGCGAGGAGCCGACCTTTCGCGCCGAGTGGCAGCAGCCGTTGAATGCCAACTCGCCCGTTTTCCTGAGCCTGGGCAGTAGCCGGCGCGAGAAGCGCTACAGCCTGTATGTCGATGGCCACCAGCCCACGGCAGAGCTGATCCGGCAGACCAATACCGTTAACCTGGATGCCGGCCTGAGCCTGGGCAAGCTGGGCGAGTGGCGTAATGGCTGGTACGCCAGCCGCGACAGCCTGGCGTTGGGTACCGGTTTGGGCGGCATGCTGGACCTGAGCGACGCCAAGTCCCGTGAGCAAGGTTTGCGCAGCAAGCTGGTGCTGGACCAGCTGGATAACCCGCGCTGGCCACGCAATGGTTTTGCCGTGCAGCTAGAAGCGCGCAAGCCGCTGCACCGCACCGACGACGCCAACCCGCAACCCAGTGCGTCGTTCATGATCGATACCGTCACCACCGATCGTCGCGATATCAGCTGGCGTTTTACCCTGCGTGGTGGTTACAGCGACAAGAACGACGCGGCCGAAGTGTTCGAGCTGGGGGGATTCCGTAACGTGTCCGGCTATCAGCCCGGCGAGCTGCTGGGGCACCAGATGGCTTTTGCCCGTGGCATGGTGTCGTGGCGGGTGTCCAGCCTGCCATCCGCGCTGGGTTCCGGCTTGTACGTGGGCGCATCGGCCGAGGTCGGGCGGGTATGGGCGACCTTGCCGCTGGCGCAAGATACCCGCTGGCTGCCTGCCGGCTCGCTATTTGTGGGGGCCGATACCATTCTGGGGCCGGTTTTCATGGGCGTGGGGCATGGCAAGCAAGGCCAGCTCACCGGCTACTTTAACTTGGGGCTGGAGTACTAGCGCTGCGGCCAGCCTTTGCGGCCAACCTTTAAGCCGGCTCACCCGGGTATCCACCCGGTGTGGCCGGTTTTTTCATATGCGGCTAGCGCCCGCCGCTGGTAAAGGCCATGCCTTCCTGCTCTCCTACCGGGCGGGCGTGCAGCTGTGCCTCAAACTGTAGCGTGGCGGCGGCCCAGGAGAAGCCCTCTGCCACACGGCGCACGTGTTGGCGGTCTAGCGACAACGCTTGCAGGCAGGCGGTTTTCAGGTCGTCGTGCAGCACGCCGCCACCGCTATTGCCCACCACGTCCAGCGGGCCGGCTACCGGGTAGGCCGCTACCGGGGTGCCGCAGGCCATGGCTTCCAGCAGTACCAGGCCAAAGGTGTCGGTGCGGCTGGGGAACACAAATACGTCTGCTGCGCGGTAGATGCGTGCCAGCTCGGCCTGCGGGAACACACCGGCAAAGTGCACCGCCGGGTAGCGCGCCTGCAGCTCGGCCAGCTGCGGGCCTTCGCCGACCACCCATTTGCTGCCGGGCAGGTCCAGCTGCAGAAACGCCTCGATATTCTTTTCTACCGCCACGCGGCCAACGTAGACAAAGCGCGGTGGCGCCGTGTCCAGCCGCTCGCGCTCGCCGGGGCTGAAGGTGAGGGTGTCTACACCGCGGCTCCACAGCACGACATTGTGAAAGCCACGGGCTTTCAGGTCGGCCACGATGGCGGGTGTGGGCGCCATGACCGCCTGCGCAGCGTTGTGAAAACGGCGGATCCAGGCGTAGCTGATGGCCAGCGGCAGCCGCGTGCGTGCGTGGATGTATTCGGGAAAGCGCGTGTGATAGGCGGTGGTGAAAGGTTGGCCGCGGCGGCGGCACCAGCGCCGAGCAGCCATGCCCAGCGGGCCTTCGGTAGCAATGTGCACCGCGTGCGGGGCAAACTCGGCCAGGCGGGCGGCGGTTTTGCGGTAGGGCAGCAGCGACAGGCGGATATCCGGGTAGGTGGGGCAGGGCAGGGTAAGAAAACCATCGCCCTCGTCGTGTTCGCCGCCTTGCGGCGTGACCATGGCCACCTGGTGACCCAGCGCCCGCAGCTCGCGTACGGTTTCTACTATGCTGCGTACCACGCCGTTAACCTGCGGGTACCAGGCGTCGGTGACGATCATGATGCGCATGTTTCAGCCTCCTCCAGCGTGCCTTCGCGTACCGGCTGGGCCGAGATCGTGGCCGGTACGGCGGCGGCACTGGCCTGGCTGGTCCAGTACACCACTTCCAGCCGGCCGTCGGCGTGTTCTACCAGTGCGGACAGGCTTTCCACCCAGTCGCCGCAGTTGCCGTAGATTACCCCGCCAATGTCTTTGACCTCGGCCTTGTGGATGTGGCCGCAGATCACGCCGTCAAAGCCACGGCGGCGGGCTTCGTCGGCCAGAATCTGCTCGAAGTCGCTGATGAAGTTCACCGCGTTCTTCACCTTGTGCTTCAGGTATTGCGAGAGCGACCAGTACGGCCGCCCCAGCTTTTGCCGCAGCCAGTTGTAGTAGCGGTTCAGGTGCAGGATCACCGTGTACAGGCTGTCGCCCACATAGGCTAGCCATTTCACGTGCTGGATCACGCCGTCGAACTCGTCGCCATGGATGATCAGCAAGCGTTTGCCATCTGCCGTGAGGTGTTCGGCTTCCTGGCGAATGGCAATGCCGCCAAAGTCCAGGCCGCAGTATTGCCGTGCCGCCTCGTCGTGGTTGCCGGGTACGTAGATGACCTGTGTGCCCTTGCGCGCCTTGCGCAGTACCTTTTGCACCACATCGTTATGGCTTTGCTTCCAGCCCCAGGATTTTTTCAGCTGCCAGCCATCGATGATGTCGCCCACCAGATACAGCGTGTCCGACTCGTGGTGTTTGAGGAAATCCAGCAGAAAGCTGGCCTGGCAGCCACTGGTGCCCAAGTGGACATCAGATAGCCAGATAGTGCGGTAGCGGTGGCTCATGGTGCGCTCCGGCGTAGCAGATAGCGCCATGCTGCGTGCTGCATGTGACAGCAAGATGTGTGTCTGGTGACGGCGTAATGACGCGCTGGCAGGCATAAAGAGCAGGCCGCTCTGGCGTGGCGTAAGCCGCACTTAAGATTGATTTGTTTCACTGCCGTGATCTTGGGTATCCTGCTGCCCACAATATGAAATATCAATAAAATACAAATGAAAACAAGCGTATTTCGCCCCCTGCGCGCCGAGGTTTTGGCGGCTGGCGTGGCCTTGCTGCTAGTGTTGTTTTTCAATATGCCCTTCTGGCAGCGCCTGTTTGCCATCGTCAGCCCGCTGGATGGCCATGGCGTGAAGATGCTGGGCCTGGCATTTGTGCTGCTCACCGCCTTTTTCAGCCTGCTACTGCAGCTGCTGGTGTGGCCCTGGGTAGGCAAGCCCTTGCTGACAGCCCTGCTGTTGACCACGGCGGGCGTGAGTTATTTCATGAGTCAGTACGGTGTGCTGATCGACATGAATATGGTGCGCAACGCCATGCAAACCGACGGGGCCGAGGTGCGCGACCTGCTAACGGTCAAGATGGTGCTCACCGTTTTGCTGCTGGGCGGTCTGCCCAGCCTTTGGTTGTGGAAAACACCGGTGCTGTACCGCCCGCCGCTGCGCGAGCTGGGTGCCCGGGTGGTGGCGCTGCTGGTGAGCGCCGGGGTGCTGGTGGCGGTGGCCATGGTGGGGTATCAGGATTTTGCTTCGCTGTTCCGTAATAACCGCGAGCTGCGCTTTGCACTGACCCCGACCAACTACCTGCAAGCCACTAGCTCGTATATCAAGCGCGTTACCGCCAAGCCGGCTGTGTTGCAAAAAGTAGGGGAGGATGCCAGCCGTACCGCGCCGTGGCCCGCCGGTAGCAAGCCGCGCGTGCTGGTGCTGGTGGTGGGGGAAACCGCCCGTGGCGACCATTTTTCGCTCAATGGCTACCCGCGCCAGACCAACCCGCAGCTGGCGCGCATCCCTGGCCTGATCAACTACCCCGACACCTGGTCTTGCGGCACCGAAACTGCCATCTCCGTGCCGTGCATGTTCTCGTCCCTGCCGCGCGAAAAGTTTGACGCCGACGAGGCCAAGCACCGCGAGAACCTGCTGGATATCCTGCAGCGGGCAGGCATACAGGTCAGCTGGCGCGATAATAATTCCGGCTGCAAAGAAGTGTGTAACCGCGTGCCCACGGAGATAGTGTTTGGCGACAAGAACCCGGCTTTCTGTGCAGATGGCGAGTGTTTTGACGACATTTTGCTGGATGGCTTGCCGCAGCGGCTGAAGGCGCTCAAAGGCGATGCCGTGATAGTGCTGCACCAGAAAGGCAGCCATGGCCCGGCCTATTACAAGCGCTACCCGAAAGAGTACGAGCGCTTTACCCCGGTCTGCCGCACCAGCGAGCTGCAAAAGTGCAGCCAGCAGGACATCATCAACGGTTTTGACAACACCATCCTGTACACCGATGCCATCCTGGCCAAGACCATCGCCGCCTTGCAAGCCGAGCCCGCCGTGGCTGGCGGCATGATCTATCTGTCCGATCATGGCGAATCGCTGGGCGAAAACAATATGTATTTGCACGCCACGCCGTATCTGCTTGCACCCGACGCGCAAAAGCACATCCCCATGGTGGCGTGGTTCTCGCCGGCCTGGCAGCAGGCCGCCGGCATGCAGCAGGCTTGTTTGCAGCAGGGCAGCCAGCAGCGCTACAGCCAGGACAACCTGTTCCATAGCGTACTGGGACTGATGGGGGTGAAAACCGCCGTGTACGAAGCCCCGCTGGATATGTTTGCCCGCTGCCGCAACCCGCGCTGAGCGGGCAGGGTCAGGCAAAAAAATGCCCGCCGGGTCATGGCGGGCGAACGCAAACTTGGAGGTATGCCCTCAAGGCGTAGCATCTGGCGTGCCAGCGCTGCCCTGCTGCAGCGTGGCCAGCTTGCGGTACAGCGTGCGTTCGGTTATGCCCAGTGCCACGGCCAGGCTGGCGCGGTCGCCCTGGTGGCTGGCCAGTGCCCACGCCAGATAGCGCTGTTCCAGCCCGGCCAGCGGTAGCAGCGGGCTATGGAAACCGGCACCAGGGTTGGCCGCAGGCGCCGCCAGCGTATCCAGCCACAGGTGTTCCGGCTGGATGCAGTCACCGTCGCACAGCAGGCTGGCGCGTTCCAGCATATTACGCAGCTCGCGGATATTGCCGGGGAAGGGATGCTGTAGCAGCCAGGCCAGCGCGTCTGCCGACAGCACCAGCCTGCGCCCTGGCGCAACGCGTGCCAGCAGCGCCTCGGCCAGCAGCGGGATGTCTTCTTGCCGTTCGCGCAGCGGTGGCAGGCGCAGCGGAAACACCGCCAGCCGGTAGTACAGGTCGGCGCGGAAGCTGCCTTCGCGCACCATGTGCGCCAGGTCGCGGTGGGTGGCGGCAATCACCCGAAAGCGCGCCGGGATGCTGCTGATACCGCCCACGCGGCGGAAGGTGCCGGTTTCCAGCAGGCGCAGCAGTTTCACCTGCTGGCTGGGGGGCAAGTCGCCGATTTCGTCCAGAAACAGCGTGCCGCCGTTGGCCGCTTCCACCAGGCCCTGCTTGCGCTGCGTGGCGCCGGTGAACGCGCCTTTCTCGTAGCCGAACAGCTCGCTCTCCAGCAGGGTTTCCGTCAGGCTGGCGCAGTCTACCGCCACAAAGGGCCGTGCCGCGCCACCACCATCGTGAATCGCCCGCGCCAGGCCTTCTTTACCTGTACCCGACTCCCCCTGCAATAGCACCGCCACCCCCGACGGCGCAGCGCGCTGTGCCAGCAGCAGCATGCGGCGAAACGCCGCACTGCGGCCCACCATGCGGTCCGGCACCGCCTGGCTGCTGGCCAGCGCCAGCGGTTTCATCTTCTCGATAAACAGTACCGGGTAGCCGCTGACATCTGACATGGGTGACAGCTCCACGTCCACGTGCTCGTCGCCGTGCAGGGTGCGGTGGATGTGCAGCACGCGCTCGGGCTGGCCGCTGGCCAGTGTGGCTTGCAGCGGGCAGCTTTCCCCTTCTTCATTGCATGGCCGGCTGTAGCCGTGCGACACCGCGAAGCAGGCGCGGCCAACGGCGTCGTCACCATAGGTGGCGCGGTAGGCCGGGTTGGCGTGGCGAATGCGGTAGTCGGGGGTGATGACGATGCGCGGGTCGGGTACGGCATCCAGCATGGCGGCGATGGTGGCCAGCGTGGATTGCGGCTGGATGGGTGACATTTTTGTCAGTCCTGACATGACGGTATGCGTGGATTATGCGGCTAACAGGCCTGTATACACCACTTTTTACCGGCTATGGCATGGCATGCCGCTTGCAGTAAGGCGGGCAGGCTGCGGCAACGTGTCACATTCCGTGATGTTGGCCGCATGCGCACACTTTAACCCTGTTGCCGGCATGGCTTGCCGGCGGCTTTTGCTCAGGGAGGGCGGCATCTTGTTACCGGAAGACCGACGCTTGCGCCGTGAATTGTTATGGGTGGTGGTGCTGAAACTGGCGGTGCTGTACGCACTGTGGCACGCCTTCATCGCCCCGCTGCGGGTACAGGTAGACACGCAAGCCATGGCCAATGCCATGGCCGCGCAGGTACCTGCCGCCCGTCAATCAGGAGAAGAACATGATCGATAATGTTGTGGACTTGTCGCGGCTGCAGTTTGCCGCCACAGCCATGTACCACTTTCTGTTTGTGCCGCTCACGCTGGGGATGGTGTGGCTGCTGGTGATGATGGAAACCGTGTGGGTAATGACCGGCAAGCAGGTGTACCAGGACATGACCAAGTTCTGGGGCAAGCTGTTCGGCATCAATTTTGCGCTGGGGGTGACCACTGGCATCACCATGGAATTCCAGTTTGGTACCAACTGGGCCTACTACTCGCACTACGTGGGCGATATTTTTGGTGCCCCGCTGGCCATCGAAGGCCTGATGGCGTTCTTTCTGGAATCCACCATGATCGGCCTGTTCTTCTTTGGCTGGGACCGCCTGTCGCGCAAGCAGCATTTGCTGGTGACCGTGCTGATGGCCATTGGTACCAACCTGTCGGCGCTGTGGATCCTCATTGCCAATGGCTGGATGCAGAACCCGGTAGGTGCCGAGTTCAGCTACCACACCATGCGCATGGAAATGACCGACTTCTGGGCGGTGGTGTTCAACCCGGTGGCGCAGGCCAAGTTCGTGCATACCGTGTCGGCAGGCTATGTGACCGGTGCCATGTTTGTGTTGTCGATTTCCAGCTGGTACCTGCTGCGCGGCCGTGACGTGGAGTTTGCCAAGAAGAGCTTTCGCATTGCTGCGGCATTCGGCTTTGCCAGCGTGTGCTCGGTGATTGTGCTGGGCGACGAGTCCGGCTATTCGGTGGGCGAATCACAGCAGACCAAGCTGGCTGCCATGGAAGCCATGTGGCACACCGAGCCGGCACCGGCGTCGTTTAACGTGATTGCCTGGCCGAACGAAGCCGAGATGAAAAACGACTGGGCCATCGAAGTGCCGTGGGTCATGGGCCTGATCGGCACCCGCTCGGTGAGCAAGGAAATCCCCGGCATTCACGAGATCGTGGCAGCCAACCGTGCCCGCATCGTCTCCGGCCAGCAGGCGGTGGTGGCGCTGGACACGCTGCGCACCAACCGCCACGACGCCGCCGCCCAGGCGCAGCTGAAAGCGCACCAGGCCGACCTGGGCTTTGGCCTGCTGCTGAAAAAATACAGCGCCAATGTGGCGCAAGCCACCCCGGCGATGATCGATGCCGCCGCGCGCGACACCATCCCCAAAGTGGCGCCGATGTTCTGGAGCTTCCGCCTCATGGTGGCACTGGGCATGGCCATGCTAGGCCTGTTTGGCTGGGCGCTGTGGGCGTCGATACGTGGCAGCTTTGCGGCCAACCGTCGCTTGCTGAAGTTCGCCCTGTACAGCCTGCCGCTGCCGTGGATTGCCTGCGAAGTGGGCTGGTTTGTGGCCGAGTATGGCCGCCAGCCGTGGACCATCTACGGCGTACTGCCCACGCGGCTGTCGGTGTCCACCTTGTCTGAAGCCTCGCTGTACGGCTCGCTGGCCGGTTTTGTCGGTTTCTACACCGTGCTGCTGTGCGTGGAGATGTACCTGATGGTGCGCTTTGCCCGCCAGGGCCCCGGCAGCCTGGGTACCGGCCGCTACGCCAACGAAGCCCCCGCTCACTAAGGAGTCATCATGCTGGATTACACAACCCTGAAAATCATCTGGTGGGTGCTGGTGGGCGTGCTGCTGGTCGGCTTCGCCATCATGGACGGCCACGACATGGGCGTGGGCACGCTGCTGCCCTTTGTCGGCAAGGGCGACGTAGAGCGCCGCGTAGTCATCAATACCGTGGGCCCGCACTGGGACGGCAACCAGGTATGGTTCATCACCGGTGGCGGTGCCATCTTTGCCGCCTGGCCACTGGTGTACGCCACCGCATTCAGCGGCTTCTACTGGGCGATGCTGGCCGTGCTGTGGGCGCTGTTCTTTCGCCCGGTGGGTTTTGACTACCGCAGCAAGATCGACCACCCCACCTGGCGCAATGTCTGGGACTGGGGCCTGTTCATCGGCGGTTTCGTGCCGCCGCTGATCTTCGGCGTGGCCTTTGGCAACCTGTTCCAGGGCGTGCCGTTCCACTTCGATAACAATCTGGTGCCGTACTACGAAGGCAGTTTCTGGGCGCTGCTAAACCCGTTTGCCCTGCTGTGCGGCGTGGTGTCCAGCGCCATGATCACCGCCCACGGCGCCATCTACCTGATGCACCGTACCGAGGGCGATATCCAGGCCCGCGCCAGCCGCGCACTGCACGGCAGTGTACTGGTGGCGCTGCTGGGCTTCACTGCGGCGGGTGTCTGGCTAGCCAAGGGCATAGACGGCTACGCCATCACCTCGGTGGTACAAACCAGTGCGCTGCCGGACCCGCTTGCCAAGACCGTAGCGCGTGAAGCCGGTGCCTGGCTGGCCAATTACCAGCGCTGGCCGCTCACCCTATTGCTGCCGCTGCTGGGCTACGCCGGCCTGATCGGCGCGGTACTGCTGGCCAGGGTTGGCCGCACCTTTGCCGGTTTCTGGGCCAGTGCACTGGGGCTGGCCGGCGTTATCGGCACCGCCGGCATGTCGCTGTTCCCCTTCATCATGCCGTCGTCCAGCCACTTGGCGTCCAGCCTGACGGTGTGGGACAGCGTGTCCAGCCAGCTGACCCTGGGCCTGATGCTGGGGGCCACCGTGATCTTCATGCCCATCATCATCCTGTACACACGCTGGGCGTACCGCGTGATGGGCGGCAAGGTTACCGCCGCGTATGTGCGTGAAAACAGCCATAGCGCTTATTGAGGCCGCCACCATGAAGATAGCCGTGTGTTGCCAGAACGGGCGCGATGTGAGCGCCCACCCCGGCAAGTGCACCCACTTTGTGCTGGTGGACAGCCGCGGCCTGGCCGAGCCACAGCAGCTGCTGCAGCCGGCCAGCGCCATGCTGCGTCAGGCCAGCCTGCACGGCCACCCGCTAGCCGGCTACGATGTTCTGCTGGCCGCAGGTGGCGGGCTGGGCCTGGCGCAAAGGTTGGCCGCAGCCGGCATCACGCTGGCGCAAACGCAGGAGCGCGACCCGCTGCTGGCGGTGGCTGCCTGGCTGGCCGGGCAGTGCCAGCCTGTTGCGCTGCCGGGTAAGCAGCTGTGCCATTCACTGGATTAAAACGCTGGATCGAAAGGAAACATCATGTGGTATTTCGCCTGGGTACTGGGCATCGGCTTTGCTGTGCTGCTGGGGGTGTTGAACGCAATGTGGGGCGAGTACGAGCAAGACCGCGTGCTGCCAGGCCCGCCGGAGCAGGGCGGTGTCTGAGGCCCCCGGTATTCGCCCGCTGGCCTTGCTGCTGGGGGTAGGGCTGATGCTGGGTGTCAGCCTGCAGCCGCAGTGGCTGGCCACCCCGGCCGGGGTGGCAGACCACCCGGCCGCCATGCTGCTGATGTGGGCCATGTCGTCGGCGCTGGTGCGGGGCGTGGGGTTTGCCCCGCGCCACTGGCTGCCGCGCGGTTTGTTCAGTGCGCCAGCCATGTGGCTGGCACTGCTGGCCGCGCTATGGCGCATGGCCAGCCTGTATGGCTTGGCGTTATGATGAGAGATATTCTCATCTGAAAGCCCTTGCCATGCTGCGCCGTTTGTTTGCCTTGTTGTCGCTGTGCCTGTTGCTGACCCCTGCCGCTTTTGCGGCCAACCTTGCCGTGGGGGACGCCGTGCCGCCGCTGGCGCTGGCCGACCAGTTCGACAAGCCTCACACCCTGGGCAGCGACACGCGCTGGCTGCTGTTCAGCCACGATCGCGCCACCAGCGACGCGCTGCACCCCGTGTTGGCCGAGCTCACTCCGCCGCAGCGCCACGGTGTGGTGTACGTGGCCGACATCAGCCGCATGCCGGCGCTGGTGTCGCGGCTGTTTGCCGTGCCCGCCATGCGCGAGCTGCCGTTTGCGGTGTGGCTGGCGCGCGATGCGGCCAACGTGGCCATGCTGCCGCGCGAGCCGGGCAAGCTTACCGTGCTGGCGTTACAAGGCGGCCAGATCGCGGCGGTGCATTACCTGGACAGCATGGCGGCGCTCCCGGCCTTGCTGGCAGCCAGATAGGTCGATAGCTGCATTGCTTATCGAAGAATGTTTGATAAGCAAAGCAGTTTTTCTTGGTTCTGGCTGACCGCCACCTTGGCTAGATTTCCCCCATCGCACTCTCATTGATGGGGATACACCATGACGCGCCTTACTCGCCTTGCTACTGCTACCACGCTGCTGTTTGCCCTGGCCGGCCATGCCCTGGCCGATGTCACCCTGCTCAACGTGTCCTACGACCCGACCCGCGAGCTGTACCAGGACTTCAACGCCGCCTTTGCCAAACAGTGGAAAGCCAAGACTGGCGAAACCGTTACCGTCAAGCAGTCGCATGGTGGTTCCGGCAAGCAGGCACGTGCCGTGATTGACGGCCTGGAAGCCGACGTGGTGACGCTGGCGCTGGGCTACGATGTGGATGCGCTGAATACCGAAGCCAAGTTGATTCCGCCGACCTGGCAAAAACGTCTGCCGAACAACTCGGCACCGTACACCTCCACCATCGTGTTCCTGGTGCGCAAGGGCAACCCCAAGGCCATCAAGGACTGGAACGACCTGATCAAACCGGGCGTAGAAGTGGTCACCCCGAACCCGAAAACCTCCGGTGGCGCACGCTGGAACTACCTGGCTGCCTGGGGCTACGCACTGAAACAGCCGGGTGGTAACGACGCCAAGGCCAAGGATTTCGTGAAGAAAGTATTCCAGAACGTCAAGGTGCTGGACTCCGGCGCCCGCGGCTCGCTGGTAAGCTTTACCCAGCGTGGCATTGGTGACGTATTGCTGGCATGGGAAAACGAAGCCTACCTGGCTACCAAAGAGCTGGGCCCGGACAAGTTCGACATTGTTACCCCGTCGCTGTCGATTCTGGCCGAGCCACCCGTCAGCGTGGTGGACAAAGTGGTAGACAAGCGTGGCACCCGCAAAGTGGCCGAGGCTTACCTGCAGTACCTGTACAGCCCGGAAGGCCAGGAGATCGCAGCGGCCAACTACTACCGCCCGCGTGATGCCAAAGTCGCTGCCAAGTACGCCGACAAGTTCAGCAAAGTGAAGCTGTTCACCATCGATCAGGTATTCGGTGGCTGGACTAAAGCACAGAAAACCCACTTTGACGATGGCGGCATATTCGACCAGATCCAGGTGCGCTAATGCCCCCATCCTTGCCTCTGCTGGTACTGGCGGATAGTCGCCAGCCAGATGGCAACACCCTGCTGGCGCTGGCGCGCCGGCAGGGTGTTTTGCTGGATGGTACCCTGGCAGCAGCAGGGCAGGAGACGCCTGCGCCATCGCTGCCGCTGCACCTGCCTCCCGGTAGTACACCCCCTTTTATCTTGCTGGCGCACGGCAGCTATTGCCTGCCCGCCCTGCAAGCGGTGCGCGATGATGCACGTTGCCGCGCCGCCTTGCTGCTTTCACCCGATGGCGATGCCCGCTACGAGCGCGCCTTGGCGTTTCCTGCCCTGGTGGTTTGCCACCGTCCCGACGCCCGTTACCCCCGCCTCACACAAGCCGCCTCGCTGGCAGCAGCGTGGCAGGCGCGTCTGCATCTGCTGCAAGGCCACGATGTGCTGGCCGAGCTGTCCCCCTTGTTGGCCGCCCTGGCCGTGCTGGCGGCGCAGCCGCTGGCCGGCGAGTGCTAAGGCTGCTTTCCATACTTTTGCTTATATCAACAGCACCTCATCACCTTTTCTGGTTATTGAATAAGCAACGAAGAAATCCTTATTTCTGGAATAACAGCGCGGTCAATATCCTGTGGGCAGTTATATCGCCCACAGGATGCCTCATGAACCACCCTACGCAAGGAGACGCCGCATGAGCCGTGCCGCTACGCTGCCACGCGTACTGCCCGGCTTCGGTTTGTCGCTGGGTTATACGCTGTCTTATCTGTCGCTGATCGTGCTGATTCCGCTGTCAGCCGTGTTCATTCGCGCCAGCAGCATGCCGCTGGAGGCGTTCTGGGACGCCGTCACCGCGCCGCGCGTGCTGGCGTCGTACCGCCTGAGCTTTGGCATGGCGCTGTTGGCCGCGGCCATTAATACCGTGTTTGGCCTGTTGCTGGCGTGGGCGCTGGTGCGCTACCGCTTCCCCGGCAAGAAGCTGGTGGATGCGCTGGTGGACTTGCCGTTTGCGCTGCCTACCGCGGTGGCCGGTATTGCGCTGACCGCGCTGTACGCCGGTAACGGCTGGCTGGGCCAGTACCTGGAGCCGCTGGGCATCAAGGTGGCGTTTGGCCCGCTGGGGGTGCTGGTGGCACTGGTGTTCATCGGCCTGCCGTTTGTGGTGCGCACGGTGCAGCCGGTGCTGGAGGACATGGAAACGGAGCTGGAGGAAGCCGCCACCAGCCTGGGCGCGCACCGCTGGCAAACCTTCCGCCACGTGATTCTGCCGGTGCTGCAGCCGGCGCTGATGACCGGCTTTGCGCTGGCGTTTGCCCGCGCGGTGGGCGAGTACGGCTCGGTGATCTTTATCGCGGGCAATATCCCGATGGTGTCGGAGATCACCCCGCTGATGATCATCAGCAAGCTGGAGCAGTACGACTACGCCGGTGCGACCGCTATTGCCAGTGTGATGCTGGTGGCGTCGTTCCTGTTGCTGCTGGCGATTAACGGTTTGCAGGCGTGGCAGGCACGCCGTAACGGAAGGAGTGCGTGATGGCCGGGGCTGTTTCTTCGCTGTCTGTACAGCACGACAAGGCGGGGCTGCTGGAAAGCCGCCAGGCCACGCGCGAGGCGCCGTGGGTGAAGGCGGCCATTCTCACCGTGGCGCTGAGCTTCTTTGCCGTCTTTTTGCTGCTGCCGCTGGTGGTGGTGTTTGTCGAGGCGCTGGCCAAGGGCTGGGAGACTTACCTCACCGCGCTGGTGGAGCCGGATGCGCTGTCGGCGGTAAAGCTCACGCTGTTGGCCGCGGCCATCTCGGTACCGCTGAACCTGGTGTTCGGCGTGGCCGCCGCCTGGGCCATTACCCGCTTTGACTTTCGCGGCAAGCAGCTGCTGATTACGCTGATCGACCTGCCGTTCTCGGTGTCGCCAGTGGTCGCCGGCCTGATTTACGTGCTGGTATTCAGCAGCCACGGCTGGTTTGGCCCGTGGCTGGCCGAGCACGACATCAAGGTGATCTTTGCCGTGCCCGGCATCGTGCTGGCCACCATCTTTGTCACCGTGCCGTTTGTGGCACGCGAGCTGATCCCGCTGCTGCAGGCGCAAGGGCGCGAGGAAGAAGAAGCCGCCGTGGTGCTGGGCGCGCGCGGCTGGCAGGTGTTCTGGTACGTGACCCTGCCTAATGTGCGCTGGGCGCTGCTGTACGGCGTGATCCTGAGCAACGCGCGCGCCATGGGCGAGTTTGGCGCGGTGTCGGTGGTATCCGGCCATATCCGCGGCGAAACCAACACCCTGCCGCTGCACGTCGAGATTCTTTACAACGAGTACAACTTTGCTGCGGCCTTTGCCGTGGCTTCCCTGCTGGCATTGCTGGCACTGGTAACGCTGGCGGTAAAAAGCTGGGTGGAATGGCGCGCCAGCCAAACCGTGGGCGTGGAGGAATAGAGCATGAGCATTCAGGTACAGAACATTCAAAAAGCGTTTGGCAGCTTCATCGCGCTGGACAATCTGACGCTGGACTTCCCCGCCGGCGAGCTGGTGGCCCTGCTGGGCCCGTCCGGCTGCGGCAAGACCACGCTGCTGCGCGTGATCGCCGGGCTGGAGCAAGCCGACAGCGGCCGCGTGCTGCTGGACGGCGAAGACGCCTCCGACACCCACGTGCGCGAGCGCCAGGTAGGCTTTGTGTTCCAGCACTACGCGCTGTTCCGCCACATGACCGTGTTCGACAACGTCGCCTTCGGCCTGCGCATGAAACCGCGCGGCCAACGCCCGTCCGAAGCCGAGATCAAGCGCAAAGTGCACGAGCTGTTGAACCTGGTGCAGCTGGACTGGCTGGCCGACCGCTTTCCCGCGCAGCTGTCCGGCGGCCAGCGCCAGCGCATTGCCCTGGCCCGCGCCCTGGCAGTCGAGCCGCGCGTGCTGCTGCTGGACGAGCCGTTCGGCGCGCTGGACGCCAAAGTGCGCAAAGAGCTGCGCCGCTGGCTGCGCCGCCTGCACGACGAGCTGCACATCACCTCCATCTTTGTCACCCACGACCAGGAAGAAGCACTGGAAGTGGCCGACCGCGTGGTGCTGATGAACCACGGCCGCGTCGAACAGATCGGCAGCCCGGCCGACGTCTACCGCCAGCCCGCCACGCCGTTTGTCTACGGCTTTCTGGGTGCGGCCAACCGCTTTGAAGGCAGCAGCAGCGCCGGCGGCATCGCCGTAGGCGCCAGCACCCTCACCGGCGACGCGCAGCCCGAGCACGGCAACGTCGTGGCCTTCGTGCGCCCGCACGAGCTGGACATCATCCTGCAGGCGGACGCCAGCGGCATCCCGGCCCGCATCAGCCGCGTGCTGACGCTGGGCGCGCTCACCCGCGTGGAGCTGGAAGGCCAGGCCGACGTAGCCGGCCAGCACTTTGACGTAGAGCTACACGCAGCCAACCCGCTTGTGGCACAGTTGGCCGCAGGCCAGACCGTGCGCCTGCAACCACGCCAGGTCCGCGTGTTTGCCCAACCCGACACCGCAGGTGCCGCATGAACTTCCAGCAACTTCGCATCATTCGTGAAACCGTCCGGCAAAACTTCAACCTGACCGAAGTCGCCAACGCGCTGTTCACCTCGCAATCCGGCGTATCCAAACACATCAAAGACCTGGAAGACGAACTGGCCGTCGAGCTGTTCATCCGCAAAGGCAAACGCTTCCTGGGCCTGACCGACCCCGGCAAAGAGCTGCTCGTCATCGTCGAACGCATGCTGCTGGACGCCGGCAACATCAAGCGCCTGGCCGAACAATTCAGCCAGCGCGACGAAGGCCAGCTCACCATCGCCACCACCCACACCCAGGCCCGCTACGCCCTGCCCAAAGTCGTCACCGCCTTCAAGCAAGCCTTCCCGCGCGTACACCTGGTGCTGCACCAGGCCAGCCCGGACGAGCTGGTACGCCTGCTGCTGGCCGGCGACGCCGACATCGGCATCGCCACCGAAGCCGTGGCCGAAGTGCCGGAACTGGTGTCCTTCCCCTACTACAGCTGGCACCACGCCGTCATCGCCCCGCCCGCGCACCCGCTGCACAGCCAGCCGCTCTCGCTGGACACCCTGGCCGAGTACCCCATCGTCACCTACCACCAGGGCTTTACCGGCCGCGCGCAGATCGACCGCGCCTTTGCCGACGCCGGCCTGGCGCCGGACATCGTCATGGCCGCGCTGGACGCCGACGTGATCAAGACCTACGTGGAGCTGGAGCTGGGCGTAGGCATCATCGCCTCCATGGCGGTAGACGCGCAGCGCGACAGCCAGGTCCGCGTGGTAGAAGGCACGCCGCTGTTCGGCCACCAGACCACCCGCGTCGCCATCCGCCGCGGCCACTACCTGCGCAGCTACGCCTACCGCTTCATCGAGCTGTGCTCGGCCGCGCTGGACGAAGACACCGTACGCCAGGCACTGCTGCCGGCAGTGCAGGACTGAGCCTGCGCAACTGTTCAGCTGGCGGCCTGCTGCCTGGCCGGCCACGCCAGCCATAGCGCCGCACCGGCGATCATCAGCCCGCCCAGCCAGCCGCTGGCGGCCAGTGGCTCGCCCAGCCAGCTCACCGCAAACAGCGCCCCCCACAGTGGCTCGCTACCCAGCAGCAGGGCCACCTTGCTGGGGCTGGTGGCCGCCAGCGCGTGGTTCATCGCCCAGAACGCAAACAGCGTGCAGCACAGCGTGAGAAACAGCATCGGCAGCCAGAAGCCGGCCTGTAGCGGCAGCCCGGGCAGCCCGCCTGGCTGCAGCACGCCCAGCACCAGCGCGGCAGCGCCCACCAGCAAGCCTTGCACCGCCGTCAGCCCCAGCATGTCGATGCTCTTGCCCGCCGTCAGCCGCGTGGCCAGGCAGCTCTGGAAGGCGCGGATCAGTGCGGCCAACAGCATCAGCGCGTCGCCGTCGTTCAGCCCGCCGCCTGCCATGCCGGTGAGCAGCCAGGTACCCAGCAGTGACACGATGGCGGCCAGCCACAGCTTGGCTGCCGGGCGTTTGCCCAGCCATAGCCATTCCACTGGTGGCGTCAGCAGCAGACACAGGCTCACCAGAAACGCCGCTTTGCCGGCACTGGTGTGCGCCACACCGGCGGTTTCGGCCAGAAAGATCGCCAGCAGGCCTACGCTGGTGGGCAGCGCCACCCGCACCGTGGCGGCACGCTGCACCGCAGGCAGCCGCAGCCAGTAGGGCAGCAGCAGGGCGGCGGTCAGCAAAAAGCGGATGGCGATGACGCCGGCCACCGGGTAGTAGGCCAGTGCGGTTTTCACCATGCTATAGCTGCTGCCCCAGATCACGGCGGTGAGCAGCAACAGCCCCTCGGGCGGCAGTGGGCGGCGGGTGGGCATGATTTCTCCTTGTCTTGTGTGTGGCCCAGTATGAAACTGTTCGTACAGGCTGATAATGGGCCGTTCAGGCAAAGGATTTGTGCGCCATGAGAACAAATGAACTGCTGCCGCTGCTGCCAGACCTGGCGGTGCTGGTAGATGTGGTCGAGGCCGGGTCATTCAGCGCGGCCGCGCGGCTGCAGGGGAGTACGCCATCAGCGGTGAGCCGCCAGATGGCGCGGCTGGAGGCCGCGCTGGGGCTGACGCTGCTGGAGCGCAGCACGCGCCGTTTGCGCCTGACCAGCGGCGGGCAAGAGGTGGTACGCCACGCCCGCAGCATGCTCGACGCGGCACGGGCGGCCTGTGATGGCGCCGCGCGCCACGCCAGCACCGTGGCCGGGCGGGTCAGGTTGGCCGCACCCAAGGCGGCGCTGCGGCAGATTATTCATCCACAGCTACCAGCGCTTTTGCAAACTTATCCACAGCTGACGCTGGAGTTGCAGGTCAGCGACCAGCCGGCCGACCTGATTGCCGACGGGGTGGATATCGCGCTGCGCCTGGGCGACCCACCGGCTGGCTACGTGGCGCGGCCGTTCATGGTGGTACGCACCAAGCTGTACGCGGCACCGGCCTATCTGGCCGAGCACGGCACGCCGCAGCACCCGTCCGAGCTGGTACGCCACAGCTGCCTGCACCTAGCCGAGCAAGCTGGCGACGACGAGTGGTGCGCGGTGCGCGACAACGAACGCGTGGTGGTAAACGTACGTGGCCGCTACGCCAGCAACCATAGCGAGATGCGGCGCGAGGCGGCGGAGTGGGGCATGGGTATCGCCAGCCTGCCGGACTTTACCGCCCGCCAGGCGCTGGCCGCCGGCACGCTGGTGGCGGTGCTGCCGGCCTGGCAGCTGCTGGGGCGCTATCAGGGCACCAGCTGGCTGGTCTACCACGCCGACCGCTACCGCGCGGCACGGGTGCGGGCGGTGGTGGATTTCCTGCTTGGGGTCGCCACGCAGCAGGGCTACGGCGCTGCCAGCGTGCCGGCGGGCTGACCGCGGCAGCACAAAGCAAAACACCCCGCCGTGGCGTAATGCCATTCAGTTAAGCGAATGTGCTTGCTTTTCAAGTAGCGGGACGTGAGTGAAGTGCCCCATCCCGTTGGCGCGAGCCGGGCAAAATGGTGCGCCCCAGGGTTGTGCTGAGCGAATCGAAGATTCGCACGCGCAAGACGCCGATTTGTTTGAGCTCCGAGCCGTTAGCGATCTGCGTGCAAATCTCTGATTTGCTCAGCGATGCGAGTTCGGCGGCGCCTGGGGCGTGCCGTTTTGACCGGGGTTTCGAGCAGCCCCGGGTTGCGGGGGAATGAAAAGGGGGCGGCAACCCGCCCCCTTTCCCGTCTTATTCCCTCGCGACGCTGCGCTTGCCTCGCTCGGTCACGGGCGGAACCGGCATCTAATTATTGTCTGCATAGCGGACACACTAGCGCATTTCAACGCAACAAACCCCTAAACAAAAAACGCCAGTCAGCGTTAACTGACTGGCATTACCGCCGTGGCGGGGTGTGCAGGGTTGGCCGCCGGCCGGCGCTTACTTCTCGACGAAGGCGCGCTCGATCGCGAAGTGGCCAGGCTCGCCCATGCGTGGCGATTCCTTGAAACCCAGGTCTTCCAGAATGTGGCAGGTGTCTTCCAGCATGGCCGGGCTGCCGCACAGCAGGGCGCGGTCGGTTTCCGGGTTCAGCTGCGGGATGCCCAGCTGTTTGGCCAGCTCGCCGCTCTTGATCAGGTCGGTCAGGCGGCCCTGGTTGCGGAACGGCTCGCGGGTCACGGTTGGGTAGTACACCAGCTTCTCGCTGATCATCTCGCCCAGGAACTCGTGCTCGGTCAGCTCTTTGGTGATGTAGTCGTGGTAGCCCAGCTCGCTGACCCAGCGCACGCCATGGATCAGGAAGATCTTGTCGTACAGGTCGTAGACTTCCGGGTCCTTGATGATGGACATGAACGGCGCCAGGCCGGTGCCGGTCGCCAGCAGGAACAGGTGCTTGGCGTTCGGCAGCAGGTTGTCCTGTACCAGGGTGCCGGTAGGTTTGCCGGAGATCACCACCTTGTCACCCGGCTGCAGGTGCTGCAGGCGCGAGGTCAGCGGGCCGTTTTGCACTTTGATGGAGTAGAACTCCAGGTGCTCTTCCCAGTTGGCGCTGGCCACGGAGTAGGCGCGGATCAGGGGTTTGCCGTTCACTTCCAGACCGATCATCACGAACTGGCCGTTGATGAAGCGCAGACCCGGGTCGCGGGTGCAGGTGAAGCTGAACAGGGTGTCGTTCCAGTGATGGACGGACAGGACGGTTTCGGTCGAAAGAGTAGCCATGTGGATTGTCTTTGAATACAGGCAAAAATCATCAAGCGGGTATTCTACCGCAGCTGGCAAATAACTGCTTGGACGGAAAGGTTCTGTCTTTATTGCATTTTTTGATATTAATCAATTTATATAATGACATGAGTTCTCGATAAGCAGGTTTCATCGGGCTGTCAGGGTGTCCGACAGCTTGTAGTTGCCAGCCTACACGCTGCGCGCTATGTTGCCCTGCAACAACAACAGGGAGAAAGCACGATGAAACTGTGTGTCATCGCGGGTGACGGTATCGGCCAAGAGGTGGTGCCGCAGGCGGTGCGCGTGCTGCAGAACATGCTGCCGGCGCTGCAAACGGTGACAGCCGACGCCGGCTGGGCCACCTTTCAGCAACAAGGCACGGCGCTGCCGGATGCCACATTGGCCGCTGCGCGTGATTGCGGCGCGGTGCTGTTTGGCGCGGTAAGCTCGCCGGCGCGGGCGGTGGCGGGCTACCGCTCGCCCATTGTGCAGCTGCGCCGTCTGCTGGGCTGCCACGCCAACCTGCGGCCAACCCTGAGCCTGCCCGGCTGTGGCTTGCCGGGGCTGGATATGCTGATCGTGCGCGAGAACACCGAAGACCTGTACGTAGGGGAAGAGCACAGCGATGGCCACACCGCTACCGCCATCAAGCGCATTACCCGCGCTGCCTCGCTGCGCGTGGCCGACACCGCTTTTGCGCTGGCAGCGGCCAGCGGGCGCCAGCGCATCACCATTGTGCACAAAGCCAATATCCTGCCGCTGACCGATGGCCTGTTTCGCGATTGCGCGCGCGAGGTGGCGGCACGCTACCCGCAACTGGCGATGGACGAGCTGCTGGTGGATACCGCGGCCCTGAAGCTGGCGCAGGCACCGCAGGCATTTGACGTGTTGCTGGCACCCAATCTGTACGGCGATATTTTGTCGGACTTGGCCGCCGCGTTTGCCGGGGGGCTGGGCGTGGCAGCGTCGCTCAACCTGGGGCAGGGCGTGGCCATTGCCGAGCCGGTACACGGCAGCGCGCCGGATATTGCCGGGCAGGGCGTGGCCAACCCGGTCGCCAGCCTGCTGTCGCTGGCCCTGCTGCTGCGCCACCACTGGCAGCTGCCTGCCGCTGCCACGCAGCTGGAGCAAGCCGTGCAGCGCGTACTGGCCAGCGGCACACGCACGCCAGACCTGGGCGGCAGCACCGGCACGGCGGCTTTCTGCGATGCGGTGATCGCCGCGCTCTAGCCCCTGCGACAAGGTGTCGCATTCCGCCACCGCTTGCCGTGCGCTACATTGTGTCTGGCAGGGGGGCGCCCCTGCTTGCGAATAGAACACTTGATGCCGCCCTGCTCCAAGAGGGCGGCTTTCTTTTTGGGGCGCGACAAAATGCCGCAGCCCTGCGCCGGCCGGCATGCCGGATGGTAAAGTGCCGCCATGATGCCTACTGTGTTTCCGGCCCTGTTTGCGGCCAACCTCGACCTGGTTCACCAGCGCCTGCTGCAGCTGCGCTGGGCCATGCTGCTGGCGGCGTTGCTGCTGATCGTACTGGGCCAGCTGGCCGGCCTGGTGCTGCCTCTGCTATTGCTGGGCCAAGCCTGGCTGACGCTGGCGCTGCTGAACTTGGCGACGCCATGGCTGGCGGCGCAGGGCTGGCAGGTCCGCAGCCTGATCAGCCTGGGCTTGCTGGCCGATATGGTGGTGCTCACCGAAATGCTGGCCTTTACCGGCGGTGCGGCCAACCCTTTGGCCTCGCTTTACCTGCCGCCGGTCTTGTTTGGTGCCTTGTTATTGCCCCCCGCGCGGGCGTGGGCGCTGGCCATCATCAGCCTGATGGCGTACGGCCTGCTGTTTGTCTGGCATTTGCCGTGGCCGCTGGCCGGTAGCGATGCCGCGTATGCTTTCCAGCTGCACTTGGTGGGCATGTGGATCACCTTTGCCGTGTCCGTCACGCTGCTAACCGGCTTTGTCTCCTATCTGGCCTGGCAGCTGTCGCAGCGCGAAGCGGCGCTGGCGGTGGCACGCGAGGCACAGCTGCGCGACGAGCAGCTGGTGGCGCTGGGGGTGCAGGCTGCCGGTGCCGCGCATACGCTGTCCACACCGCTCAATACGCTGACCCTGCTGTGCGACGACATGCTGGCCAGCTACACCACGCCGCCCGCGCTGATCGACGACCTGCAGCTGATGCACAGCCAGCTGGCGGTATGCCGTAACGCGCTGGCCAGGCTGAAAGCCGGTGCCGAAAGCCGACCGGCCCCGCAGCCGCTGTGCGAGGCTTTGGACGAGCGCCTGCAGGGCTGGTACTCCAGCCGCCCGGACGTAAAACTGCTGCGTCATGGCCTGCTACAGGGTGGCCCGCTGGTGGCGTTCGACCCGCGCTTCTGGCCGGCGTTTTTCAACCTGCTCAATAACGCTGCCGAAGCCGGCGGCGGCGAGGTGGAGCTGACCGTGGCCAGCAGCGCAGGCTGGCTCACGCTGCACATCCACAACCGCCGTGGCAGCCTGAGCGACGCGCAGCTGGCGCGTGCCGGCCTGGCCCCGCTGGACAGCAACAAGCCCGCCGGCCTGGGTCTGGGGGTGATGCTGTCGCACGTGACGCTGTCGCACCTGGGCGGCGAACTGAATCTGGATAACGACCCGCAGGGCGGTGTGCGCGCCACCCTGCGCCTGCCACTGGATACACCATGAACGACTTGCTGATTATTGATGACGACACCGCTTTTGCCGGAGTACTGGCGCGCAGCCTCACCCGGCGCGGCTACAGCGTGCGCCATGCGGCCAACCCTGACGCCGCGCTGGCCGAGGTCATGGCGGCGCCACCGCCACAGGTGATTCTGGACCTGAACCTGGCCGGAGAAAGCGGCCTGCGCCTGCTGCCGCAGCTGCTGGAAAAAGCACCGCAAGCGCGCGTGCTGGTGCTCACCGGCTACGCCAGCATTGCCACGGCGGTAGAGGCGGTGAAACTGGGCGCGGTGAACTATCTGGCCAAGCCGGCCGGGGTGGATGACATCCTGAATGCGCTGGGCCAGGTGGCGGCCAACCCTGCGCAGGATGTGACCGCGCAGCCCATGTCGCTCAAACGCGTGAGCTGGGAGCACCTGCAGCGTGTGTTGGCCGAGCACGACGGCAATGTGTCGGCCACCGCCCGCGCTTTGAACATGCACCGTCGTACCCTGCAGCGCATGCTGGCCAAACGGCCGGTGAAGAACTAACCCCTGCGAGTGCTGTGCGCTAAGACAAAGCCGGCCGCGAGCTTGATGATTTGCCGGGGCATGCATCGGTGGAGGGCGTTATGGCAGGCAGCGTGTGGTGACGCGGCGGGGCTTTTCTGTTGCTTGGCGATCATTCAATAAGTGAACTTATTGCTAATACCCCAATAAAGCCATGGACAATCTAGAGCAATTGCGTTAAATTGTGCACTGCACTCAAGCCGAAAGGTTTTTGTGGTGTTAGCCCCTCGAAGCATCGTGTCGGCCCCTCGCCGGCGAGATGTTTCTTCCTCGTGTTGGCCCCTGTGGAGGACCCTCAGGGGATTTTTTTTGCCTGCCGTTTTTGCCCCCCTTTTTTAGTAGCCATGCCCTATCTCAGGCAGGGTCGGGCTTGTGTGTCTTGTTGCTGTCAGCCTGGTCAAGCTCGCTAATGGACGCCAGCACATGCGGCTTGTTACCCACCAGCAGCGGCGACAGGCCGATCCTGCAGGGAAACAGGCTGCCATCACGCCGCCTGGCTTGCAGTACCTGGCTATCCGCCATATGCCGGCTCACCGGGGCTTGCAGGTAGTGCTTCATCTTGTCATGGTGCTGCTCGCGCTGTGTCTCCGACAGCAGGTAGCTGAAGTGCTGGCCCAGCAGGGTGGCGCGCGGGTAACCGAACAGGCTTTCCATGCGGCTGTTCACCAGCTTGATCAGCCCGGCCTCGTCTACCATCATCAGCCCGTCCGGAATCGCCTCTACCACTTGGCGCAGCAGGGCTTCGTTCTGGCGTAGTGCGTCTTCGCTGCGCGTGCGTGCGCTGATATCAATGGCGGATGGAATGAGGTGGGTAATGCGGCCGTATTCGTCGCGCAGCGGGGCCAGCATGAAGTCGATGGGGGTCAGCACATCATTTGCCATGCGTACCACCACGTCAAAGCGGGATACTTCGCCGCAGGCAGCGCGCAGTACTGCGTGCTGTATCTGTGCCTGTATCTGCGGCGAATAGTTCCACCAGGGGCAGTCCCAGAACTTCAGCCCGCGTACGTCTTCTATGCGTATGCCAGCGGCTTCCAGCGGGGCGCGATTGGCGCTTTGCAGGGTGCCGTCCGGCGTCAGTACACCCACAAAGGTAAACAGGTTGTCCAGCACGCGGCGCAGATGACCTTCGTTTTCGCGCTGTATGCGCTCGGCTTCGTAGCGGGCGGTGACATCTTCCACCATGGCCAGAATCCCGCACGGCTGGCCATCCGGCATGGGCAGCGGGTGATAGCTGGCTTCCCAGTGGCGCAGCTGACCGGAGCCGGGCGGGATTTCGGCGCTGGCGGCAAAGCGCGTGCGTGCCTCGCCGCTGCTCTGTACTGCCTGCATGATGGATTCCAGTGCCGGCCCGGCATCGGGTATCACGTCACGCGGGCGGCGGCCGATATGGGCTTCCGGCGGCTGGCCATTAGAGCTGGCCAACCGTTGGTTGATATGCAGATAACGAAAATCGGCGTCCAGCACCGCAATGCCTATCGGCACGCTATTGAGCAGGGTGTTTACCAGCCCTGATGGATCGGGTAGGCAGGACATTGCGCCACCTTCTATCGAAATAACCAGTATTCAGAATAGCCATTTGTCCTGACAAGACAATGCTTTTCAAATACGAGTGTCGAAGGTGTTGTATTGCTGCCATGCCGTTAGTCTGTAGCACGTTGTGCCTGGCGCTTGTTCAAAGGCTGCGCATGGCTGCGGCGGGCCTCCGTTGGCGTATCGCGGTGTTGGCGCGCCAAGTCCGTGAATAGGCACGGCCGATAGTGTCCACCTGGCTACTGGCCTTGCGGCAGGCCAGCGTCATGGCTCACAGACCGGGTTCGGGTGCCTACAGCCAGCGCCCGGGGTTCATGATGTTATGCGGGTCCAGCAGCTGTTTGACGCCGCGCATGATGGCCAGCGCGGCCGGGTCTTTGTAGCGTGTCAGCCAGTGTGCTTTCAGCTGGCCGATGCCGTGCTCGGCGGCCAGCGTGCCGCGGTAGCGGTACACGTGGTCGTAAACAATGGCATTCACCGCGTCTTCGTCGGCAAACAGCTCGGCGTTGCCAGGGCGGGTGTAGCTGATGTTGTAGTGCAGGTTGCCGTCGCCTGCGTGGCCGAAGGCGACGATTCGCACGCCGGGGAAGGCGGCGTCCAGCGCTGCGCCGCAGCTGGCCAGAAACGCCGGGATGGCCGAGCTGGGTACGCCGATATCGTGCTTGATGCTGGGGCCTTCGCGCTTTTGCATGTCGGAGATATCCTCGCGCAGCTGCCATAGCCGCGCCCGCTCCGCCTCGCTTTGCGCCAGCACGCCGTCGCTGAATGCCTGGCCGGCCAGCCATTGTTCGAAGCTGGCTTGCAGCGCGGCCGGCTCGCCGCCGTCAGACAGCTCTACCAGCACCACCCACGGTGCAAAAAACGGTACGCAGCCGGGTTTGTGCTTGTCCGAGATGCGCAGGCACAGGTCCGACATCATTTCAAAAGTAGTCAGGCGGTCGCCAAAGCGCGCTTGCAGCGCATTCAGCGTGTCGATGGCCGCGTCGGCGCTGTCTACGGCCAACAGGGCGGTGCTGTAGGCGGTGGGCAGGGCAAACAGTTTGAGCGTGGCGCCGGTAATCAGCCCCAGCTGGCCTTCGGCGCCGATGAACAGCTGCTTCACGTCCAGGCCGGTGGTGTCTTTGCGCAGCGCTGATAGTGCATCCAGCAACGTGCCGTCCGGCAATACCACCTCCAGCCCCAGCGTCAGCTCGCGCATGGTGCCGTAGCGCAGCACGGCCAGGCCGCCGGCGTTGGTGGACAGGTTGCCGCCTATCTGGCAGCTGCCCTCGCTAGCCAGTGACAGCGGAAACAGCCGCCCCACGCTGGCGGCGGCCTGCTGTACCTGCGCCAGCGTGCAGCCGGCATCCACGGTGATGGACAGGTTGGCCGCATCGATGCTGCGCACGCGCTGCATGCGGCGCAGGCCGATGATGAGCTGGCGGCCGCTGGTGTCCGGTGTGGCAGCACCGCAGGTCGAGGTATTGCCGCCCTGCGGCACGATGGCGATGCCCTCGGCCGCGCACAGCGCCACCAGTGCGGCCACTTCTTCGCGGCTGGCCGGCAGGGCCATGGCCAGTGGCAGGCCGGTGTAGCGGCCACGCATGTCGGTAACAGCCGGTGCCAGTTCGTGCGGGGTAGTCAGCAGGTTGGCCGCACCCACAATGGCGGCTAGTCGGGCGTGCAGTTCAGTCATCTCGGGGCTCCGCAGCGTGTTCTGGCTGCGCCTCTACATAGGCATCGCAGCCGTGGCCGATGGCCAGGTAGCGCCGTGCCAGGCGGTGGAATAGCGGTTCGGCAGCAGCAGGCAGCCAGCGCAAGTAATGCCGCGGGGCCAACAGCAGGCCGCAGCCGTAGCGCGTCGTGGCGGCCTGCCATTGCAGCGCCGGGCAGGGGCCGTGGCGGTGGTTTAGCAGCAGGCGCGACAGCGGGCAGGGCGCGGCGGCGCAGCACACGCCACAGCCGTTACACGGTGTACCCGGCATGGGTTTGACCGGTGCTTCGTGCTGTAGCCAGATGCGCTGTGGCTGCGCCATGGCGGGGTTTACTCGTCGATATCCGGTGCCATCAGCGTGGCCGGGTGTTCCCAGCCCGGCTGCGCGGCGATGCGCGCCAGCCAGGCGGCCACGTGCGGCCAGGCGTCCAGCGTCAGGCCGGCTTCGTCGATCAGCCACAGGTAGGCGCTGGCGGACAGGTCGGCAATGGTGAGGCCGCTGGGCAGCAGGTAAGCGTGCTGGGCCAGGTGGGCGTTCAGTACGTCCAGGTCACGGCGGGTACGGGCTTCTAGCCAGGCGTCGGCGCCCGCATCCAGCGGGGCAAATTTGCGCGCGTAGCGCAGGTTGGGCAGCGAGAAACCGATGCGGTTGGCCTCCCAGCTCAGCCATTCGCGTATGCCTTGGCGCTCGCCGGGCTGGCCTGCCAGCACGCCTTCGCTTTCGGCCAGCCATTGCAGGATGGCGTTGGACTGCACCATGGGCTCGCCGTCCACTACCAGTGCCGGTACTTCGTCCCAGCGGCTGGCAGCGCGGAAGTCGGCCTCGCGCTCTTCGCGTGGCAGGCTGAGCGATACGTGGCGGTATTCGTGCGATACATCGCCCAGTACCAGGGCCAGGCGCACTTTGTAGCTGTGGCCGGAAAGACGGTTGCCGAACAGGGTGATCTTGCTCATGTGGGGTTCCTGTGCCTGCTTGGGCGTATGCATAAAAGCACGATGATACGCGCAAGGCGCGGGCGGTGGCAGCCCTACAGCCAGCCGGCAGGCAGGCGCTGCGCCAGCCATAGCAGGATTTCTGCCCCGGCCCACCACAATAGCCCCACGTAGAGCCAGGCCAGCACGGTAGCCACGTAGCCCGCCAGCAGCAGGCCGCCGTCGCGCACGCGCAGGCCCCAGGCCAGCAGGGCGATGGCGGCGGCGGGCACCACGTTATCAAACGACACCAGCGGCATCGGCGTCATCATCGATGCTCCGGCCAGCGCCAGCATGCCGCCGTTCAGCCAGCGCCAGCGCGGGCCGCTCAGCGCCAGCAGGCGTGGCTGGCTGATGCGCCCCAGCAGGCCGGCCAGGCGGTGCAGTACGCGGTGTAGCGGGCCGTGCAGGGCGTGGGGCACATGGCGGCGGCCTAGCCAGGCGGGCAGCGGAAACGGGCGTGCCAGCCCAACAGACAGCGCCACCAGCAGGCAAAACGCGCCCACGGTAGTGGCCATGCCGGGGATGGCCACCGGCAGCAGCAGCGGTGCGGCCAACAGCCCCAGCCAGGTGAGCTGCTGGCGCGGGTGGCGGCCTATCAGTTGGCCCAGCGAACCGTGCTGTAGCTGCTGGGCTGCTAGCGCAATGCGCAGCCAGCTACGGCGTGGGGTGGGGCGGGCAGGGCGTGAAGGCAGCATGGCAGGCTCGGTAAGGGGCAAACAGTGCCATGCGACCATGCCCGGGCTTGCCGGTTCATTTTTGCCAGTAGGTTTTCACGTTCACGAACTCGTACAGGCCGAACTCGGACAGCTCGCGGCCGTAGCCGGACGCCTTGACCCCGCCAAAGGGCAGGCGCAGGTCGGAGCTGGTGTAGCGGTTGATGAACACCGCACCGGCTTCGATCTCGCGCCCCAGCTGCCAGGCGCGCTCGACATCGGCACTGAAGATGCTGGCACCCAGGCCAAACGGCGTGTCGTTGGCCAGGCGCAGCGCGTCGGCCTCGTCGCGGGCGCGCAGGATGGTAGCCACCGGGCCGAACACTTCTTCCTGGTACACGCGGCAGGCGGGGCTAACGTGGTCCAGCACCGTGGCGGGATAAAAGAAGCCGGCACCGTGCGGCATGACGCCGCCGGCCAGCAGGCTGGCACCCTGGCTGACAGCGTCCAGCACCTGGGCGTGCAGCGCCTCGCGCAGGTCGGCGCGCGCCAGCGGCGCCAGCGTGGTGTGGTCGTCTGCCGGGTGGCCGGGGCGCAGCGCGGCCACGTGTTCGAGAAAGCGCGCGACAAAGGCGTCGGCAATCTCCGGCACCACAATCATGCGCTTGGCGGCGTTGCAGCTCTGGCCCGCGTCGCGGTAGCGCGAGTGGGCGGCTTCTTGCGCGGCGGCGTCGATGTCAGCGTCGGCCAGCACGATAAACGGGTTGCTGCCGCCCAGCTCCAGCACGGTTTTTTTCAGGTGCCGTCCGGCTAGCGCCGCCACCTGGCGGCCCGCGGTGGTGGAGCCGGTAAACGCGACCGCGTCGCAGCCTTTGATGGCGTCTTCGGCCATGTCATGGTTGATCCAGGCCACGTCCAGTACATCCAGCCCGGCCTCGTGCACGATATCCAGCAGCAGCGCGGTGCACTGCGGTACCGACGGTGCCGGCTTCACCAGGCAGCCGTTGCCAGCCATCAGCGCCGGAATGGCAAAGCGCAGCACCTGCCACACCGGGTAGTTCCACGGCATGATGGCCAGCACCAGGCCCAAGGGCTCGAACGCCACGCCGCTGCGGCTGGCCTGGGTGGGAATGTCTTTCGGTGCCAACAGCGTGGGCGCCAGCTCGGCGTAATAGCGGATCAGCTGCGCCGATTTGTCGATCTCGGCCAGGCATTCGCGCTCCAGCTTGCCCACCTCCAGCGATACCAGCGCCGCCAGTGCGTAGCGGTGGGCGCTGAGCGCGTCGGCCAGGCGCAGCAGGCGTGCGGCGCGGGTGGCGGTATCGAGGTGGGCCCAGGCGTGCTGGGCACGGCGCAGGCTGGCCAGCTGGCTGGCCAACTGTTCATGGCTGCTGATGGGGCGGGTAAAGACGACTTCGCCGGTGGCGGGGTTACAGCTGGTGAAGGCGGTCATGGCAGGGCGTAGTAAAGGGGTTACATGACAGAAGCAGCCCACTGTAACAAATGCGGCCAACCCTGACCACGCTGCCGCAGCACGGGTAAGGTTGGCCGCACGGTATGCGGAGCTTGCCGTTCAGGCGGGCTGCAGGTCCAGCGGTTTTTCGCCGGTCAGGAAATAGTGCATGGTTTCGCTGGCGCTGCGGATGGCGTCGCCAAACGGCAGCGGGTCAGCGCCGCGGAAGAACAGCCCCTTGCTGACTTCACCACGGAAGGCGGCGGCCAGTTTGAGGTCGATGCAGAACTGGCCCACCTTGGCCAGCCCGTCGCGCAGGCCGCAGACGGTCAGGCAGTTCAGCGCCTGGGTGCAGCGCGCCGGGTCGGCCTTGGCGTTGGCCTGTAGTTTGTCTTCGCGCTTCAGGTAGCTTTTCAGGAACGGGGTCAGCACGCCGCGTGCCGGCAGCCCGGCCACCGACATGAACTCGGCAATGTCGTCACGGCTGGCGCCAGCCAGTGTGCGCTTGAAGTTGATATGGGCGTCGCCGTCACTGGTCACGGCAAACGCGGTGCCGATCTGCACCGCACTGGCGCCGTACGTGTTCAGGTAAGTCTGCACTTTTTCGTGGCTGTTTACCCCGCCGGCCACAATCAGCGGCACGCGTTCGCGCTCCAGCCCCAGGTCTTTGAACAGCGCGAAGGTTTCTTCCAGTACGCGGGCAAAGTCAAACTTGGCATCGCCTACGTCGCTGATGCGGGCTGCGCCCAGGTGGCCGCCGGCGTGGTTGGGGTGCTCGATCACGATGGCGTCCGGCAGGCGCCCCTTTTTCATCCAGCGTTTGAGCACAATGCCGATACCACGCGATTCGGACAGGATGGGAATCAGCGCTACGTCCGGGTGGCTGGCGGTCATTTCCGGCAGGTCCAGCGGCAGGCCGGCTCCCATTACCACTGCCTGTGCGCCGGATTCGCAAGCCTGGCGTACCAGCGCGGCGTGGTTGTCTACCGCCTTCATCACGTTTACCGCCACCATGCCGTGGCCATCGGCACGCTGCAGTGCGCCTTTTATTTCGCGGTCCAGCGCAATCAGGTTCAGGCGGTTAATGCCTTCCTGGCCCTGCTGGTTGGCCGCATCGGCCATCAGGTCGTCGTGCAGGTGGCGCAGGTCTACGCTGGCCACGGTACCCAGGCCGCCGGCACGGGCCACGGCGCCGGCCAGCTGTTTGGCCGAGATACCCACGCCCATACCCCCTTGTACGATAGGCAGGAGTTCACGACCACGGATAACGAGGGGGGAAAAAAGTGAGCGGGGCATGCGTGCTTTCAACAGAAATAGAGTAGGCGCACGATTGTGATAAGCGTAAAAAAGCCGTGCGTTGACGTGGGTCAAGCACGGCCGGATAGGGCAATGTCCTGTCTAGGGCCTGCGCCGCAGCAAGAAATAGTGTTAGCAGGCCCTCATCAGGCCGCCAGGCCTTTCTGGATGCCCAGCACAATGGCGTGGGTACGGTTATTGGCCTCCAGCTTGCGGATGATGTTGGCCGCGTGGAACTTCACCGTACGCTCGCTGATGTCCAGGATGGTGGCAATTTCCCAGTTGGTCTTGCCGCGCATCATCCAGTGGAAAATGTCTTTTTCGCGGTGCGATAGCGGGTTGCTGCCACTGCTTGCCGGTGCCAGACGCTGCAGGGTGGGGTGCAGGTGTGGCAGCAGGCCGCCCAGCATGCGCAGGGTGGCGGCGTCGTCGGCCTGGCGCGGCTGCACGTACAGCAGCGTGGCCTGGCCATCACGCTGCATGGCAAAGCAGGCGGTAGCGGGGCTGGTATGCGCCAGCCAGGTAAATTGCACCTGGCTACCGATATCGGCTGGCAGGCGCTGCCAGTCGTGGCTATGGCAGGCAGCGGGTTGGCCTAGCGTGCGCGGGGGGGCGGTCCAGCCTTGTGGTGTGGCCGAGCCATGAATAATCCATAGGGCAGCTACCGCGTGGTCGCTGCCTAGCGTGTGCAGGAAGGTGTGAAGTTCTCTCTCGTCTGCCATCTGCGGGAGGCTGTGAATCCACTCGAGCAGCTGGCAGAGCTGAGTGTGTGACAGACCCGCGGAGATTGAGCCAGAAGCAAAAGGTATCCCTTTCGACATGCTGTTCCCCTGTTATGTTTTATGTATTGAACGCTTATCTTAACCAAGGGTCGAAGCTGTCCCAAGGTTTCTTCACTTAGGCATGAGTAAAGCTGATGGGTGCTATCTGGCTGGGTATTGCCGTCACGGAAAACCGGCCTTTGCGCCCCTGGTGCTTGTTGCAAAAGCGCATCATTTTGAAAACTGGCTGTTTGGACGGGGAGACACTGGCCTAATGGCGAGTCACTGTGGGCATTGCCACGTGATAGGAAGTCATTTGACAGGAAACACGAAAATATCTTTAAGTGAATCTGGTTTTGTCCTATTATTTGTCAGCGAAACTGTCAATTTTGCCAAGCTTTACCCCAAGGCCATTTTTAAATAGGGTGTTTTACCCCACCCGCCATATGTCATCTGCGAGATTGCCCAATGGATACATTAAAAGCGCTAATGGTCTTCATGACCACTGCTGAGAACGGCAGCTTTTCCGATGCTGCTCGCAAGCTGGGCGTCTCGCCAGCTGCCGTCAGCCAGAGCATTGCCCGCCTGGAGCAAGAGCTGGAAGTACGCTTGTTCAACCGCACTACCCGCCAGCTGACACTCACCGAAGACGGCCGCCGCTTCTATGCTCAGTGTCGCGGTCCGGTAAATAACCTGGATTCCGCCATCAACCAGCTGAAAGCCAGCCGCGACGAACCCGCCGGCCACCTGCGTATCAGCTTGCCCAATGCCTTTGGCCGCCGCTTCATCCTGCCGCTGATGGAAGAATTTTGCCAGCGCTACCCGAAGATCCGTGTGTTCTTTGGTATGGACGATCACTTTAGCGACTTGATAGAAGACGGTTACGATGTGGGTGTACGTGTCGGCATGATGCCGGACAGCCGTATGGTGGCACGTCATCTGGCGCATATTCCGCAGTATGTGGTGGCTTCGCCGGAATACTGGGCCGAGCACGGCAAACCGCGTAGCCCGGAAGAGCTGTCGGCGCACGACTGTATCAATTTCCAGTTCCCGACCTCGGGCCGACTGTACAAGTGGGAATTCGAGCGTAACGGCGAGCGTATCCCGCTGGAAGTCACCGGTACCTACACCGTTAACGATGTGGATTCGGTAGTAGAAATGGCCCGCCTGGGCCTGGGCGTGGCGCAGCTGCCTGGCCACGAAGTGCTGGCCGATGTACGTGCTGGCCGCCTGCAGGCCGTGCTGACCGACTACGTGTCGATGGAGCGCTCCATTTATATCTGCTTCCCGCACCGCGACCACATTGCGCCGCGTACTCGCGTGTTTGTGGATTTCGCGGTGGAAAAACTGCTGGACCACCCGGACATTATCGCCGACCTGCCGGGCGTGGACCTGTCTGCCAAGCGCGAAGCACTGCGCATGCACCTGGGCCTGTAAACCTGCTGCAGTGTCGCCAACCGCCCGGCTTGCCGGGCTTTTTTGCGACATTGGCGTTTAACATATTAGACAAAGCACAGGCGGTTGCGCATAATCCAGCCATAAACCCGCGCCTGTTGGCCGCAAGTGTTTAAAAAATGGATGGGATACATCATGAGTCAGCGCATCGAACACACTAATTCCTACTACGCCTATTCTGCCAACCCTAGCCCCGAGCGCCCGGCGCTGGCGGGTAGCGTGCGGGCAGATGTCTGCGTGATTGGCGCCGGCTACACCGGTATCTCTACCGCACTGCACCTGGCGGAAGCCGGCTTTAGCGTGGTGGTGCTGGAAAGCGCCCGCGTGGGCTGGGGCGCATCGGGCCGCAACGGTGGCCAGATCGTTAACAGCTACAGCCGTGATATGGATGTGATCGAGGCGCGTCATGGCAAGGAAGCCGCCAAGCGCCTGGGCGCCATGGCCTTTGAAGGCGGCAAGATCATCCGCGAGCGTATTGCCAAGTACAACATCCAGTGCGACCTGAAAGACGGTAACGTCTTTGCAGCCTTTACCCAGAAGCAGCTGGACGAGCTGGACGCCAAGCGCCGCCTGTGGGAAAGCTTCGGCCACACCGGCATCCAGATGATCGACAAAGCCGGCATGCAGCGCATTGTGAACTCCAACGAGTACGTGGGGGCACTGCTGGATAACTGGGGCGGCCACATCCACCCGCTGAACCTGGCGCTGGGCGAAGCCGCCGCGTTTGAGTCGCTGGGCGGCCGTATCTACGAGCAATCCGCCGTTACCGACGTAGTACGCGGCCAACCTGCCGTGGTGAAAACCGCCGCTGGCCAGGTTACTGCCGATTTCGTGGTGGTGGCCGGTAACGCTTACCTGGGCAACCTGATTCCGGTGCTGGCCGAGAAAACCCTGCCGTGCGGCACGCAGGTCGTTACCACCGAGCGCCTGTCGCCCGAGCTGGCGCGCAGCCTGCTGCCTGGTGACAACTGCGTGGAAGACTGCAACTTCCTGCTGGATTACTACCGCCTCACCGGCGACAACCGCCTGCTATACGGCGGCGGCACGGTATACGGCGCGCGCGACCCGGGCGAGATCGAAAGCCTGGTACGCCCGAAAATGCTGAAAACCTTCCCGCAGCTGAAAGACGTGAAAATCGAATTCGGCTGGACCGGTAACTTCTCGCTCACGCTCACGCGCCTGCCACAGGCTGGCCGTATCGACAGCAACATTTACTACTCGCAAGGCTGCAGCGGCCACGGTGTCACCTACACCCACCTGGCCGGCCGCATCATGGCCGAAGCCATTCGCGGCCAGAGCGAGCGCTTTGACGCCTTTGCCAGCCTGCCGCATTACCCGTTTCCGGGCGGCCGCCTGTTCCGCGTGCCCATGCTCACGCTGGGTGCTTGGTGGTACGGCATGCGCGACAAGCTGGGCCTGTAATACCGGCAGGTGGCGCGCACCTGCCTTACGCTCTGTCCATCCTGGGCTGGCCTTGTGCCAGCCGTTTTTTTGCGTGTAACGCCAGGCGGGCTAGCGTTTTTCTTTCGGGCCTGACCAGTTGGGGGCGGCGGTCAGGATACCAGGCAGCTGTAGCAGTTGGCTGGTTACCTTCAATGCAGCCTCGCCCGGTGCGGTTTCCACCAGCCAGTAACCGTTTACCGCGCTGGCTTGCACACTCAGCCCTTGCTGTTTTGCCCACGCGGCGAGCGCCGCCTCGTCCTGGGTACGGACGACAACGCCGCCCACCGGCAGTAGCCACGGGCCTTTATTGGTTTTGCCCTCGCGCAAGACCGGCAGCAGGTCGGGCTGCCTGGCCGCCAGCTGGCGGCTTCGTGCGGTGTCGGTGCGGTAGAAGCGGACGCCCTTATCTTGCTTGCTCACCGTCAGGCCATTGGCGGCAGTCGTGGTGATGCTGGCGCGGGTATCGGGGTCGATGATGGCGTGACGGGCAATGCCGTTTTCCAGCCAGCGGAAGGTTTGTCCGGCGGCCAGCAATGGCCCGGCAAGGCCCAGCAGCAGTGCGGCAAAAATAAACTTTTTCATGTGATGCATCTCCTGGTAATCAGAAACCGCGTAGCACCAGCTGGCTGCCTGCGAGATTGTCGCTGGCCAGCATGCCGCTAATTTTCAAGGTCCATTGGCCTGCCGGGTTTTCCCCCATATGGCGTACGCTGTGAAATGCCCAGTCGCTATAGGTCTTGCTGCAACTGTTCACGAGGAAGTCACCTTGCGCATTTTTGGCCAGGCAGGTGTGCGGCGTGGCCAATATGCTGGTGCGCGCATTCGGGCTATCCAGCTGGATGGCCAGCTGCTCGGCCGGGTTGGGGTTACCAGGCTGGTTAAGCTGCAGGCTCAGGTCTGCGCTTTCCAGTTTGCTGATGGTGCAGTTGCCGCTGCTGGCGGCCAGTTGCAGCTGGCCGTTGTTGTCCGGGCTTTGCGTGCTGCTGGCTAATGTCAGTGTGCAGGTTTTCATTGCCGGCAAGCCGGTATGGATTTTGGCCATGGCCACGGCCGCATTGGCATCAATCAGCCCGAATCCTGCTTTGTGGCTGTAAACACCGTGGCCAATGGCCGAGGCGCCGGTCTCGGTAGCATTGCTTACGCTACGGGCGGTGCTGGCCAGGATCCAGCGGATGTCGCGCCAGGATAAGGACGGGTTGGCCTGCAGCATCAGCGCGACTACCCCGGCGGCAATGGGGGTGGCGCCGGATGTGCCGCCAAAGTCCGGGCGGTAGTTAGGGAACAACCAGTTTTGGCCGCGATAGAGGCTGTTCAGCTTGGCCAGGCTGACGGTGGTGGTGTAAAGCCCGGGCAGGGTGGAACCGGTGCTGTCGGACGGCGCGCTTGCCAGCACATTGGCGCCGGGCTCGCTGTATTCGGAGGGTGTGCCATTGGCCTGCACCGCAGCAATATTCAGGGCGTACGGGGTATTGTTGAAGCTGTCGTAGCCGGAGCGCTGGCCGGTTTGCAGCACGCTGCCATCCGACTGAAACTGTGTGGCACCATTGCCTGCGGCAAACAGGTAGACAATGCCTTTGCCGCCGCGCTCTGTGGTGGCGCCCTGCTCGATGGCTGCCTTGGCCAAAGGGCCGCTGTAACCCAGCTCGTTATCGCTATCGGGGTTGCCCCAGCTGTTGTTACTGATGGCAATCATGCCCTTGCCGTGCAGCAGGGCCGTGGCGTCGTTGCTGTCTGCGCTGTTGGCGGTCAGCAGATTCACCCCCAGCAGCTTGGCGCCATACGCTACGCCCCGGCCGCCCAAGGTATTCGCCACCGCGGCTATCAAGCCTCCTACGCTGGTACCGTGGTCGTCGCTAGCATTCACCGGTGTGGGGTCCGTGCTGGCTTTGCCATTGCTGGCCATGTTCAGCGAGCTGCCTTGCAGGGTATTCAGAACCAGGTCTTCATGGTTGATGTCCAGGCCATCGTCGATGACGGCCACGTTTACCCCGCTGCCGTCCAGCCCGGCCTGCCAGACTGGCTGCATATTGATATCCACCCCGGCGGTGCCGCCTTCTTGTCCGGTATTCTTCAGGTGCCATTGTTTGGCAAATAGCGGGTCGTTGATGGTGCTGGCGCTACTGGTACCGGACGCTGTGCTGCCGCTTGTACTGCCTGATGCGTTGCTGCCCCCCGTATTGGCAGTGTTCGCCGTCGTTGTGCCACCGCCCCCGCCACCGCCGCCGCAGGCGGTCAGTAGTACGGCAGTGGCCAGTGTGATGATGTGTCTGGTTTGCATGCTGCCCCCTTATCCCTTGTCATGACCAAAACTGTCTTGTAATGGTCACGCTGGCCAGGCAACAGGGCAGGGTTTTATCGCGATGCAAAAAATACCGTGACGGCAGGTTTTTCGTTAGATAAATCGCCACACGCCCGCGAGCGGGCCTGCCAGATACAGGCAGGGCAGGCCGCCAGCATCGCGCGCCAGGTGCGGCCTAGAACGGCCACACCAGCTTGGTTTTGGCTACCGCAATCATGTATATCGGCATGGCCACGGCGGCGGCCAGCACCACCGCGCGCAGGGGCGAGCCGTGCAGTTTTTTCAGGCCGATGGTGCCCAGCGCGATGTACGCCAGCAGTGCGGCGATCTTGGCCGCCAGCCAGGGCTGGTTATGCGGCGACAGGCCGGCCATTACCGCCAGCGTGATGGCGGCGGCCAGCAAGCCGGTGTCGATCATGTGTGGCGCGATTTTCAGCGCACGCGCCTGCAGCAGGGCCGGGCGGGTATAAGACAGCACGGCGCGGGCAGCAAACAGGGTAAGCGACAGATACGCCAGCCCGGCGTGCGCGTGTTTCAGAACCTGATAATCCATGGTGAAGCCTCAATGTAGATAAATGTCATGCGGCGCGATCATACCGCTTTGTACCGCAGGCAGAATGCTAAACTGCCGGGGTCGATGACCACGCCATAGCCTGCGCCATGCCGCTGAACCTGTATCAATCCAACCGCCTGGAAGCCCTGGGCATTCTGTACAGCCATCTCACAGACAGCCCGCTGGCCGATGCGTTCGCGCCGGAAGTCATCATGGTACAAAGCCGGGGCATGGGGCGCTGGCTCACGCTGAACCTGGCGCAGCAGCGCGGCCTGGCGGCCAACCTGGAATTCGTGCTGCCGGCCGGTTTTGGCTGGCGGCTGATGCAGGCCGTGCTGCCCGAGCTGCCGCCCAAATCCGCCTTTGCCCCCGACGTGCTGTGCTGGCGGCTGATGGACGTGCTGCCCACGCTGGCCGGCGAGCCGTTTACCCCGCTGCAGCGCTACCTGCAGGGCGGCCCGCTGGCCTGCTTCGAGCTGGCCGGCAAGATTGCCGATATCTACGACCAATACCTGGTGTTCCGCCCCGACTGGATACGCGCCTGGGAAGCCGGCCGCCTGCTGGGGCTGGGCGAGGACGAAGCCTGGCAGGCCGCGCTGTGGCAAAGGTTGGCCGCCGAGGTGCCCGGCCGCCACCGTGTGATGATGCTGGACGACTTCTTTGCCCGCCTGCGCAGCGAGCACCTGCCGCAGCGCGTGTCGGTGTTCGGCATTGCTACGCTGGCACCCATGTACCTGGCGCTGCTGCAGCGCATGGCCGAGCTCACCGAGGTGAATGTGTTCCTGCTCAACCCCAGCGAAGCCTACTGGGGCGATCTGCAAGCCCGCAGCCGCCAGGCAACGCTGTTTGGCGACGACGCCAGCGCCGGCGGCCACCCGCTACTGGCGTCGCTGGGCCAGCAGGGGCGCGACTTTTTCGACGAGCTGGCCGGTGGCATCGCGCAGCCCATGTCGGCCTTCATGGCGCCGGACGGCCACAGCCTGCTGGCGCGCCTGCAGCACGACATCCTCACGCTCACCCCGCCTGCGGCCAACGTGGCACCCTGCAGCGCGGGCGATGCGTCCATCCGCTGCCATATCGCCCACAGCCCCATGCGCGAGCTGGAGGTGCTGAAAGACCAGCTACTGGCCATGCTGGCCGCCGACCCCACGCTCACCCCGGCCGATATCGCCGTGCTCACCCCCGATATCAACGCCTACGCGCCGTACATCGACGCCGTATTCGGCTACCGCAGCGACGCGCCGTCCATCCCCTACAGCATTGCCGACCGCCGCCTGGCGCGCGAGGTGCCGCTGCTGGCTACCTTTGGCGCCGTGCTGCAGCTGGCCGACTCGCGCTTTGCCGCCAGCGACGTACTGGCCCTGCTGGACTGCCCGGCGCTGCTGGCGCGCTTTGGCCTGGCCGACGACGACGTCAGCCTGCTGGCGCAATGGGTACGCCAGGCCGGCATACGCTGGGGGCGCGACGCCGCGCACAAAGCCCAGCTCGGCCTGCCCGCCGAGCCCACGCACACCTGGCGCTGGGGGCTGGACCGCCTGCTGCTGGGCACCATGCTGCCCGCCAGCCTGGCCGGCGACGGCGCACCGCTGTTTGCCGGCCTGCTGCCCGATAGCGCCGCCCAGGGCCAGGCCGCCGACAAGCTCGCCAGCCTGGCCAGCCTGTACGACGTGCTGGCAGGGTTGGCCGCAGACTGGGCGCAGCCCGCCAGCATGGCCGGCTGGGCCCAGCGCCTGCGCGACGCCGCCGCGCAACTGTTTCTGGTAGACGAAGCCGACGAAGCCGCGCTGCAGCTGCTGCACGGCATTGCCGACACCCTCACCGCCGACGCCGCGCTGGCGCAGTTTGACGGCGCGCTGCCGCTGGCGGTGATCCGCGACGCCGTGCTGCGCCAGCTGGACATGTCGTCCAGCGGCGGCTTCCTTACCGGCGGGCTCACCTTCTGCGCCATGGTGCCGATGCGCTCCATCCCGTTCCGCGTGCTGTGCCTGGTGGGCATGAACGACGGCGCCTACCCGCGCGACGAGCGCCCGGTCAGCTTCGACCTGGTAGCGCGCAACCCGCGCCGTGGCGACCGCTCGCGCCGCTTCGACGACCGCTACCTGTTTCTGGAAGCCATCCTGTCCGCCCGCGACGCGCTGTACCTGAGCTGGGTTGGCCGCAGCGTGCGCAGCGACGAGCCGCTGCCGCCGTCGCCGCTGGTGGCCGAGCTGCTGGATACCCTGGCCAGCATGTGCGGGGGGGATATCGCGCCTGCCATCACCACCCGCCACCCGCTGCAGCCCTTCAGCCGCCGCAGCTACGACGGCAGCCTGCCCAGCTACGAGCCGCTGTGGGCCGCTGCCCTGGCGCAGCCGGCCGCCGCCGCGCAGCCGTTTGCCACCACGCTGCCCGCTGTGGCACCACAGGTCGTGCTGCTGGCCGACTTTCTGCGCTTCTGGCGCAACCCGGTACGCGCCTGGCTGGCTGACCGCCTGGGGCTAAAGCTGGCGCGCCACGCCGACGAGCTACCGGTGCGCGAACCGTTTGCCATCGACCGCGACAGCCGCAGTGACATCCGCGACACCCTAGTCGGCAGCCTGCTGGCCGGCAAGCCGCTACGCCACGCCGAAGCCCGCCTGGCCGGGCAGGGCCTGCTGCCCGATGCCGCGCTGGGCGACGCTTGCCTGGCGCAAGAACGCGCCGCCAGCGCCCGCTTTGCCGCGCGCCTGCCATCCAGCCTGCTGGCCGATACCCTGCCGCCGCAGCCGGTACGGCTACAGCTGGGCGGGGTGATGCTCAGCGGCGAGCTGGCCGGCTTGCGCCCCGAAGGCCTGCTGCGCGTGGTACCGCGCAAGGCCTACGCCACCGAGTTCATCACCCTGTGGCTGGAGCACCTAGTGAGGTTGGCCGCAGGCCTGCCCGGCATCGCCCCCGACAGCGTGCTGTACGCCGACGACGGCGTGCACCGCCTGTGTGCCAATAGCCGCGACGGTGCGCCGCTGGACGCCCACGCGCTGCTGGCAGCGTGGATGGCGCGCTACCTGCAGGGCCAAAGCCAGCCGCTGCCGTTCTTTGCCCGCACCTCGCTGGCCTACGCCCGCGCCGAGCCAGGCAAACAAATGGGCGCCGCGCAAAACGAATGGTCGCCCGACTTCACCGGCCTGGGCCGCACCCCGCAGCGTGACGACGCGGCCAACCTGCTGGCCTTCCGCCACCTGGAGCCGCTGTCCGACCCGCTGTTCGCGCAGCTGGCCGATACGCTGCTGGCGCCGCTGGTGGGGGCGCTACTGCTGGAAAAAGATTAAAAGCTTTCTTAGCCACGAACCCCACGAAAAGACACGAAAGCAGTCAGTGAGATGAGTGTTATCAGGCAGTTTTTCGTGTTGGTTCGTGGTTTTCGTGGCAAAAACAGCCTTTGATTTTCTGACGCTCGCCGCAAAATTTTATTGAAATCCCTTTACGGTCGCCCCGCATGCAAGCCCTAGACGCCCTGAACTGCCCGCTGTCGGGCATCAACCTGATCGAAGCCTCGGCCGGTACCGGCAAGACCTGGACCATCGCCGCGCTGTACACGCGCCTGCTGCTGGAGGATGCGCCGGACGGCACGTCGCCGCCCACGCTGGACCGCCTGCTGGTGGTGACCTACACCAAGGCCGCCACGGCCGAGCTGCGCGAGCGCCTGCGCCGCCGCCTGGTGGAGCTGCAGCAGGTGCTGGACGGTGGTGTGACGGGCGACCCGTTCTTGCAGGCCATGGCGCACAGGTTGGCCGCAGGCGATATGCAGCTGGCGCAGCAGCGCCTGCGGGCGGCCATCAACGACTTTGACGCGGCGGCCATCTACACCATTCACGGTTTTTGCCAGCGCGTGCTCACCGACGCCGCCTTCGACAGCGGCCAGACCTTCGCCGCCGAGCTGGCCACCGACAACCACGCCGACCTGCAGCAGCTGGCCGACGATTTCTGGCGCACGCACATCGTGGCGCAGCCCGCGCTGGCGCAGGTGCTGGCCGAAAACGGCGACACGCCGGACGCCTGGCTGGCCGAGGTGCGGCCGTATCTGTCCAAACCCTATCTGCGCACCCCAAGCATCGACAGCGCTGCACTGTTAGCCGCACGCGAAGCCGCCGCCGCAGCCTGGGCACCGCTGCAGGCCGATAGCGCCACGCTGGCCGAAGGCTGCGCGCTATTGTTGGCCGCAGAGGGGCTGAAGCAGACCAGCTACAAGCCGGCGCAGTGCCAGCGCTATGTGCGCCTGCTGCAGATGCTGGCCGCCGACGCCAGCCTGCCGCAGCTATCGTCCACCCAGGCCAAAGACCTGGCGCGCCTGGGGCAAAGCCAGCTGGACAAGGGCATGAACAAAGGCCACAGCGCGCCGCAGCACCGGCTGTTTGCGCTGGTAGATGGCTGGCTGGCCGCGTGGGACAGCTACAGCCGCCAGCTGGCGCAGAACATCGCCGGGCTCAAGCTGGCCATGATCGCGTGGATAGACCAGCACGCCGTGGCGCAGCGCCGCGCCACGCGCAGCCGCGGCTTTGACGACCTGCTCACCGACCTGGCCACGGCGCTGGACGACCCCGAGCACGGTGCACGGTTGGCCGCACGCATTGCCGCCGACTTTGCCATCGCGCTGATCGACGAATTCCAGGATACCGACCCGCTGCAGTACCGCATCTTCCGCCGCGCCTTTGTGCAGCAGGCGCGGCCGGTATTCATGGTGGGCGACCCCAAGCAGGCCATTTACAGCTTTCGCGGCGCCGACATTTTTGCCTACCTGAGCGCGCGCGACGACGCCCCCGCCGACAAGCAATACACCCTGCTGACCAACCGCCGCAGCCAGCCGCCGCTGGTGGCCGCGGTGAGCCAGCTGTTTGACCGGCCGCAGCCGTTTCTGCTGGACGGCATCGACTACCCGCAGGTCGACGCCGCGCCCAGCGGCGGCAGCACCCTGCACGTTGCCGACGACGACGGCGCGCTCACCGTGCTGGCCTTTCCCGCCAGCGATAGCGATAAAGGCGTAAACAAGGCCGAGGCCACGCAATACGCCGCCGAAGCCACCGCCCACGAGATCGCCCGCCTGCTGGCGCTGGCCCGCCAGGACAAGGCGCAGCTGGAAAAGGGCGGCAGCCGCCGCCCGCTGGCTGGTGGCGATATGGCCGTGCTGGTGGCCACCCACCGTCAGGGCGACGCCGTGCGCGATGCCTTGGCCGCACGCGGCGTCAAGGCGGTAGCGCTGACGCAGGAAAGCGTGTTTGCCAGCCACGAGGCCGGCGAGCTGCTGGCGCTGCTGCGCGCCTGGGCCGAGCCCGCGTCCGAAACGCGGCTGAAAGTGCTGTGCGCCACTACACTGCTGGGGCTGGACGCGGCGCAGCTGTTGCAGTTGGCCGAGGACGAGGCGGCGTGGGAAGCACGGCTGGTGGCCAACCACGACGACCACAAGCAGTGGCAGCAGCGCGGTTTCATGGCCGCCTGGCGTGGCTTTATGGCGCGCGAGGGTGTGGCGGCGCGCCTGCTGCCGCTGCCGGACGGCGAACGCCGCCTGACCAACCTGGGCCACCTGGCCGAGCTGCTGCAGCAGGAAGCCGAGCGCATCGCCGGCCAGGCCCCGCTGCTGGCGTGGTTCGAGGCCGCCGTGGCCAGCCCGCCCGCTGGCGAGGAGGCGCTGCTGCGGCTGGAAAGCGACGCTGAGCTGGTGAAGATCGTCACCATTCACACCTCGAAAGGCCTGCAGTACCCGCTGGTGTTCTGCCCCTTCCTGTGGGACGGCGCGCTGGAGCGGCGCGATACCACCTTCTGGCGCTACCGCGACGGTGGCGAGTCCTGGCTGGCCCCCGGCGAGCTGGTAAGCGACGCCGCGCGCGACGCCGCCCGCAGCGAGATACTGGCCGAAAAACTGCGCCTGCTGTACGTGGCGCTCACCCGCGCCGAGCACCGCCAGTACATAGTGTGGGGCCACGTGCAAAAGATGCAGACCGCCGCGCTATCGTGGCTGCTGCACGGGCGGCATGCGGCCAACCTGGCTAGCCTGGAGGACACGCCGCTGTCCGACGCTGCCATCAGCGCCGACCTGGCCGCCTACGCCCGCAGCCAGCCCGGCGCGGTGCACTGCCGCAGCGTGAACGTGGCCATGAACACGCTGCCCGCGCTGCAGGCCGACAGCTTTACCCCGCAGCTGGCCACGGTCAGCCGCCGCCTGCGCACACCATGGTGGGTAAGCAGCTTTAGCAGCCTGACCCGCCATCTGCACGGTGGCGGCGCGGCACAGGCAGGCGAGGCACTGGACCACGACCACGGCCCGCTGCAGGACGTGGCCGCGGTCGAGCAGCTGGCCGACCGTTTTGCCTTCCCGCGTGGCGCCCGCGCCGGTACCTGCCTGCACGATATGTTCGAGCGGGTGGACTTTACCCGGCCGCAGGGTTGGCCGCAGGTGGTGGCCGAGGCGCTGCAGCGCCATGGCTTTGACGCGCAGTGGCAAGACGCCGCGCTGGCCATGCTGCAGTCGGCCATCCAGGCCGGGCTGGCCCCCGGCGTGCGCCTGGCCGACGTGCCACCGGCACGCCGCCGTGTGGAGATGGAATTCACCCTGCCGGCCAACGGCCTGAACCTGGCCGCCCTGCAGGCCGTGTTGTGCCACCCGGCGCACGGCCTGGCCGCGCCGCTGCGCGAGGCCGCCGCCAAGCTCAGCTTCGAGCGGGTACAGGGCTATCTGAAAGGCTTTATCGACCTGGTGTTTATCGCCGACGACGCGCTGTGGCTGGTGGATTACAAGTCCAACCACCTGGGCGACAGCTACGCCGACTACGGCACGCCACAGTTGGCCGCGTCCATTGCGCGCGAACATTACTACCTGCAGTACCTGATCTACTGCGTGGCGCTGCGCCGCTACATTGCGCAGCGCGCCCCGCAGCTGCGCCTGGGCGGCGTGCGCTATCTGTACCTGCGCGGTATCGATGGCAGCGGGCAGGGTGTGTGGTGCGATGCGCCAGACGAGGCACTGCTGGCGGCGCTGGACGCGCTGTTTGTGGCGGGCTGAAACCGGGTTGGCTGCACAGCCCGCTCCGGCCTTACAATCATGTCATGCCGTGCCGCCGCTGCGCGGCCAACCAGACAGGAATACACACCATGTTCGAATCAGCCGAGATCGGCCACGCCATCGACAAGGCGGCTTATAAAACCGAAGAGGCCAGCCTGCGCGAAGCGCTGCTGGAAGCGCAGTACGAGTTGCAAGAGCGTAGCGCCTTTCCGGTGCTGATCCTGATTCACGGTATGGATGGCGCCGGGCGCGGCGAAATGCTGAACCAGATCAACGAATGGCTGGACCCGCGCCTGATCCACACCGCTGCCTTTGACACCCCCAACGACGACGCCCGCGAGCGCCCGTGGATGTGGCGCTACTGGCGCGAGCTACCGGCCAAGGGCCGCATCGGCATGTTTTTTGGGTCTTATTATTCCGACGCGCTGTTCGATCGTGTGGATAGCAAGATCAACCGCGACACCTTCGACAAGCAGCTGTTCGATATCCTGCGTTTCGAGCGCATGCTGGCCAACGACGGCGTGCTGGTGCTGAAATTCTGGCTGCACCTGACCGAAGAAAAACAGAAAAAACGCCTGAAAACACTGGAAAAAGACCCGGCCACCGCCTGGCGTGTGAGCCAGGCGGACTGGCAGCACCACCAGCAGTACAAGCGTATTCGCGATAACGCCGAGCACATGATGCGCCTCACCAATACCGCCTATTCGCCGTGGCTGGTGGTGGACGGCGAAGACGCCAACTACCGCAGCCTGGCGGTAGGGCGCGCGCTGCTGCAGGCGCTGCAGCAGCGCCTGGCCATGGCCGAATCGTGGCACCCGCGCTCGGACGTGGCCCCCATCACGCCGCCGGCAGACAACAAGCTGCTGCTGGAATCGCTACAGCTGGAACAGCCGCTATCCAAAGACGACTACCGCCAGCAGCTGGCCGCGCTGCAAGGCCGCCTCAACGGGCTAACGCGTGACCCGCGCTTTGCCGAGCATTCGCTGGTGCTGGCGTTTGAGGGCAACGATGCGGCGGGCAAGGGCGGTGCCATCCGCCGCATTACCCAGGCGCTGGACGCGCGGCTGTACCGCGTGGTGCCGGTGGCCGCACCGACCGAAGAAGAACGCGCCATGCCGTGGCTGTGGCGCTTCTGGCGCCAGGTGCCGGGCAAGGGCAAAGTCACCATCTTCGACCGCACCTGGTACGGCCGCGTGCTGGTGGAGCGGGTAGAAGGCTTTGCCGACACCGCCGACTGGATGCGCGGTTATTACGAGATCAACGACTTCGAGCACCAGCTCACCGACAACAAGGCCATCGTGCTGAAGTTCTGGCTGGCCATCAGCGCCGACGAGCAGCTGGCCCGCTTCAAATCGCGCGAGGAGACCGGCTTCAAACGCTTCAAGATTACCGAGGAAGACTGGCGTAACCGCGACAAATGGGACGCCTACAAGGTTGCCGTGTGCGACATGATCGACCGCACCAGTACCAGCGCCGTGCCGTGGACACTGGTGCCGGCCAATAACAAGTACTACGCCCGCATCAAGGTGCTGAGCACCGTGTGCGAAGCGCTGGAAGCCAGGCTGGGTAAAGCATGAGCGAGCAGATGGCCACCACGGAAAGCCTGCTGCCGGCCCAGCTGGCCGGCTTGATGGCGCGGCTGGACCCGCAGCACGGCGCTGCGCTGCAGCCTGTGATGCAGCGCCTGTTGGCCGCACTGGCCAGCGGGCACGTGTGCCTGGCCGGCCTAACGCGGGACGACTACGCCTTGCTGCGCCGCAGCCCGCTGGCGGGCCGCCCCGGCGACTACGCCCCGCTGATCGTGGACGACGGTGGCCGCCTGTATCTGGCACGCCAGTGGCAGGACGAAACCCGCCTGGTGGCCGCCCTGCAGGCGCTGGCCGCCGACCCGCAGCCGCTGGCCGGCGACGTGGACGGCGTGCTGGACAGCCTGTTTGCCGGCGCCCCGCGTGGCGACTGGCAAAGGTTGGCCGCATGGCTGGCTACGCAGCACCGTTTCATGGTGATTTCCGGCGGCCCCGGCACCGGCAAAACCACCACCGTGGTGCGTCTGCTGGCAGCATTGGCGGCGCTGTCCGGCCGCCCGCTGGTGATGGCCATGGCCGCGCCCACCGGCAAGGCCGCTGCGCGGCTTACCGAGTCGGTACGCGCCGCGCGCGACGCGCTGCCGGTGGCCGAGGCCACCCGCGCCCAGCTGCCGGACAAGGCGCAAACCCTGCACCGCCTCATCGGCCTGCTGCCCGGCACCGCCCGCCCGCGCCACCATGCGGCCAACCCTTTGCCGCTGGACGTGCTGGTGGTGGATGAAGCTTCGATGGTCGACCTTACCCTGATGGCACAAACCGTGGCCGCGCTGCCGCCGCATGCTCGGCTGATCCTGCTGGGCGACAAATACCAGCTGGCCTCGGTAGACGCCGGCGCCGTGCTGGGGGACCTGTGCAGCCAGCAGGCCTGGCGCACGGCCACGGCGGCGCAGCTGCAGGCGGCGGGCATTACCCCGCCAGGGCAGGTGGACGATGGCGCCATGCTGGCCGACAGCGTGGTGGTGCTGGAAAAAAGCCACCGTTTTGGCGAGCACTCCGGCATTGGCCGCCTGGCCCGTGCGGTGAACGCCGGCGACACGGCGCAGGTGGGCGCACTGCTGGCCGATGCGGCCAACCTGGACATTGCCAGCCAGCCGCAGCTGCCCGACGCTGCCGGCCTGCACGCACTGCGCGCTGTCTACTGGCAAGCGCTGGACGCGTTGGGCGAGGGCGACAACTGGGCTGCGCTGTTTGCCGCCTTCAACCAGTGCATGCTGTTGGCCGCAGAGCGCCACGCGGTCACGCAGATCAACGAACAGATCAGCGCCGAGCTGGTGCGCCTGGGGCGCAAGCCGGCCGATAGCGACTGGTACCCCGGCCGCCCGGTCATGATTACGCGCAACGACTACAGCGTGGGCCTGTTCAACGGCGACATCGGCCTGACTGTGCCGCGCGACGGCCGCCTGCGTGTGATCTTCCCTACCACCGACGGTGGCTGGCGCGAGGTATCGCCCGCCCGCCTGCCGGAGCACGACACCGTCTACGCCATGACCGTGCATAAATCGCAGGGCTCCGAATTCGGCAGCGTGTGGCTGGCCTTGCCGCCGCAACCCACCGCCACGCTAACCCGCTCGCTGGTGTACACCGCCATTACCCGTGCGCGGCAGCGCTTTGTTTTGGCAGGTAGCCTGGCGGTGCTGCAGGCCGCCGTGCAGTACGCCCCGGCACGCCAGTCCGGCCTGGCTGAAAAAATATGGGGCAGGGGCTTGACGGTCTGAAAAGGCATCTGTATAGTTCGGGTCTTGTTCGGAGTGTAGCGCAGCCCGGTAGCGCATCTGCTTTGGGAGCAGAGGGTCCAAGGTTCAAATCCTTGTACTCCGACCAGAATTAAAAAAGCCGCAGTCAAACGACTGCGGCTTTTTGCATTGTGCCCGGCAATGTGTCAGCAAAGCTGCATGTCATTTTTATAGAAGTGTTGCATCCGCGCACGCAGGCCGGCAGACAGCCCGCCAGCACCCGCCAAAGCAAGGCACAGCCTGCACAATCTCCGTAAGATGGCGCCTTCACGAAAGCAGCAGGGAGTTGTCATGCAGGTGCAAGGCGTTGCCGGATTGCTGGAAAAAACCATCCGCTACGATCAAACGGCGTTTATCCCACTGGCGCTTGGTGGTGCGCCTATCGGTTTTATCAACCAAGTCTGGCGCGAGCGCCTGCTGGCACACCACGGCGAGCTGTTTGCGCTAGAAGCGGGTGTGATGCAGCTGCTAGCCACCGATATGTCCTATAGCGCACGCAGCACCCTGCTGCAGGCCGCCGCCGAAGCCTGGCGCGACGCTGGCTGGTTTAGCGGCTGGCGCAACGAAAAATTCATCGCCTACCTGCCAGACGGCACTCCCTGTTTCGAGCTGGAACGCGCCGCCTTCCGCCCGCTGGGCCTTACCAGCCGTGCCGTGCACCTGAACGGTCTCACACGCCTACCCGATGGCGAAGTGCGCATGTGGATAGGCCGGCGCAGCCCGTTCAAGGACGTGGCGCCCAACCGGCTGGATAATCTGATGGGCGGTGGCGTGGCTGCCGGCGAAAGCATCATGGATGCATTGCTGCGCGAAGGCTGGGAAGAAGCCGGCATGCAGGCAGCGCAGCTGTCACCGCTGCAGCAGCAGGCAGTGCTGCTGGCGACCCGCCCGGTAGCCCGTGGCCTGCACCGCGAATGGCTGTTTGTCTACGATATCTGGCTGGCGCAGGACGCTACCCCACAAAACCAGGACGGCGAAGTGGCCGAGCACGTGCTGATGACGCTGGCCGAGGTCGAGCAGCACATCATCAACGGGCAATTCATGAGCGATGCTGCGCTGGTGGCCATCGATTGCATGGCGCGCCTGGGTTACTGGGGTGGCGAGGTGGCGCCTGTGCAGGCGCTGCTGCACGAGGTGCGCGGTACGGTAGGGCAAAACGTGCAGGGAAAATAAGCCCTTGCCCGGCGCAAGCAGACAAAAAGCCAGCATTGTGTTGGCTTTTTTGTTTATGGCGGGCTTTGCCTCAATGGGGGTCAAAGCTGCGAATTATAGAAGCAATAGCAAGCCTGTATTGTGGGCCAGGTAGCTTGGCCGCAATAAAATAACAGCAGGAGCTTGCCATGTTTCGTGTGCGCTTGATTTCCGACTATTTCGGGGTGGACGAGGGTGGCCCCATCCACGCCACGCAAGAGGACGCGCTGCGCGCGGCGCAGGTGATGCTCTGCATTCATTCCTACCCGGTGCGGGCCGAGATCCGCCAGTTTGTGGATGACCGTTTTCGGTTGACCCGCTTGGTCGGTGTGCTGGAACCATCCCAGTGACACCATGAAAAAGCACCGTTTGCCATAGCTGACAAACGGTGCCTTTGCTGGCGTGAACAGAATCATCCGCGCACAGGAGGCAGAAGCAGCGCACCGACCCGTGCGCTAGCCTGCCTTATTTCACGATGCGGCCAACGCCACGGCCACGCGGGTCAGACGCTGTTTCCGGGAGCGTGCCGTTGATGCGGATGGCCTGGATGTCGCCCATATTCCAGCCCTGGTCTTCCAGCGTGTATCCCATGGCCTTCAGACCGTCGGCCTCTTTGCCTTGCAGTGGCGCGTAGGCATCAAAATAGATTGTATCTTTGGGCAGCAACTGGTGATGGACACGCTGCGCCGCAACCGCTTGTTGCAGTGGCATGTTGTAGTCGTACACGTTGTTCAGCACCTGGAAGATGGACGTGAAAATGCGCGAGCCACCCGGTGTACCCAGCACCATCATCACCTTGCCGTCGCGTGTGACGATGGTCGGGCTCATCGATGACAGCATCCGCTTGCCAGGTTCAATTGCGTTGGCATCCTTGCCCACCACGCCGAAGGCATTGGCCACGCCGGGTTTGGCACTGAAGTCATCCATCTCGTCGTTCAGCAAGAAGCCGGCGCCTTTTACTACTACTCCGCTGCCAAAATCCCAGTTCAGTGTGTAGGTGTTACCGACGGCATTACCCCATTTATCGACGATAGAGTAGTGCGTGGTCTGCCGGGTTTCCAGCCCAGGCTTCACCTTGTCGGTAGGGGAAATGGCCTTCGGGTTGATCTCGGACGCCCGCTTGGCAAGATAGGCGTCATCGGTCAGCGCCTTGGTGGGTACTTTGGAGAAATCCGGGTCGCCCAGGTAGTCTGCACGGTCGGCAAACACCCGCTTTTCGATCTCGGAGAGCAGGTGGATGTACTGAGTCGAGTTATGTGCCACGCCCTTGAAGTCTGCCGCGCGCTGCTCCTTGATCGTCAGCAGCTGCTTGAGGGCAATACCGCCCGAGCTAGGCGGTGGTGCGGTATAGATCATGTTACCGCGCCAGTTGATCTTGATCGGCTCGCGCCACTTGGTACGGTAGTCTCGCAGGTCGGCTGCGGAGATCAGGCCATTGTCAGCTTTCATCTGCGCGACCAGCAAGTCGGCCGTTTTGCCACGGTAGAACTCTTGCGCGCCATACCGGGCGATGCGGCGTAGCGTTTGCGCCAGCTCCGGCTGCTTGAAGTTTTCGCCAGCCTTCATCGCGCCGAAGTAAGTCGAGAAATTGGTCTTATCGCCGAAGAACTTCACTGCATCTTCGCGGTATTGAAACTGCCCGGGGGCGACTACAAAGCCCTGCTCGGCTAGCTTGATCGCCGGCTGTACCAGTTGCGCCCACTTAAGCTTGCCAAAACGCTTGTGCGCGTCCCACATACCCATCACGGTTCCCGGTACACCCGCTGCGCGGGCGCCGACCAGGCTCAGGTTCTCGATGACCTCGCCTTTGGCGTCCAGATACATGTCGCGTGTCGCTGCCTTGGGGGCGATTTCGCGGTAGTCCAGGAAATACGGCTTGCCCTCGTAGAAGATGGTCATGAAACCGCCGCCTCCGATATTCCCCGCTTCCGGGTAGGTCACCGCCAGGGCAAAGGCGGTGGCGACAGCAGCATCTACCGCGTTACCACCGGCTTGCAGAATCTGTTCGGCTACTGCAGCCCCGTATTGATCAGGCGCAGCCACCGCGCCGGCGGCCAGCGGCGCGGCCATCGCCCCTTGCGAGACACTCCAGACGACGGCACTCAGCAGGCCGTTTTGTAGAAACTTGATCGATTGCATGAATTTCCCTTTGTGAGCGGGGTGCCAGAAGCAACGCAGGCTGCTACCCCGTATCGTTTTTATATAAAGCTATATCTGTATCGCATGACTATCGGGAATATGCAATAAGCGTGAAGTGCGAGGATGGCGCAGGATGCTCATCCGGTAGGGAGGTGTGGCTTGTTGGCCTGGCCAACCAAGCCTGCTGACAGTCTGCTACTGGTGGGGGAGGGCGGGATGGCGCGCATTCAACCGCATTGTCATGGCGCTTGTCTGTGCGCAGGGGGCAAGGCCGTAGGTAGCGCATCAGGGTGCAATGCACACGCCGGAACGCAGCGGGTGTGTGGTGCTCAGCGCCCACCGGTGTGAAGCGGCAAAGACAATGTTCGGCCAGAGCTTGCTGGAAGGTATGGCGAGAAAGAAACCACAAGGCGCTTGGTGCGACGTAGAGGGTACCCTGAAGGGTACCCCAAATAGGCTTTGGTGATGGGATCGCAAACGGAGATGCTTACGAGTCATTGAATGGGTTGGCGTACCCGACTGGAGTCGAACCAGCGACCTTCAGCTTCGGAGGCTGACACTCTATCCAACTGAGCTACGGGTACACACAAGCCGCGCAATATAGCCCATGCATGGTGTTTTCGTCTAGCGCCATTGCGTTTGCGCAAACATTATCGATGGGACATTTTGCCGCAGCAGGGCTTTGCCGTATAATTTCCCTATTCTTCGGATTGTCATTATTAATTCAGGTGAGGCAGGAATGAGCAACGAAACCAAAGCCCCAGGCAAGATCGTGCCGGTTTTGCTGGGTGTTGTCGTGCTGTTGGTAGTAGCAGTGTATCTGCTGGCCAAATTGGCCACCGGCGGCTTTGATGTCAACGCAGAAGTGATGACCAAGGAAGCTGTCGCCGCCCGCCTGAAGCCGGTTGGTGAAGCCAAGGCCAGCGATGCGCCTCCAGGCATGAAAACCGGTCAGCAAGTTTACGAAGGTATCTGTATTACCTGTCACGGCGCCGGCCTGGCTGGCGCGCCCAAGTTCGGTGATGCCGGTGCCTGGGGTGCTCGTGTAGCCAAAGGCTGGGACACCCTGACACTTCATGCCCTGCAAGGCTTTAACGCCATGCCGGCCAAAGGCGGTGCGGCAGACCTGACCGACGATGAAGTGAAACGCGCCGTGGCCTATATGGGTAACGCTGCAGGTGGCAAGTTTACCGAGCCGCCGGTAGGGGGCGCTGCTGCTGCCGGTGCACCGCTGGATCCGGCCGTTGTCGGCAAGAAAGTGTATGAAGGCGTATGCGTAGCCTGCCACGCTACCGGTGCCGCTGGCGCACCGAAATTTGGCGATAAGGCTGCCTGGGCTCCGCGTCTGGGTAAAGGCCTGGATGGTCTGGTTGCTTCGGCTACCAAAGGCCTGAACGCCATGCCGCCTAAAGGTGGTTACACCGGTTCTGATGAAGAATTCAAGGCTGCAGTGACTTACCTGACCAACGCGGCCAAGTAAGTCATACGCTGCACCGCCACCGTGCGGTGCGGTTGTGCAAAACAAAACCCTGTTTGCGTAAGCAAACAGGGTTTGTCTTTTTACGGGCCAGGGTGGCAGGGGTGTCGCTACTGCGGTTTATCGTCGGTTTTTTGCACCTTGCTACCCAGCATGGCGGTGAGGTTGGCCAGGCGGCTTTTGCCTTCGGTTTTGCTGACGATGGGCTCGCCGCCTTTTTTGCCGAAGTGGCGCAGGTCGTCGCCGTTGATCTCGCCGATAAAGCGCGACGGCTCGACAAACAGCCATTCGCCGGCGCGGCGGCGTTTGACGCAGTAGGTGAGGGTAAGGCTGCGCTGGGCGCGGGTAATGCCCACGTACATCAGGCGGCGTTCTTCTTCCACCATGCCGTTATCTACGGATTCGCTGTGCGGCAGGATGCCTTCTTCGCAGCCCACCAGGAACACGTGCGGGTATTCCAGGCCTTTGGAGGCGTGCAGGGTGGACATGTGCACCGCGTCGACATCACCCTCGTCGCGGCCTTCCAGCATGGTAATCAGCGCAATGGTCTGGGTAAGCTCGATCAGGTTCTTGCTGTCGGCCTCGCCCTTGCGCTGCAGCCAGGCCACCAGCTCGAACACGTTCTTCCATTTGCTTTCCGCTGCCTTGGGGCTGTCTTCGCTGTCGTATAGCCAGGCCTCGAAGCCGATCACTTTCAGCATGTCCATTACCAGCTCGCCGGCCGGTTCGCGCGTGGCGCGGTATTGCAGGTTGGTGATGAAGCGGCAGAAGTCCTCCAGCGGCTTGAGCTGGGCATCCTGCACCTGCACGCGAAAGCCCGGCTCGCCCGCACTGGCAAACAGGCTCTTGTCGAACAGCGCGGCGCTGGCGCCCAGTTTTTCCAGCGTGGTGGCGCCCACGCCGCGTTTGGGCGTGGTGAGCGCACGGATAAACGCCGGGTCGTCGTCCGGGTTGGCAATCAGCCGCAGGTAGGCCAGTACGTCCTTGATTTCCGGCTTGTCGAAAAAGCTTTGCCCGCCGGCCATCTGGTAGGGGATACGCTGGTTGCGCAGCACGGTTTCAAACACGCGGGACTGATAATTGCCGCGGTACAGGATGGCGTAGTCTTTAAATTCGGTGCGGTATTCGAATTTATGCGCCAACAGGCGCTGCACCACGATTTCGGCCTCGTGGTCTTCGTCCTTGCACATCACGGCGTGAATCGGCTCGCCCAAGCCTAGCTCGCTCCATAGCTGCTTTTCGAACAGCTTGGGGTTGTTGGAAATCACCGAGTTGGCCGCACGCAGGATGCGCGCGGTGGAGCGGTAGTTTTGCTCCAGCTTCACGATTTTCAGCGCCGGGAAGTCGTGCTGCAGCAGGCGCAGGTTTTCCATATTGGCGCCGCGCCAGGCGTAGATGCTCTGGTCGTCGTCGCCCACGGCGGTAAACAGGCCGCGTACGCCGGCCAGCAGCTTTACCAGCAGGTACTGGCAGGTGTTGGTGTCCTGGTATTCGTCGATCAGCAGGTAGCGCAGGCGGCCCTGCCATTTGATCAGCACCTCGGGGTGGGTCTGGAACAGCCCCACCGGCAGGCGGATCAGGTCGTCGAAGTCCATGGCCTGGTAGGCCATCAGCGTGGCCTGGTAGGCGCTGTAGGTGGTGGCGCAGATGCGGTCGAATTCGTTATCGGCCGCTACCAGCGCGGCGTCGGCGTCCAGCAGCTCGTTCTTCCACAGCGAGATGCGGCTTTGCACCTTGCGCACTTCGTCCTTGTGCGTGCTTTTCAGGATGTCCGAGATGATCTTGGCGGCGTCGTAGCTGTCCAGAATGGAAAACTGTGTTTTGTAGCCCAGGTGTGGCGCTTCCTGGCGCAGGATGTGCATGCCCAGCGAGTGGAAGGTGGACACGGTAATGCCCTTCAGCTCGCGGCTGTCCATCAGCTTGCCTACCCGTTCCAGCATTTCGCGCGCCGCCTTGTTGGTAAAGGTAATGGCGGCGATATGCTTGGCCTGGTAGCCGCATTCGCGGATCAGGTGGCAGATTTTCTGGGTAATGACGCGCGTCTTGCCGGAGCCGGCACCCGCCAGCACCAGCAGGGGGCCGTCCACGTATTTGATGGCGTCGCGTTGGGGCGGGTTCAGTTGCAGCAGGGACATGGGCCGTCGTCAATCTTTCATGGACAGCGCGCATTGTAGCGCATGGCCGCCCCTGCGCAGCGGCGACGGCAAGCAGCGCATCCATTATCATCTGGCTGGCGGCATGCGCTATGGCCAACCCGGCCGCGATCAGTACAGGAAAAACACATGGCCACCTATGCGATTGGCGATTTGCAGGGCTGCTTTACGCCCTTTATGGCGCTGCTGCGCCAGATAGATTTCAACCCCGGCCGCGACACGCTGTGGCTCACCGGCGACCTGGTCAACCGTGGCCCCGAGTCGTTACAGGTGCTGCGCTGGGTCTTCGACAAGCAAGACTGCGTGCAAACGGTGCTGGGCAACCACGACCTGCACCTGCTGGCCGTCTCTGAAGGCTACGGCAAGGTACACGCCGACGACACCATCCAGCCCATTCTGGATGCCGCCGAAAGCAAAGTGCTGCTGGACTGGCTGCGCTGCCAGCCCTTGATGATCTACGAGCAGGGCTACGCCATGGTGCACGCCGGCCTGCTGCCGGAGTGGAGCATCAAAAAGGCGCTGCGCTTGGCCGAGGAGGTGGAGGACGAGCTGTCCGGCAAGCACCACCGCCAGTTTCTGGGCAAGCTGTACGGCAACAAGCCGCTGCGCTGGCAGGACGACCTGAAAGGCATGGACCGCCTGCGGCTGATCGTGAACGCCATGACGCGCATGCGCTTTATCACCCAGGATGGCGAGCTGGACTTGTCGTATAAGGGCGAGCTGGACGGCGCGCCCCCACACCTGCTGCCGTGGTTCGAGGCGGCGACCCGGCGCAGCGTGGATACGCCAATCATTTGCGGCCACTGGTCGGCGCTGGGCCTGCATCTGGAAGACGACGTGCTGGCTATCGACAGTGGTTGCCTGTGGGGCGGCAGCCTTACCGCGGTGCGGCTGGAAGACCGTGCGGTGTTCTCGCTGCCGTGCCAGGCCTACCGCGAGATCAGCCGCTAAGGTTGGCCGCACGCAGCCTGCGGCCAACCTTTGGCGCAGCATCAGACGCCAAAAAGCCCCGGTGTCTGCACCGGGGCTTGAGATGGACGGCAAAGCCGGTTTGCTAGGCAAACTGGCTTTGCCCTGTAACAGGAAGGCTGCGGACGCAAAGGCTTATGTGGCGCGGCCCGGCTTTGCCGGGTCCGGTAAAGCATTGGCCTGAATATTGTCAGCAGCCTGAAGCCCCGGTGTCTGTGCCGGGGCTTTTTGCTGACAGTACGCTGCGCTGGGCTTAGCTCAGCTCTTTGGACACTTCGCGTGCCAGGTGCGGGGCCTCTACCGGTGCGCCGTGGTTGATCGGCGTCGGGTTGGCCAGCTCGCGGGCCATCTGCTCGGTATCCAGCGAGTTTTCCCACTTGGCTACCACGACGGTGGCCACGGCGTTACCGATCAGGTTGGTGATGGCGCGGGCTTCGGACATGAAGCGGTCGATACCCAGAATCAGCGCCAGGCCGGCTACCGGAATCTCCGGTACCACCGCCAGGGTGGCGGCCAGGGTAATAAAGCCGGAACCGGTCACGCCTGCAGCGCCTTTGGAGGTGAGCAGCAGCACGCCCAGGATGGTCAGCTCTTGGGTCAGCGTCAGGTCGATATTGCAGGCCTGGGCGATAAAGATGGCTGCCATGGTCAGGTAGATCGAGGTGCCGTCCAGGTTAAACGAGTAACCGGTCGGTACCACCAGGCCGACTACCGGCTTGGCGCAGCCCAGCTGCTCCAGCTTCACCATCAGGCGCGGCAGGGCCGATTCGGACGACGAGGTACCCAGTACGATCATCAGCTCTTCTCTGATGTACTTGATCAGCTTCCACACGCTAAAGCCGTAGAAGCGGGCGATGCTGCCCAGTACCAGGCCCACGAACAGCACGCAGGTCAGGTAGAAAGTACCCATCAGCGAGGCCAGCTGTACCAGGCTGCTGACACCGTATTTGCCAATGGTGAAGGCCATGGCACCAAAGGCGCCGATCGGGGCCAGCTTCATGATGAAGCCGATCATGGCAAACAGTACGTGCGACACTTTTTCAAAGAAGCCCAGCACCGGTTTGCCCTGCTCGCCCATCATCGACAGGCCGGCACCAAACAGTACCGAGAACAGCAGCACTTGCAGGATTTCGCCCTCGGCAAAGGCACCGACGGCGCTTTGCGGGATGATGTGCAGGATGAAGTCTACCGTGCTCTGGCCGGCAGCTTTTTCGGTGTACTTGGCAATGGCACCGGTATCCAGCGTGGTCGGGTCCACGTTCATGCCGCTACCGGGTTGCACGAAGTTCACCACCAGCAGGCCGATGGCCAGTGCCAGGGTGGTGACTACTTCAAAGTACAACAAGGCTTTGCCGCCCACGCGGCCAACCTTTTTCATGTCTTCCATGCCGGCAATGCCGACCACGATGGTGCAGAAGATGATCGGGGCGATCATCATTTTCACCAGTTTGATGAAGCCATCGCCTAGCGGCTTCAGTTTGGCGCCCAGCTCGGGCATGAAATGGCCCAGCATCACGCCCAGAACAATGGCAACAATGACCTGGAAATACAGGGTTTTGTAAAACGGTTTACCCGACATATCGACCTCTCGTGTGTTATGGCGGCGCTGCAGGCAGCACCGGCTATCTCTGGGTCGATCATGCACTGGCAGGGCGGCGGGCTGAATTGGGTGTTTCCGCATTGCGGAAAACCCCAATAGCCCCGCCTGGCGGGGTGTCAGGCTTGCCCTGTCGGGCCGGAGGGTATCCTGTCAACAGCAAGACTGCGGATGCAAGGGCTTACGTGGAAGCGGCCCGGCTTGGCCGGGGCCGGTAAAACCTTGAAGGATACTTTGTCAGCAGTCCGAGGCGGGTTCTGGCAAGCCCAGTGCGCCGGCAATGCGCTGGCGTGACGTTTCGGATAGCGCAAAGCGGGTTTGCTCTGCAGTGGTGCCCTGCGGGATGGGCTCGGCGTAGTGCAGCTCTACCACCATGGCGCGGGTACGCAGAATCTGGCGCAGGCTTTGCCAGAAGGTGGTATCGCCAGCGTAGGCGGCGGCATCGCAAAACTGCCCGCTCGGGGTGGTAAAGCGTATGGCGACCGGCTGCACAGTGGCGCCGGCCAGGCGGGCAGCCTCGAACAGTGACGCCTTGAACGGCAACATGCTGCGCCCATCCGAGGTGGTGGCTTCGGGAAACACCGCCATGCAGCCACCATCCTGTAGCGCTTTCGCCAGCTGCTGGTTAACGCGGCTGGCATCGCGGCGATTGGCGCGGTCGATAAACAGCGTGCCGGCGTTTTTGACCAGAAAGCCCGCTACCGGCCAGTCGCGCAGCTCTTTCTTGGCCACAAAGCGCGATACCGTCACGCTGTTCAGCGCAAAAATATCCAGCCACGACACATGGTTGGCCACCACCAGGGTGTGGGCCGGGTACACGCCAGGCGGCGTACCGCTAACTTTGACCTTGATGGCCAGGATGTGCAGCAGCTGGCGCGACCAGCGCTGGGTAATCACCGCGCGGGCGGGTTGGGATAGCCGGGGGTAACGGGTGCCCACGGCAACAACGCCGCGGAACACATGCAGGGCCAGGCGCGCCAGGCGGAGCGCGCGAACGGGTAGGGCGGTAGGGGCGTGCACGTATGGGTCCGTGTCAGAGGGGTTGGCAATGCGGGCAGAAGCAGCTGCTGCGCTGCCCTTGGCGTAGCTCGCCAATCAGCGAGCCGCAATCATGACACGTCAGGCCGGCTCTGCCATAGACCTTGTAGCTTTGCTGGAAGTAACCCGGCTTGCCCTTGGCATCCATGAAGTCGCGCAGGCTGCTGCCACCGGCGTCGATGGCGCGGGCCAGTACCTGCTTGATCTGCATAGCCAGGCTCTGGCATTCCTCGCGGCTCAGGCTGTTGGCCGCACGCGCCGGGTGGATGCCGGCGTAGAACAGCGACTCGTTGGCGTAGATATTGCCCACGCCCACCACCACGTGATTGTCCATGATCACCAGCTTGATGGCGCTGCCCTTGCGGCGGGTAGCCTCGTACAGCACCGTGCCGTCAAAGGCATCCGACAGCGGCTCCGGCCCCATGCTGGCCAGCAGCGGGTGGGCCATGGCCGGCCCCTGCTGCCACAGCATGGCGCCAAAGCGGCGCGGGTCGCGGTAGCGCAGAACTGTTTGCCCCAGGTCGATGTCTACATGATCGTGCTTTTCCGGCGTGGTGCCGGGTGGCACAAAGCGCAGGCTGCCGGACATGCCCAGGTGCACGATCAGCGTGCCGTGGTCAAAATCGATCAGCAGGTATTTGGCGCGTCGGCTCACGCTGCGCACCGTGCGCCCGGCCAGCAGCGCGGGCAGCTCCGGCGGAATCGGCCAGCGCAGCCGTGGCTCGCGTATCACTACCGCGCGCAGCGTGGCGCCGGCGAGCTGCGGGCTGATGCCGCGACAGGTGGTTTCGACTTCTGGCAATTCGGGCATGAATGACTGTCCTTGCGCGCTGCATGAATAAACTGGATGGCGTGGTATTCTACCTGCCTGAATCGATGTCTGGGCCCAGCATGAACGCACTTCTGAGACTAGTAGCCGTACTCACGCCGCTGGCACTGGCTGCCTGCGCCTCGCAAGCCCCCCTGCAACTCGCGGCTAGCCAGCCTGCCGCCGTAGCGCCGGTAGCCGAGCAGGACGACGAACCCAAAGCCCTGGCCGACGCCGACAACCCGGCCATCCCCAAGCTGCAGCTGCAGCCGGAATGGCTGTACGGCATCCTGCTGGCTGAAATCTCTGCCCAGCGCGGCGGCGCCGCCCAGGCGGCTGACACCTATCTGAGCCTGGCCCGTACCACCCAGGACCCGCGCCTGGCCCGCCGCGCCTCCGAATTTGCCCTGTTTGCCGGGCAGATCAATACCGCCAGCGCCGCGCTGAGCCTGTGGCTGGCGCTGGACCCGGCGGACGAAGTGGCCCGTGAGCAGTTTTTTATCACCCTGCTGCGCAGCGGCAAGCTGGCTGAAAGCCGCGGTCTGCTGGAAAGCATGCTGGCGCAGCAGCCCAAGCGTGCTGGCGCCATTTTTGTACAGCTGGCCAGGTTGGCCGCACGCCAGACCGATAAAGCCGGTACCGAACAGCTGGTCAATGAGCTGGCCGCACGCTACCCCGACTTGCCCGAAGCGCGCTTTGCCCACCTGGCGGTTGCCGCCGAGGCCGGCAAGCAAGATGCGGTAGACGCCGAGCTGGCGCGTCTGGCACAGATTGCCCCGCAGTGGGATCTGCCGGTGATGTGGCAGCTGGAGCGCCTGCGCCGCCAGAGCCCGGCCGCGGCGATTGATTTTCTCAAAGCCGAGCTGGCCCGCCGCCCGCAAGCCAGCGTCGAGCTGTGCATGAACTACATCCGCCTGCTGGCCGGTGAAAAGCGCTACGCCGAAGCCGAAACCTACGCGCAGACCCTGTTGCCACGCTATGGCCAGCACCCCGGCGTGCTGCACCTGGCCGGCTTGCTGGCGTTTCAGAATGGCAAGCTGGAGCAGGCACGGCAATATCTGGAAGCCGCGCTGAGCGCCGGTTTCAACGACCCGAACGAGCTGCGCTATGTACTGGGTCAGCTGGCAGAAGAACGTAAACAGCCCGCCCAGGCCCAAAGCTGGTATGCGCAGGTAAGTGCGGGCGACAACCTGCTGCCAGCCCGCGTGCGCCTGGCGCAGCTGCAATCGGAAGCCGGGCAGTGGCAGCAAGCAATCGATAGCCTGGCCCCGCTGGCAGCCAACCCGCAAAACACCGTGCGCATCAGCCTGGCGCAGGCGCGCATGGCCAAAGATGCCAAACAGCCGGAACAGGCCGTCGCGCTACTGGATGCGGCATTGAAGATACTGCCTGGCCAGGCTGACGTGCTGTACGAGCGCGCATTGCTGCTGGAATCGCTGGGCAGGGTAGCGGATGCCGAGCAAGACCTGCGCACTATCCTGAAAGCCCGCCCGGACGACGCGCAGGCACTGAACGCGCTGGGCTATATTCTGGCCAACCAGGGGCGCCAGCTCAAAGAGGCGCAGGGGTATATCGAGCAAGCGCTGAAAGCCGAGCCGGATAACGCCATGGTGCTCGACAGCCTGGGTTGGGTACTGTTCCGCCAAGGCCATGCCCAGCAAGCACTGAAACCGCTGCAGGATTCCTATGCCCGCCTGCCGGATGCCGAAGTGGCCGCCCACCTGGGCGAGGTGCTGTGGAGCCTGGGGCGCAAGGACGAAGCCCGTGCCATTTGGGAAAAAGCCCGCCAGAGCAGCCCTGACCACCCGATTCTTACCGAAACCCTGAACAGACTGAAACCATGAAGTATCAGTATGGCTGGCTAGTCGCCGGCCTTCTTCTGCTGGCCGGTTGCGCCAGCACCCCGGAAGTCAACAGCAGCATGCAAGCCCCTGCGGCCAACCTGCGGGATGAACCTTTTGAAACCAGTGGCCGTCTGGCGGTGAACTATCAGGGTAAAGGTGAAGTAGCCAGCTTTGACTGGCAGCACGCGCCCGGCGGCGACCAGCTGGATGTAAAAACCCCCATCGGCACCACGGTTGCCAGCCTCACGCGTACGGCGCAGGGGGTAACACTGAAAGCCAATGGCCGCGAACAACACGCCGCCGACGTAGAAACGCTGACCGAAGCCACCCTGGGTTGGCCGCTGCCGCTGTCCAACCTGGCCTGGTGGGTGCGTGGCCATGCCGCACCCGGCTGGCCCGCCCGTTATGCAGACGACGGCCGCCTGCAGCAGCAAGGCTGGCTGATTCGCAATACCCGTGACGCCGACACCCAGCTGCCCCGCAGGCTGGAGCTGGAGCGCGAAGGCATGAGCATCCGCCTGGTTTTTTCCCGCTGGCAATGGCAGCCGGCACCGCAACCCTGAGTCATCATGCAAGCCCAGACCTTTCATACCTTTCCCGCACCCGCCAAGCTCAACCTGACGCTGCTGATTACCGGCAAGCGTGAAGACGGCTACCATCTGCTGGATACCGATTTCCGTTTCATTGACCTGTGTGACACCATCGACATTGCCGTGCGCGACGATGGCGTGATCGAGCTGCTTAACCCCATGCCCGATGTGCCGACCGACAGCGACCTCACCGTACGGGCCGCCCGCTTGCTGCAGCAAGCCAGCGGCAGCCCGCTGGGTGCCACGCTGCGTGTCCACAAGCGCATCCCGATGGGCGGAGGCCTGGGTGGGGGCTCATCCGATGCGGCCACGGTGCTGCTGGCACTAAACCGCCTGTGGGGCTGCGGCCTGAGCCGCGAAGCGCTGATGCAGCTGGGTGTACAGCTGGGTGCCGATGTGCCGGTATTCATTTTTGGCAAAAACGCCCGCGCTACCGGTATTGGCGAACAGCTCACCGAGTTGGCACTACCGGATGCCTGGTATGTGGTATGCAAACCACCTGTTCACGTGGCGACCGGGCCGGTATTCCAAGAATTTTCACAAAGGTTGTTGACAGGCAAAGCTTCGTTCTCCATAATGCGAAGCCTGTCTGGCGCGACGCAAAAACAAAACGATTTGCAGCCAGTCGTAGCAGAAATATATCCAGCGGTAAAACAGGTTTTGAATCGTTTAAGTGAATACGGTTCGCCGCTGATGACAGGTTCAGGAGCATGTGTGTTTCTGGAGCTGGCAAATGAAGATCAAGCAAATAAAGTATTCCACTCTTTGTCTGGTGAAATGACTGTGTATGTTGCTAAGGGGTTAAAAGCGCATCCGGTTGCAGACGGGGAATAGCAAGGATACTGGGGAGTCGCCAAGTTGGTTAAGGCACCGGATTTTGATTCCGGCATGCGAAGGTTCGAATCCTTCCTCCTCAGCCATTATCCTGCATAACAAAGAATACTGGGGAGTCGCCAAGTTGGTTAAGGCACCGGATTTTGATTCCGGCATGCGAAGGTTCGAATCCTTCCTCCTCAGCCAAGCTTCCAGAGTGAAGTGAGAAAAAGAGCGTGTAAGTATTTCTTACACGCTTTTTCTTTATCTACCGATCCTAAGGCATTCCAGTTATGGCGGCATACGACAGTTTGATGGTCTTCACCGGGACAGCGAACCCGGAACTTGCACAAAACGTGGTGAAACACCTCGATATTTCCCTCGGCCGTGCCGATGTGGGCAAGTTCAGTGATGGTGAAGTGGCAGTAGAGTTGCTGGAAAACGTGCGCGGTCGCGACGTATTCATCCTGCAGCCGACCTGTGCCCCAACCAACGATAACCTGATGGAAATCCTGACCATGGCCGACGCGCTCAAGCGCGCCTCTGCCGGCCGGATTACTGCGGCGATTCCGTACTTCGGTTACGCCCGTCAGGATCGTCGCCCGCGTTCCGCCCGTGTACCGATTACCGCCAAGCTGGTGGCCAACATGCTGACTAGTGCCGGTGTAGACCGTGTACTGACCGTCGACCTGCACGCCGACCAGATCCAGGGCTTTTTCGACATGCCGGTGGACAACGTTTACGCTACCCCGGTACTGCTGAAAGACATTCGCAGCCAGCGTTTTGACGACCTGATCGTGGTCAGCCCGGACGTGGGCGGCGTGGTACGTGCCCGTGCCGTGGCCAAGGCGCTGAATACCGATCTGGCCATCATCGACAAGCGTCGCCCGAAAGCCAACGTGGCCGAGGTGATGAACATCATCGGTGAAGTGCAAGGCCGTACCTGCCTGATCGTGGACGACATGATCGACACCGCCAATACCCTGTGCAAGGCTGCTTCCGCCCTGAAAGAGCGTGGCGCCCAGCGTGTACTGGCTTACGCTTCCCACGCCGTGTTCTCCGGGCAGGCTGTGGATCGCATCAATAATTCGGACATCGACGAAGTTGTCATCACCGATACCATTCCGCTGTCGGCCCAGGCCAAACAGTGCAGCCGCATCCGCGTGGTATCCATTGGTGGCCTGATCGCAGAAACCCTGCGTCGCATCAACAACGAAGAATCGGTGTCCTACCTCTTCAATGAGGATCTGGTTTCGTCGGGCGCCTGCCTGCCGTAAACGTTCAGCCCGCTGGTCGCGGTGGGCTGGAGACTTAAATGAAGCTGAAAAGCTAACTGGAGTATTTCACATGGCAATCGAAGTTATCGCTACCAAGCGCGTACAAGAAGGTACTGGTGCGAGCCGCCGCCTGCGTATCGCTGGTCAGACCCCGGCTGTTGTATACGGCGCTGGTAAAGACGCTGTATCCATCACCCTGGATCACAACACTATGTACTACGCGCTGAAAAACGAAGCGTTCCACAATGAAGTACTGGAACTGGTTATCGACGGTCAGAAAGAGCAAGTAAAAATCGCTGCTTTCCAGATGCACCCGTTCAAGCAACTGGTTCTGCACATCGACTTCGCTCGCGTGTAATAGATTAAGCCGTGCCGCCTGGCGGTAACGGTACTGGGCTCGTTGCGGCTAAACCTGCAGCGGGCCTTTTTCATGGAATACAGGAAATGACAGCCATCCGTCTGGTGGTCGGCCTGGGCAACCCCGGCGCCGAATACGAAAAAACCCGTCACAACGCCGGCTTCTGGCTGGTGGACGAGCTGGCCTGGCAGCACAAGGCCGCTTTGCGTGCCGAAGGCAAATACTTTGGCGAAGTGGCCCGCGCGGTACTGCCCGGCGGCGACCTGTGGCTGCTCAAACCCATGACCTACATGAACCTGTCCGGCCAGGCCGTGGGCGCACTGGCACGCTTTTACAAGATCGCGCCAGAGGAAATCCTGGTGGTGCACGACGAGCTGGACCTGCCGCCCGGCGCCGCACGTTTCAAGCAGGGCGGGGGACATGGCGGCCACAACGGGCTGAAAGACATCATTGCCAAGCTCGGCTCGCCCAACTTCTGGCGCCTGCGAATCGGCATTGGCCACCCGGGCGACCGCAACGAAGTGGCCAACTTCGTGCTGAAAAAAGCCCGCGCCGAAGAGCAGCAAGCCATCGACGACGCTATCGCCAAGGCCATGCAGGTCATGGCGCAAGCCATCGCCGGCGACATGCCTGCCGCCATGAAAACGCTACACACCGCCGCCAAGTAAAGCGCGGCCAAGGTTGGCCGCAAGCGGCCGGAAACAAAGAACACGGCACCGGGTGATACAATCACGCGGTGTATGCCTGCCCCGGTGGCAGGCCGGATATTTCGAGGAATCACCATGAGTCTGAAATGCGGTATTGTCGGCCTGCCCAACGTAGGCAAATCCACCCTGTTTAACGCGCTGACCAAAGCCGGTATCGAAGCGGCCAACTACCCGTTCTGCACCATCGAGCCGAACGTGGGCATCGTGGAAGTGCCGGATCCGCGCCTGCAGCAGCTGGCCGCCATCATCAACCCGCAGAAAATCCAGCCTGCCATCGTCGAGTTTGTCGACATCGCCGGCCTGGTAGCGGGCGCCTCTAAAGGTGAAGGCCTGGGTAACAAGTTCTTGGCCAATATCCGCGAAACCGACGCCATCGTGAACGTGGTGCGTTGCTTTGACGACGACAATATCGTGCACGTGGCCGGTAAGGTCGACCCGATCTCCGATATCGAAACCATCGGCACCGAGCTGGCACTGGCCGACCTGGCCTCGGTCGAAAAAGCCATCGCCCGTGACGGCAAAAAAGCCAAATCCGGCGATAAGGACGCGCAGAAGCTGGTAGCCGTGCTGGAAAAAGTGCTGCCGCACCTGAACGAAGGCAAACCGCTGCGCAGCTTCAAGCTGGACGACGAAGACAAGGCGCTGCTGAAGCCGCTGTGTCTGCTCACCATCAAGCCGGCCATGTACGTGGCCAACGTGGCTGAAGACGGCTTCCAGAACAACCCGCATCTGGACAAGCTCACCGCCCTGGCCGCTGCCGAAGGCGCGCCGGTCGTGGCGCTGTGTGCCGCTATCGAGAGCGAAATTGCCGACCTGGACGACGCGGATAAAGCCGAATTCCTGGCTGAAATGGGCCTGGAAGAGCCTGGCCTGGACCGCCTGATCCGCACTGGCTACAAGCTGCTGGGCCTGCAAACCTACTTTACTGCTGGCGTGAAAGAAGTCCGCGCCTGGACCATCCGTGTTGGCGATACCGCTCCGCAAGCCGCCGGCGTGATCCATACCGACTTCGAGCGTGGCTTCATCCGCGCACAAACCATCGCCTTCAATGACTTCATCACCCTGGGTGGCGAAGCCAAGGCCAAGGAAGCCGGCAAGATGCGTGCAGAAGGCAAAGAATACGTGGTGCAAGACGGTGACGTGCTGAACTTCCTGTTCAACGTGTAAGCACTGTCCGCCCCTTCAAGACCGGCCTGTTGGCCGGTTTTTTCATTTACTTATCGGTAATTGTTCCAAGCGAATGCTGGAGTCAAAAAGTCGGGTTTGTTATAGTTCGTTTCATTGTATTGATTGCTAAATCAATAGCCATAAGGAATAAAATCATGAAAAAAACCCTGTTCGCTCTGACACTGATCGGCTTTGCGGCCAACGTTTACGCTGCAGACCTGCTGGATACCGTACAGCAACGCGGCACGCTGAAAATCGCGCTGGAAGGCACCTACCCGCCATTCAACTTCAAGGACAAAGACCAGAAGCTGACCGGCTTTGAAGTGGAACTGGGCAATGCGCTGGCACAAAAGCTGAAGTTGAAGCCGGAGTTCACCACCGGTGAATGGAGCGGCCTGCTGGCTGGTCTGCAGGGCGGCAAGTTCGACGTGGTGCTGAACCAGGTGTCGATTACCGACAAGCGCAAGGAAGTGTTCGACTTCTCGCAGCCGTACACCATTTCCAGCGCACAGCTGATCGTACGCAAGGACGAAAAACGCAGCTTCAAGAGTCTGGCCGACCTGGCCGGCAAGAAAATGGGCGTGACCCAGGGCAGCAACTACGCCGACATGGTGAAAGCGCAGGGTGGTATCGAGTCCAAGTTCTACCCGTCCGCCGCGGAAATTTTCCAGGATCTGGCGCTGGGCCGTGTGGATGCGGCAGTGAACGACAGCCTGCTGATTCCGTTTGCGCTGAAAGAAGCCAAGCTGCCGCTGAAAGCCGGTGCGCCGGTAGGTGGCACCACGCAGATGGGCATCCCGTTTGCCAAAGGTAACCCCAAGTTCAAGGCCGCCATCGACAATGCCCTTAACGCGCTGCACAAAGACGGCTCGTTCAAGAAAATTTCGGTGAAGTGGTTCGGTATTGATGTATCGAAAGCACCAGCTGCGCGATAATCCTGCAGCTTGAATATCACGCCCCTGCCGTGTGCGGGGGCGTTTGTGTTTTGGAGAGCGAAAATGGAATGGTTGAGTCTGGCGCAAGAGGCGCTGCCCGTGCTGCTAAAAGGGGCTGGGCTAACGGTGTTCTTTGCCCTTAGCGCCATGGTGCTGGGTTTGACATTGGGCTTTGTGGTGGCCATGGTGCGCCTGGCTCGCGTGCCGCTGCTGGCACCGCTGGTAGCGTTTTACGTGAGCGCTATGCGCGGTACGCCGCTGCTGGTGCAGATTTTTGTCATCTATTATGGCCTGCCGTCGGTAGGTATCGAATTCGAGCCGGTCACCGCTGGCGTACTGGCCTTGACGCTAAACGTGGCGGCTTACCTGTCGGAAAGCCTGCGCGGTGCCATTGCCGGGGTGGATAAGGGGCAGTGGGACGCGGCGCAGTCGCTGGGCCTGAGCTGGTGGCAGAGCATGCGGCATATCATTGCACCACAAGGCATACGCCTAGCGGTGCCCAGCCTGGCCAACAGCCTGATTTCGCTGATCAAGGACACCTCGCTGGTGTCGGTCATTACCGTGTCCGAGCTGATGATGGCCACCAAAGACATGATCGCGCAGACCTTCCAGCCGCTGCCGCTGTACCTGATGGCCGCGGCGATCTACTGGGTGCTGAGCGCGCTGTTCGAGCGCGTACAAAAGCGCGTGGAGCAACATTACGCCAAAGCTTACCAACGTTAAGCCTGTACGCAGCCTGCGTGCGCTGCGCGTGCAGGCTGGCAGACAGATACCGGCCAGGGTTGGCCGCAAGGGAAACAGACCATGAAATTTGCTACCAAGGCCATACACGCCGGGTTTGACTGCCACCAGCACAACCGTGCGCTGATGCCGCCCATTTACCAGACCTCGGCCTTTGCGCACGATGCGGTAGGCGAGCAGCTGGATTTTGCCTACGCCCGTACCGGCACACCAACGCGGGCGGCGCTGGAGGCCAACCTGGCGGCGCTCGAAGAAGCACAGCACGGCCTGGCCTTCGCCAGCGGCATGGCCGCGGTGGACGCCGTGCTGCGCGCCACGCTGCAGCCGGGTGATGAAGTGATTGCGGTAGCCGACCTGTACGGCGGCGCCTACCGCATTCTGGACAAGGTCATGCAGCCGCTGGGCATCAAGGTGACCTTTGCCGACCTGAGCGATGCGGCCAACCTGCAGGCGGCGATCAGCCCGCAAACCCGTCTGGTGTGGCTGGAAACTCCCACCAACCCGCTGCTGAACCTGGTAGACGTGGCGGCGTTGTCGGCCATTGCCCACGCGCACGGTGCCAAGGTGGCCGTAGACAACACCTTTGCCACGCCTTACCTGCAAAACCCGCTGCAGCAAGGTGCCGATATCGTGGTGCACTCGGCCACCAAATACTTGGGTGGCCATTCCGATGTACTGTTGGGCTTGGTGGCGGTGAACGACGAGGCGCTGTTCAAGGCGATCAAGTTTATCCAGAACGCTGCCGGTGCCGTGCCCGGCCCGCAAGACTGCTTCCTGACCCTGCGCGGCATCAAGACGCTGGCACTGCGTATGGAGCGCCATTGCGATAACGCCGAGCGTGTTGCGGCCTATTTGCAGCAGCACCCGGCGATCGAAAAAGTCTTCTTCCCCGGCCTGGTCGATCACCCGGGCCACGCGTTGGCCAAACGCCAAATGCGCCGTTTTGGTGGCATCGTCACCGTGTACCTGAGAGACAACAGCCGTGAAGCTGCCAGCTGCGTGGCCAGCCGTTTGCAGCTGTTCATGCTGGCCGAGTCACTGGGCGGGGTCGAATCGCTGGTAAACCATAGCTACACCATGTCGCACGGTGGTATGCCGCCCGAGCAGAAGGCGGCGCTGGGTATTCGTGAAGGGCAGCTGCGCCTGTCCATCGGTATTGAGGATATTGACGACATCCTGGCCGACCTGGCGCAGGCGTTGGCGTAAGCAATAAGTAATTTGGCTTAAATGCCGCCTTGATTCAATAATGAATAAATATTGAACAGGGCGGCAAGGCCATGAAGCGTGTATGGCAGAGGTGGGTATTGGCGGCATGGTTGCCGATGCAGCTGGCGTGTGCCACCAGCTTGCCTGGCATGGTGGTGGTGACTGAAGACGCCCCGCCTTTCACGTATTGGGTGAACGGCGAGCTGGCAGGCCCGGCTTTGCCCTTTATCGATAAACTCATGCAGGCTGCGGGCCTACCCTATACCCACCGTGTCTACCCGTGGGCGCGCAGCATGGCGCTGGCCCAGCATGCACCCAATGTGCTGATTTACGCTTTGGCACGCACGCCGGAGCGCGAGCACCGCTTTCACTGGATCGGTGAACTGGTGGACCTGCCTGTCCACCTTTATGGCATGGCGGGCCGCCAGAACCTGCAGGTGGTGTCTCTGGCGCAAGCCCGGCAGCTGCGTATCGGCGTCATCAATAAGGATGTGCGGCTGGACTGGTTCAAGGCCAACGGTTTTACCGAGCTGACGCCCAGCTCGGAGGGCGGGCTCGACCTGTCCGAGAATCACGACGTGAACATGCTCAAACTGCGCAGGGGCATGGTCGATGCGGTACCGGTCAGCCGTATTGCCCTGCAAACCTATTGCCGCCAGCAAAAGCTGGACTGTGGCCAGTTCCGGCAGCTGTATCCGTTACCGATGACGCTGTCGCTATATCTGGCCGCCAGCAAAAAGACCCCCTACGAGCATGTGAATACCCTGCGCTATCACTACCGCAAGCTGGTGCAAAACGGTACTCACCATCAGGCATTTGCACGGCTGGTGGAAGATTAAGAGGGTTCAACCGCAACAGCGTGCGTATCACTCTGTGCCCTGCGCATCGTGCCCCAGATAGTTTTGCAGAATCTGCCCGGCTTCTCCCTGTGCATTCAGTCGGCTAAAGGCTTGCTGTAGTGCTTGTCGTTGCGCCGTGGGATAGTCCCGGTGGCACGCCAGCCAGGAATCGGCTTCGCCCAGTGTCGCCACAGCCTTCAGCGGGAAACCCACCAGCCGGGCTTCGTAGCGTGCCACCACATCGTGGACTGCCCAGTAGTCAGCCTGGCCCAGCTGCAACAGGCGCAGGCCATCATTCACCACATTGGTGGTGCTGTAAGGTAGCCGTAGTTGCTGCAGACGGATTTCTGCCGATGAGCCTGCCAGTACGGTAATGCGTGCATCGGCGGCCGCTTGGGGGCTAGCCAGGCGGGCATTGCCCGCCCAGCCGTACAGGCGGACTTGCCCGGGGAGAATCAGCCCCACCCACTGGTACTGCTTTTCTCGCGCAGGCAGGCGGCTTAGCGGGAAAACACAGGCATTGCGCTGCTGGCTAGCCATGAGCTGGGCGCGCCGCCAGGGCAGGGTGCTGATCTCTGCTTTCATGCCGGCCAGGCTGGCGGCGCGTTGTACCATCTCGTCGGCTACGCCGGGTTTCTGCCCGGCAGCGTTGCCCATGTGCAAGGGTGGGTATAGCACGCTATAGGCTTGTAGCACGGCTTGGGCTTGGGCGGGTGGGGCGCAGAACAGCAAGAGGGTCAGCAGGCGAATCAGCATCTAGCGTAGGGCCGGGGTCAATAAAACCGGGGAAAATAAAAAAGCGCGCAGGCCTAAGCCTGCACGCCTTGATTGTACGCCTGTCGGCTTAGCCTGCCTTGACGCAATCCACGCAATAGACTTTCTGGCCGTCTACCAGGGTGGCTACCAGGCCGTGTACGTCGGTTTCAAAGCCGGGCAGCTGGCTATTGAAGGCTTGTACAAAGCGCAGGTAGTCGACGATGGTGGTGTTGAACACTTCGCCCGGAATCAGCAGCGGGATACCTGGCGGGTACGGGGTGAGCAGCACGGCGGTGACGCGGCCTTCCAGCTGGTCTACCGGCACGCGCTCGATCTCGCGGTGCGCCATCTTGGCAAACGCATCTGCCGGGCGCATGGCCGGCTCCATATCCGACAGGTAGATTTCGGTGGTGAGGCGGGCGATATCGTGCTCGCGGTACAGGCTGTGAATCTTCAGGCACAGGTCTTTCAGGCCCACGCGCTCGTACTGCGGGTACTTGGCGACAAATTCCGGCATCACGCGCCACAGCGGCTGGTTTTTGTCGAAGTCGTCCTTGAACTGCTGCAGCAGCGAGATCAGCGTGTTCCAGCGGCCTTTGGTAATGCCGATGGTAAACATGATGAAGAAGCTGTACAGGCCGGTTTTTTCCACCACCACACCGTGTTCGGTCAGGTATTTGGTAACGATGGCGGCCGGGATGCCCAGCTCTTCAAAGCTGCCGTCCAGCGACAGGCCCGGGGTCAGCAGGGTTGCCTTGATCGGGTCCAGCATGTTGAAGCCGTCTTCGATGCCGGCAAAGCCGTGCCAGCTGTCTTCCGGTTTCAGCGTCCAGTCGATCGGGTCGCAGATGCCGTCATCAGACAGCGCATCCGGGCCCCACACGCGGAACCACCAGTCGTCGCCGTATTCTTCGTCTACCTTGCGCATGGCGCGGCGGAAGTCCAGGGCTTCTACCAGCGATTCTTCTACCAGCGCCTGGCCACCTGGCTGTTCCATCATGGCGGCGGCGACGTCGCAGCTGGCGATAATGGCGTACTGCGGGCTGGTGGAGGTGTGCATCAGGTAGGCTTCGTTGAAGCTCATGGTGTCCAGCTTGCGGTTCTCCGGGTCCTGTACCAGGATCTGCGAGGCTTGCGAAATGCCGGCCAGCAGTTTGTGGGTGGACTGGGTGGAGAAGATCATCGATTCCTTGCAGCGCGGGCGGCCTTCGCCGATGGCGTGGAAGTCGCCGTAGAAGTCGTGGAAGCTGGCGTGGGGCAGCCAGGCTTCGTCGAAGTGCAGGGTGTCCACTTCACCATCCAGGATGCCCTTGATCTCTTCCACGTTGTACAGAATGCCGTCGTAGGTGGATTGGGTAATGGTCAGGATGCGCGGCTTGGCGTTCGGGTTCTTGGCCAGCGCTTCGCGGGCGAAAGGGTTGGCCGCAATCTTGGCGCGGATGCTGTCCAGCGAGAACTCGCTTTTCGGAATCGGGCCGATGATGCCGTAATGGTTGCGCGTGGGCATCAGGAACACCGGGATGGCACCGGTCATCATGATGGCGTGCAGGTTGGATTTATGGCAGTTGCGGTCTACCAGCACGATGTCGCCGGCGGCCACGGTGCTGTGCCACACGATCTTGTTACTGGTGGAGGTGCCGTTGGTGACGAAGAACAGGTGGTCACTGCTGAAAATACGCGCGGCGTTGCGTTCGGAGGCGGCTACCGGGCCGGTGTGGTCCAGCAGCTGGCCGAGTTCGTCTACCGCGTTGCACACGTCGGCGCGCAGCATGTTTTCGCCAAAGAACTGGTGGAACATCTGGCCTACCGGGCTTTTCAGGAAGGCCACGCCGCCGGAGTGGCCAGGGCAGTGCCAGCTGTAGGAGCCGTCGTAGGCGTAGTTCACCAGCGCACGGAAGAACGGTGGCGCCAGGCTGTCCAGGTAGGATTTGGCTTCGCGGATGATGTGGCGTGCCACGAACTCCGGCGTGTCTTCGTGCATGTGGATGAAGCCATGCAGCTCGCGCAGGATGTCGTTGGGAATGTGGCGTGCGGTGCGGGTTTCGCCGTACAGGTACACCGGGATATCCGGGTTGCGGCGGCGGATTTCCGCGACAAAGCCGTACAGGCCGCCCAGCGCGGTTTCGGCCGAGTCGTCGGTGTGGAATTCCTCGTCATCGATGGACAGGATAAAACCGGCAGCACGGCTTTGCTGCTGTGCGAACGAGGTGAGGTCGCCATAGCTGGTGTAGCCAATGACGCTCATGCCCTCGGCTTCGATGGCGGCGGCCAGTTCACGAATACCGGAACCACTGGTGTTCTCGGAGCGGAAGTCCTCGTCGATGATGACGATGGGAAAGTGAAAACGCATACCTGAGTCCTTGTTGCTGTTAACTCGGACACATCAGGCTGCCGTGAGGCTGCTTGGGCAGAGCGTGAACCACGCCGGGTGCGGCGGCGCGGTCCTGAGCACCTGTAACGCCAATGCTGGCCTTCGCGGCGGGGCCGGAAGTGTCACTCGGTGCGCGTTGGGGCACAGTTCTGTACGTACGACGAGATGCCGCCGCCCTGGATGGCTGGCCTTGAGGCGCGATTGTTTATCCGCCATGCACTGCACGACGGAACAAAGGGGCGCTTTGCACCGCGGTCCGCACTGGGAGGCTCGCCTCCTTCACGTCTGCCGGCTTAGGGTGTTGTCGTCCGGGTGGCCTGGATGAGGTTGGCCGCAACGGAAAACACCTTCGAATAACCCAAGAAAGCGCGCATTGTAGCGGCATTGTGGGCGTTTATGTTGCACGGCAGTATTACAGGCAGAAAAAGTTTTTGTCTGCGCGTGCAAGGTAGGTGGGTGGCTGTGTGATTTGATCAAAAACCTTGCCGGAACAAGCGTTTGCTAGCCGGTGCTGTCGGTGTCCGCCGGGGGCGGGCTGGCGGGGGGGCGGCGCTTTTTCCACAGCCGGGGCGCGGCGCGCAGCAGAATACTGCCGCTGGCCAGCAAGAGCAGCAGCGCCAGCGGTAGGGCAACCAGATAGGGAGCCCACAGGACGGCTGCGGCCAACGCTATCAGCACCAGGGCAATGCTGGCAAAAGCCCTGGCTTCGCTGTCTTCCACACTGCGTGTACCGCGGATGGCGCTATCCAGCGCATCCCCCAGCCGTGCGGCCTGGCGGGCCGCAGCTGCGGCGCTGGCGGCTGCGTGCTGGCGTAGCGGCAGGCGCGGGCCTTGCTGACGGGGTTTGGCCAGGGCTGGCCGCTTGTGCGTGCCGCTCAGCACGACCTCGGTAGCGTTGTCGATGTCCTGCAAAAAGCGCGTTTCCATCTGCGCGGCCAGGCTGTGGTCTTCTATCGCTACGTCCAGCTCGCGGTTGGCCAGCCAGCTGGAAATATTCAGGTTGGTGGAGCCAATGCGTGCCCAGCGGCCATCTGCCACGGCGGTCTTGGCATGGATCATGGGCCCGTTCCATTCGAACACGCGCACACCGGCTTCTAGTAGCGGGCGGTACAGCGTGCGCGAGACGGTGGCGATCCAGCCGATATCGCTGCTGCGCGGTACCAGCAGGCGCACGTCCACGCCATCGTGGGCGGCGTTGCACAGTGCGCTCAGGTAGGCGCTGGTGCCCATGAAGTAGGCATCGGTCAGCCACAGCCGCTCACGGGCGAAGCCGGCAATCAGCAGGTCCAGCCGCATCAGCTTGGCGGTAGACGGGGTGGTGGCGATCAGCCGTGCGCTCACCTGACCCGCTGGCTCAAGGTTGGCCGCCAAGCTGGGCAAGGGCTCGCCGCAGGCCGCCCAGCTATCGGCAAAGGCGGCGATGGCGTCACCCAATAGCGGGCCGCGCAGGCGTAGCCCCGTGTCGCGCCAGTCTTGCCAGTGCGAGCTGATGCACAATCCGCCGATAAACGCCGTATCGCCATCCACCACAATCAGCTTGCGATGATCGCGCCCCAGCAGGCTCAGGCCACTGCGCCAGCCGGGGGCTTGCCAGGCGCGTACCTGTGCGCCAGCCGCTAGCAGGGGAGTGAAGAAGCCGCGGTAGTGTTCGCGCCAGCAGCCCAGCCAGTCGTACAGCACATAGACCCGCACGCCTTGCGCCAGACGCTCCAGCAGCAAGCCGCGCAGTTGCTGGCCGAATTCGTCGTCGGCAAACAAATACATCTCGATCAGGATGCTGTCCCTGGCGCTGGCAATACTGTCCCACCAGGCCTGGAAATTGGCCTCGGAATCAAACAGCACGTCGATCTGGTTACCTGCCACCAACGGTGCGCCAGCCGAGCGCGCCAGTGCCTGTTCAGCCAGCTGGCGGAACAGTGTGTCCTGTGTGGATGCGGTATGATGCGATGCCATTTGTTTATTGTCTGACAGTATTAAAAATCCATTATTTTGTAGGGGTCCGGCCATCAGCCAGGCAAGTCGTTTTTTTGAATGTTGGTGTCTCTAAATTGTAAAGTGACGTGCGGGTAATCCCGTATTCTGTAGTGGTAAAATTACAATAAGTCTTTGTTTATTAAATGATAATGCGTCGCACAAAAAGCGGTTGCAGGGTCAGCATTCTTGACCTTAGAATCGAAACATTCGCATCACATTATAAGCAGGGACAAAAGATGGACAGACAGCGCTGGCTGGAGGGCACTTTATACAGCCCGGATTTCGAACAAGACAGCTGTGGTTTCGGCCTGATCGCCCAACTGGACGACAAGCCTTCGCACTGGCTGGTCAATACCGCCATATCATCCTTGGCCAAACTCACCCACCGCGGCGCGGTCGCTGCCGATGGCAAATCGGGTGACGGCTGTGGCTTGCTGTTCCGCAAGCCGGACGGCTTTCTGCGTGAAGTCGCCGCCGAAGCCGGTTTTGCCTTGAAGGCAGTGTACGCCGCAGGCCTGGTGTTTGCCCACCCGGATGCCGCCCAGGGCGAGCGTAGCCGCAACCGGCTGAAAGAATTCCTGGAAGCCCAGGGCCTGGAGGTGGCCGGCTTCCGCGAGGTGCCTATCGATATCGGCGCCTGTGGCGAGCAGGCCATGGCATCGTTGCCTAGCTTCTACCAGGTATTTGTAAACTGCCCCTTCGGCATGGACGAGCTGTCGTTCCAACGCCGCCTGTATATGGGTCGTCGCCAGGCTGAAAAAGCCAACAAGGCAGACGACCCTTATTTTTATCTGCCGACGCTGTCGCCGCACACCCTGTCTTACAAGGGCCTGGTCACGCCGGATAACCTGCACAAGTTCTATCTGGACTTGTCCGACCCGCGTTTCGAGTCCAGCCTGGCGGTATTCCATCAGCGCTTCTCCACCAATACCTGGCCGCAGTGGAAGCTGGCGCAGCCGTTCCGCTTCCTGGCGCACAACGGCGAGATCAACACCGTTCAGGGTAACCGCAACTGGGCCCGTGCGCGCGAACGCATCATGACCTCGCCGCACATCGATATGGACGCCATTCGCCCTATCGTGCAAACCGACGGCTCCGACTCCATGAGCCTGGACAATATGCTGGAAGGCCTGCTGATGGGCGGCATTCCGCTATTCCGTGCGCTGCGCCTGTTGGTGCCGCCGGCATGGCAGAACGTGGACTCCACCGATAAAGACCTGCGTGCCTTCTACGAATTCAACTCCATGCACATGGAGCCCTGGGACGGCCCGGCCGGTATCGTACTGACCGACGGCCGCTACGCCGGCTGTATGCTGGACCGTAACGGCCTGCGCCCGGCGCGCTGGGTGCTGACCAAAGACAATATCCTTACCATCGCTTCCGAAGTGGGCGTCTGGGACTACAAGCCGGAAGACGTGGTGAAAAAAGGCCGCGTGAAGCCGGGCCAGCTGTTTGCTGCCGACCTGCAAACCGGCGAGATCCTGTACCCGGAAGACATCGATGCACAGCTGAAGTCGGCCAAACCGTACCGCCAGTGGATCAAGGACGCCGGCTCGCGCCTGGAGCTGTCCATCGAGGACGATGCCGGTCTGGAAGCGTGGCCGAAAGACCAGCTGCTGACCTACCAGAAGCTGTTCAACATCAGCTTTGAAGAGCGCGACCAGATCCTGCGCGTGCTGGCAGAAGACGGCCAGGAAGCCGTGGGCTCCATGGGCGATGACACCCCGATGGCCGTGCTCAGCCAGAAGGTACGTTCGCCGTTTGACTACCTGCGCCAGCAGTTTGCCCAGGTGACCAACCCGCCGATCGACCCGATCCGCGAAGCCATCGTGATGTCGCTGAACACCGTATTCGGCCCCGAGCGCAATATGTTCGAGGAAACCGCCGAGCACGCCAAGCGCCTGGAAGTGCGCAGCCCGGTGTTGTCGCGCGAGAAGTTCATCCGCATCACCACGCGTACCGAGCCGTACCTTAAAGCCACCACTTTCGACCTGTGTTTCGACCCGGCTGAACGCACACTGCAACAGGCCATCGAGCGCCTGGCCGCGCACGTGGTGGAAGCTGTACAGGAAGGTACCGTTATTGTGGTGCTGTCCGACCGCACCATTGCGGCCAACCGCCTGCCGATCCCGGCACTGTTTGCCGTTGGCGCGGTGCATCACGCGCTGATCGACGCCGGCCTGCGCTGCAAGTCCAACATCATTGCCGAAACCGGCACCGTGCGTGACCCGCACCAGATGGCCTGTCTGCTGGGCTACGGTGCGACCGCCGTTTACCCGTACCTGGCTTACCAGACTATCGTGGACCTGGTGGCCACCGGTGACGTGAGCCTGCGCGTGAACGAGGCGCTGCAGCATTATCGCAAAGGCATCAACAAGGGCCTGATGAAAGTGCTGTCCAAGATGGGTATTTCCACCATCGCCAGCTACCGTGGTGCCCAGTTGTTCGAAGGCATCGGCTTGCATGAAGACCTGGTGAAGCTGTGCCTGAAGGGGACGGTGTCGCGTATTTCCGGCGCCAGCTTCGAGGACTTCGAAGAAGACCAGAAGCTGCTGTCGCGCCTGGCATTCAACCCGATGCGCCCGGTGACCCACGGTGGCCTGCTGAAATACGTGCACGGTGAGGAATACCACGCCTACAACCCGGACGTGGTGATGACGCTGCAAAAAGCGGTACAGAACACCGACTACGACGCTTACAAACAGTACGCCGAGCTGGTGAACACCCGCCCTGTGGCCATGTTCCGCGACCTGATGCAGCTGAATTTTGAAGGCGTGACACCGATTGCCATCGACGAAGTAGAGCCGGTGGAAAGCATCCTCAAGCGCTTTGACTCTGCCGGTATGTCGCTGGGCGCGCTGTCGCCAGAAGCGCACGAAGCCATGGCGACCGCCATGAACCGCCTGGGTGGCCGCTCGAACTCCGGCGAAGGTGGCGAAGACCCGGCGCGTTACGGCACCGAGAAGATGTCCAAGATCAAGCAGGTGGCGTCCGGCCGTTTCGGCGTAACGCCGCACTATCTGGTGAACGCCGAGGTACTGCAGATCAAGGTAGCCCAGGGTGCCAAACCAGGCGAAGGCGGCCAACTACCGGGCGACAAAGTGTCCCCGCTGATTGCCAAGCTGCGTTGCTCCAAGCCAGGTATCAGCCTGATCTCGCCGCCGCCGCACCACGATATTTACTCCATCGAAGATCTGGCCCAGCTGATTTTCGATTTGAAGCAAGTGAACCCTAAAGCGCTGGTGTCGGTAAAACTGGTGGCCGAGCCAGGCGTGGGCACCATTGCCGCCGGTGTGGCCAAGGCCTATGCCGACCTGATTACCATCTCCGGTTACGACGGTGGTACCGGTGCCAGCCCGCTAACCAGCGTGAAATACGCCGGTAGCCCGTGGGAGCTGGGCCTGACCGAGGCACAGCAGGTACTGCGTGCCAACGGCCTGCGCGGCCGCGTACGGGTACAAACCGACGGTGGTCTGAAAACCGGCTTGGACGTGATCAAGGCGGCCATCATGGGTGCCGAGAGCTTCGGCTTTGGTACCGGCCCGATGGTCGCGCTGGGCTGCAAGTTCCTGCGTATCTGCCACCTGAATAACTGCGCCACCGGCGTGGCCACCCAGGAAGTGAAGCTGCGTTCCAAGTACTTCATCGGTCTGCCGGAAATGGTGATGAACTACTTCCTGTTCATCGCACAGGAAACCCGCGAGTGGATGGCCAAGCTGGGCGTGCGCAATATGGAAGAGCTGATCGGCCGCATGGAGATGCTCACCCTGCAGGACGGCAAGACCAGCAAGCAGCAGCGTCTGGACCTGTCGCCGCTGCTGTCGCAAGGCACCGTGCCGGACAGCGTGCCACGCTTCTGCGTGAGCGACTCCAACCCGTCCTTCGACAAGGGCGAGCTGGCCGAGCAGATCCTGGTAGATGCACTGCCGGCGATCAACAACAAGCAGATGCTGGAGTTGAACTACCCGATCGAGAACATTCACCGCTCCATTGGCGCCCGCCTGTCTGGCGAAATCGCCCGTGTACACGGTGCAGCCGGTCTGCCGTTTGGCTGCCTCAAGGTGAAGTTCACCGGCTCCGCCGGCCAGAGCTTTGGCGTGTGGAACGCGCCGGGCCTGCACCTGGAGCTGGAAGGCGATGCCAACGACTACGTGGGCAAAGGCATGGCGGGTGGCCGCGTGACCATCTACCCGCCAAAAGGCGCTGCGTACCAGTCGGACGAGTCCATCATCATCGGTAACACCTGCCTGTACGGCGCCACCGGTGGCCAGCTGTTTGCAGCGGGTGTGGCGGGCGAGCGCTTTGCCGTGCGTAACTCCGGCGCCCTGGCGGTGATCGAAGGCGCGGGCGACCACTGCTGCGAATACATGACCGGCGGTAGCGTGATTGTGCTGGGCGAGACAGGCTACAACTTTGGTGCCGGCATGACCGGGGGCTTTGCCTTCGTGTACGACCGTGCCGAGAAGTTTGCCTACCGTTTCAACAACGAGCTGGTGGATATCAACCTGATCAACGGTGAAGCGATGGGCATGTACCGCGCCTACCTGCTGGAGAAAATCGCCAAGCACGTGGAGCTGACCGGCTCGGAAACCGGCCGCGCCATGCTGGAGAACTTCGACGATTACGTCGACTACTTCTGGCTGGTGAAGCCTAAAGCGGCCAAGCTGGAAAGCCTGCTGAAAGACTGATAGGGACGGGCGGGTTGGTCCGCCCCTTGATAGCAATAAAAGCACCTTGCGGCCAACGTTGGCCGCAGGGGCAAAGGACAAGTGATCATGGGTGACGTTTTCCAGTTCATGAAGCTCTCGCGCAACCCGGGCGACAAAGTAGAAGTTGCCGTGCGCAAGATCGAATTCAAAGAGATTTATACCCCGCTGCACGCGGTAGACGCGGGTGAGCAGGCAGGCCGCTGCCTGTCCTGTGGCAACCCCTACTGCGAGTGGGAATGCCCGGTGCACAACTACATCCCCAACTGGCTGAAGCTGGTGAAGGAAGGCAAGCTGTTTGAGGCGGCCGAGATGTCGCACAAGACCAATAGCCTGCCGGAAATCTGCGGCCGCGTGTGCCCGCAAGACCGTTTGTGCGAAGGCGCGTGCACGCTGGAGCAGGGTGGCTTTGGCGCCGTGACCATCGGTAGTGTAGAAAAATTCATCACCGATGAAGCCTACAAAGCCGGCTGGCGCCCGGATATGTCCAAAGTGGTGTGGACTGACAAAAAAGTGGCCATCATCGGCGCCGGCCCGGCTGGCTTGGCCTGTGCCGACGTGCTGGTACGCAATGGCGTGCGCCCGGTGGTGTTTGACCGCTACGAAGAAATCGGCGGCCTGCTCACCTTCGGCATCCCCGAGTTCAAGCTGGAAAAGAGCGTGGTGAAGCGTCGCCGCGAGATCATGGAAGGCATGGGCGTCGAGTTCCGCCTCAATACCGAAATCGGCCGCGATGTGGAAATCGAAGACCTGCTGGCGCAGTACGACGCCGTATTCATGGGCATGGGCGCCTACAAGTACATGAAGGGCGGGTTTGAAGGTGAAAACCTGCCGGGCGTACTGGAAGCGCTACCGTTCCTGATCAACAACGTGCGCCAGTGCCTGGATACCCTGCCAGCTGGCGATGCACCGCTGTCCATGGCGGGCAAGCGTGTAGTGGTGCTGGGTGGTGGTGACACCGCCATGGACTGCAACCGCACCTCCATCCGCCAGGGCGCCAGCAAGGTGATCTGCGCCTATCGCCGTGACGAGGCCAATATGCCGGGTTCCAAGCGCGAGGTGGCCAACGCCAAGGAAGAGGGCGTGGCGTTCCTGTGGAACCGCCAGCCTATGGGCGTAGAGCAGGCCGCCGATGGCAGCTTGCGCCTGAAACTGGCCGAAACCCGCCTGGGTGCGCCAGACGCTAAAGGCCGTCGTAATGCCGAAATCGTGCCTGGCAGCGAAGAAGTGATCGAGTGCGACCACGTCATCGTCGCCTTCGGCTTCCAGGTAGAAGCTGCCAGCTGGTTCGAGCGCCAGGGCATTGCCAGCAATGCACAGGGCCGTACCGTGGCCCCGGCCAATGGCCACTTCAAGCACCAGACCAGCAACCCGAAAATCTTCGCCGGTGGCGACCAGGTGCGCGGTGCCGATCTGGTGGTGCGCGCGGTATTCGAAGGCCGTCAGGCCGCAGAAGGCATGCTGTCCTACCTGCAAGTCTGGTAAGCCCTGCGCGGCTTCGCGCTGTATTACCCAACCCCTCTTGCCTGGCAAGAGGGGTTTTTCGTTTGTCAGGGCCATGCCAGCACCATGCCGCTGACAAAATCTTGCGGCACCCCCTCTTGAAAAGCGGCTATGCCGTCCCTATGATTAGCACTCGTCAGGGCAGAGTGCTAATGCACCTGTCCGCTATCGCTGAATTGATAGGTAATCATCTTTCAACAGCCACTGCTATTAGGAGAGTCAAATGGCAATTCGTCCTCTGCACGATCGTGTTGTTATCAAGCGCCTCGAGGCTGAAGAAAAAACCGCCTCCGGCATCGTTCTGCCGGGCGCCGCAGCTGAAAAACCAGACATGGGTGAAGTGGTTGCCGTAGGCAACGGCAAGATCCTGGAAAACGGCGAACGCCGTGCGCTGGAGCTGAAAGTTGGCGACAAGGTTATCTTCGGCAAGTATTCCGGCCAAACCGTCAAGGTTGACGGTGATGAGCTCCTCGTTATGCGCGAGGAAGACGTGATGGGCATCGTTGAGTAATCCGGGCCGCATCCCTCTTATCAAACTGATTCTGGAGAATTTCAAGCATGGCAGCTAAAGACGTACGCTTCGGCGATTCCGCCCGCGCAAAAATGGTAGTGGGTGTCAACATTCTGGCTGACGCCGTTAAAGTGACCCTGGGCCCGAAAGGCCGCAACGTGGTGCTGGACCGCTCGTTCGGCGCCCCGACCATCACCAAGGATGGCGTATCCGTGGCCAAAGAAATCGAATTGAAAGACAAGTTCGAAAACATGGGCGCCCAGATGGTGAAAGAAGTCGCTTCCAAGACTTCCGACGTTGCCGGTGACGGTACCACCACCGCTACCGTACTGGCCCAAGCTATCGTGCACGAAGGCATGAAGTTCGTGACTGCCGGCATGAACCCGATGGACCTGAAGCGCGGCATCGACAAAGCCGTTATCTCGCTGGTAGGCGAGATCGCCAAGATCGCCAAGCCTTGCGCCACCACCAAGGAAATCGCCCAGGTAGGCTCCATCTCCGCCAACTCCGATAGCGATATCGGCGAAATCATTGCTACCGCAATGGAAAAAGTCGGCAAAGAAGGCGTGATCACCGTTGAAGACGGCAAATCGCTGCAAAACGAGCTGGATGTGGTAGAAGGCATGCAGTTCGACCGCGGCTACCTGTCCCCATACTTCATCAACAACCAGGAAAAACAGATTGCCGCACTGGATAATCCGTTCATCCTGCTGTTCGACAAGAAAATCTCCAACATCCGCGACCTGCTGCCTGTACTGGAGCAAGTCGCCAAGTCCGGCCGCCCGCTGCTGATCATTGCTGAAGACGTAGAAGGCGAAGCGCTGGCTACCCTGGTAGTGAACACCATCCGTGGCATCCTGAAAGTCGTTGCCGTGAAAGCCCCGGGCTTTGGCGACCGTCGCAAGGCCATGCTGCAAGACATCGCTACCCTGACCGGCGGCACCGTGATTGCAGAAGAAGTGGGCCTGACCCTGGAAAAAGTGACCCTGGACATGCTGGGCCAAGCCAAGCGTGTTGAAGTGGGTAAAGAAAACTCCACCATCATCGATGGCGCAGGCGATGCCGCACTGATCCAGGCGCGTGTTGCCGAGATCCGTCAGCAAATCGAAGCCGCCACTTCCGACTACGATCGTGAAAAACTGCAAGAGCGCGTGGCCAAGCTGGCCGGCGGTGTTGCCGTGATCAAGGTTGGCGCTGCGACCGAAGTGGAAATGAAAGAGAAGAAAGCCCGCGTGGAAGACGCGCTGCACGCTACCCGTGCGGCAGTGGAAGAAGGCGTGGTACCTGGTGGTGGTGTGGCCCTGCTGCGCGCTCGTTCTACCCTGGCCGATCTGGAAACTGCCAACGCCGACCAGGCTGCTGGCGTGAAGATCGTGCTGAAAGCCATCGAAGCCCCGCTGCGCCAGATCGTGCAGAACGCCGGTGACGAGCCATCCGTGGTAGTGAACAAGGTGCTGGAAGGCAAAGGTAACTTCGGTTACAACGCTGCCACTGGCGAATACGGCGACATGCTGGAAATGGGTGTACTGGATCCAGCCAAAGTTACCCGCTCCGCGCTGCAACACGCCGCTTCTGTAGCTGGCCTGATGCTGACCACCGACTGCATGGTAGCCGAGCTGCCGGAAGACAAGCCTGCCATGCCAGACATGAGCGGCATGGGTGGTATGGGTGGCATGGGCGGCATGATGTAAGCTGCCTCGCCCCTGCGAAGCCTGAACCCCGCGCCACGGCGCGGGGTTTTTCTATGCGGCAAAACAATGCGGCCAACCTGTCACCGGGTTGGCCGCATTGTTTTGCCCGCTCAGTCTGGCACAATGCCGGCTTTATCTTGTGGAGCGTCAACATGAAACGATCAGATTTGCTCAAGGCGCTGGACGGCAAGCTGGAGCCATGGCGCTTCAAGGACTATGCCCCCAACGGTCTGCAAGTAGAAGGCTGCGACGAGATCCGCCGTGTGGTCACCGGCGTCACCGCATCGCAAGCGTTGATTGATGAAGCTATCCGCTTGCAAGCCGATGCCATTCTGGTGCACCACGGTTATTTCTGGAAAAGCGAGGCGGCAGCCATTACCGGTATTAAGCGCCAGCGTATCGCGGCGTTGCTGCATAGCAACATCAACCTGTTTGCCTACCACCTGCCGCTGGATGCACACCCGGCGCTGGGCAATAACGCCCAGCTGGGCCAGGTGTTGGGTATGCAGAATGCGGCGCCGTCGCTGACCGAACCATTGATCTGGACCGGCGAGCTCCCCCAGCGCCTGACGGCGGAGGCGCTGAGCGCACACGTTGGCCGCAGCCTGGGGCGGGAAGCCTTGTTACTAGGGGACAAGGCGCGTAGCGTGCAGCGCGTGGCCTGGTGTACCGGTGGGGCGCAGGGTTATTTCGAACAAGCCATCGCTTTGGGCGTGGATGTGTTCATTACTGGCGAAGTGTCTGAGCAAAATCAGCATTTGGCTAATGAAACAGGCGTAAGCTTCATCGCGGCGGGCCATCACGCCACCGAACGCTATGGCGTGAAGGCGCTAGGCGAGTGGCTGGCGAACGATTTTGCCCTGGATGTGCAATTTATCGATCTCTTTAACCCGGTTTGAAAACTAAGCCCCTGTTGTCAATGAGGCGATTTGTCGCATATGCGCTTCAAGTTCCCTCATGGAATCGGGTAGAATTGTAAAGTTTCAAGTTTATAGCTCGGTTTCCACGTTTGAGGATGACTGTAATGAGTGAACAACACGTTGATGCGGGGCGCCGTCGTTTTCTGACGGTGGCCACCAGCGCGGTTGGTGGTGTGGCGGCAGCCGGTGTGGCTGTCCCGTTTTTGATGAGCTTTGCACCTTCTGAGCGTGCCAAGGCTGCAGGTGCGCCAGTAGAAGTGGACATCAGCAAGCTGGAGCCGGGCCAGAAGATCAACGTCGAATGGCGTGGCAAGCCGGTATGGGTTCTGTCCCGTACACCTGAGCAGCTGAAAAACCTGTCGACTATCGAAGGTGATCTGCTGGACCCGAAATCGGAAGCGCCGCAGCAACCGGCGTACTGCCAGAACGCGACCCGCTCCATCAAGCCGGAAGTACTGGTAGCAGTGGGTATCTGTACGCACCTGGGCTGTTCTCCGACCCACCGCCCGGATCTGGCGCCTGCCGACCTGGGCCCGAAATGGGTTGGCGGTTTCTACTGTCCATGCCATGGCTCCAAGTTTGACTTGGCTGCCCGTGTCTACAACGGTGTGCCGGCGCCCAAGAACATGGAAATCCCGCCGCACAAGTACCTGACCGATACCACGCTGCTGATCGGCGATGACAAGTAAGCGAGGGGAAAATACATGAGCACTGGCCAAAAAATCCTCAATTGGGTGGATGAGCGTTTCCCGCTGTCCTCGATGATGAAAGAGCACGTCACCGAGTACTACGCCCCCAAAAACTTTAACTTCTGGTACTTCTTTGGTTCCCTGGCACTGCTGGTGCTGGTGATCCAGATCGTTACCGGTATTTTCCTCACCATGAACTACAAGCCGGATGGCACGCTGAATGGCGCTGGCATTCCGGTGGCGTTTGCTTCGGTGGAATACATCATGCGTGATGTGGCAGGTGGCTGGATCATCCGCTACATGCACTCTACCGGCGCATCCATGTTCTTTGTCGTGGTTTACCTGCATATGTTCCGTGGCGTGATCTACGGTTCCTACAAGCAGCCTCGCGAACTGGTATGGGTATTCGGTACCCTGATTTTCCTGGTGCTGATGGCCGAAGCCTTTATGGGCTACCTGCTGCCATGGGGTCAGATGTCGTTCTGGGGCGCACAGGTGATTGTTAACCTGTTTGCTTCCATCCCCGTGATCGGCCCGGATCTGTCTGTATTCATCCGTGGCGACTTCGTGGTGGGCGATGCAACCCTGAACCGCTTCTTTGCCCTGCACGTGATTGCGGTACCGCTGATTCTGCTGGCACTGGTGGTAGCCCACCTGATCGCCCTGCACGAAGTGGGTTCCAACAACCCGGACGGCGTGGAAATCAAGAAGCTGAAAGGTGAAGACGGCAAACCACTGGATGGCATTCCGTTCCACCCTTACTACACCGTAAAAGACGTGCTGGGTGTAGCAGTCTTCCTGATCGTGTTCTCGGCTATCGTGTTCTTTGCACCGGAAATGGGTGGTTACTTCCTGGAGCATCCGAACTTTGACCAGGCTGACCCGCTGAAGACTCCGGCGCACATTGCACCGGTATGGTACTTCACCCCGTTCTACGCCATCCTGCGTGCCGTACCGTCGTTTGCCGGTACCCAGGTATGGGGCGTACTGGCGATGGGCGCTGCCGTGGTACTGATCGCCTTCCTGCCGTGGCTGGATAAATCCCCGGTGAAGTCGATCCGTTATCGTGGTCCGAAGTTCAAGATCATGCTGACCCTGTTCATTACCGCCTTTATCGGTCTGGGTATTCTGGGTGCGCTGCCGTCTACCAACCTGCGTACTATCGTGGCTCAGCTGTTCTCCATCATCTACTTTGCGTTCTTCCTGGGCATGCCGTTCTATACCAAGAACGACGTGGGCAGCACACCGGTTCCGACCCGTGTGACCATGAGCACTCCGGCTCGCCAGGTACGCTTTGTAGTACTGGTGGTAGCAACGCTGGTGGCCGCTACCCTGTTTGCAAAATTCATCTGATAAAGGGGGCACTATGAACAAGACTATCCGTCAACTGGTTGCCGCCGTAGCCCTCATGGTTCCTGCTGTTGGTGCGTTTGCTGCGTCCGAAGGCCCTGCCCTGGAAAAAGCACCCATCAATATCCAGGATACCGAAAGCCTGCAGCGTGGCGCACAGACCTTTGTGAACTACTGCCTGTCTTGCCATTCGGCTAGCGCCATGCGCTACAACCGTCTGACTGACATCGGCCTTTCCGAAGACCAGATCAAGTCCAACCTGATGTTCACTACCGACAAAATCGGTGATCAAATGAACGTAGCCATGGACAAGAAAGATGCCAAGGCCTGGTTTGGCGCAACTCCACCGGACTTGTCCGTGATTGCGCGCTCGCGTGGTGCCGACTACCTGTACGGTTACCTGCGTGGCTTCTATCGTGATCCTAGCCGCCCAACCGGCTGGAACAACCTGGTATTCGACAAGGTTGGCATGCCGCACATTCTGTGGGAATGGCAAGGCGAGCAAGAGCTGCGTACCCATAAAGGCGCAGACGGTCACGAGGAGCACAAGCTGGAACTGGTGAAAGCCGGTACGCTGACCAAGCTGGAAAACGGCAAGGCTAATACTGCCGAGTTTGACAAGCGCATGGCCGACCTGACCAACTTCCTGGTCTACATCGGCGAGCCGGTGCAGGTGAAGCGTCATCAGGTGGGTTACACCGTGCTGCTGTATCTGTTCCTTCTGCTGCTGCCTTTCGCCTACTTCCTGAAGAAGGAATACTGGAAAGACATCCACTAGGCCATGTGCCGAGTGGGGCGGCTTGATGCTGCCGGTAAAACCCCCTTCGCTAGCGAAGGGGGTTTTTTACTGGGTGACAGATACATGGATTTCCCGGTTTTTCACTTTGTGTGGTATGGTTATTTTCTCTTTGTATTCATTGACTTATGCAACTTTTGTGGAAAGTGGCAGGTCAAAGGTGCTAGAATTGCCCGTTATTTGATCAACAAGCCTGTTTAAGGAATGAATGCCTCATGATGACCCTTTACTCTGGTAGTACTTGTCCTTTCAGCCAACGCTGTCGCATCGTGTTGTTCGAGAAGGGCATGGACTTCGAGATCATTGATGTGGATATTCACAACAAGCCTGAAGATCTGGCCGTGATGAACCCGTATAACGAGGTTCCGGTGCTGGTGGAGCGCGACCTGATTCTTCATGAATCCAACATCATCAACGAATACATCGACGAGCGTTTCCCGCACCCGCAGCTGATGCCTGCAGACCCGGTAATGCGCGCCCGCGCCCGTTTGTTCTTGTTCCGTTTCGAACAAGAGCTGTTTGTACACGTGAAAACACTGGAAAACGGTGCCAGCGGCAAAGAAGCCAACAAGGCACGCGAAGCCATTCGTGATGGCCTGGTGACGATTGCCCCGATTTTTGCCAAGCAAAAGTTCATGCTGGGTGACGAGTTCTCCATGATCGACGTGGCCATTGCCCCGCTGATGTGGCGCCTGGAGCACTACGGCGTAGATCTGGGCAAAAATGCGGCCCCAATCCTGAAGTATGCCGAGCGCCTGTTCCAGCGTCAGTCGTTTATCGATTCGCTGACGCCTGCAGAAAAGGCCATGCGCAAGTAATCGCGCTACCCGGCAGGCCAGCTGGGCACTTTGGCAGTTTTGCTGCCCGGTGTCAGGCTGGCCTGTTTTCATCTTGCCAGTAGAGGAGTTCCCACATGACAACCAGTACCAGGCCTTATCTGATTCGTGCCATCCACCAGTGGTGTACCGATCAGGGGCAGACACCCTATATGGTGGTGTGGGTCGATGAGAACGTACAGGTGCCGATGGAGTTTGTGAAAAACAACGAGATCGTTCTGAATGTTGGCTACGGGGCAACGCAGGGCCTAAATATCGAGAACGACTGGATTTCATTCTCGGCGCGTTTTGGCGGTATATCGCGTGAAATCTGGGTGCCGGTTGGCAATGTGCTCTCCATTTTTTCACGTGACTCTGGCGAGGGGATGGGTTTCGAGCTAGAAAAGCTTGCCGATGCGCCAGTACGCCCATCCGCAGTACCAGCCGCGCCCATCGAGGTGGCTGCTCCTGAAACGACGCGGGATGCTGAACCCCAGGGTGCCAAGATCATTACTTTTCCCGGGCGCCGTAGCTAGACGGTAGGCCCATGAAAAAACCGCCCGGTTAGCTGGGCGGTTTTTTTGCGGCCAAGCCAGTGGCTTGGCGGTGCTACTTACTCTACACGCTCGCCGTGCAGGACAACATCCAGGCCTTCGCGTTCTTCCTCTTCGGTCACACGCAGCCCCATTACCACATCCAGCAGTTTCAGCAGGATGTAGGTGACAATGGCGCAATACACAACAGTAGCACCTACGCCAATGGCTTGGGTCATCAGGTTGCCTTCTACACCACCGATTTCTTTTACAGCAAAGATGCCGGTCAGTAGCGCGCCAATGATACCGCCTACGCCGTGTACGCCAAACGCATCCAGCGAGTCATCGTACTTCAGCATGTGTTTCAGCGAGGTGGCGCTCCAGTAGCAGACGGCACCAGAGATCAGGCCAATGGCCAGCGCGCCCTTGGCATCCACAAAACCGGCAGCAGGGGTGATGGCAACGAGGCCAGCAACAGCACCCGATACGATGCCCAGTACCGAAGGTTTGCCTTTGGCGATCCATTCAGCCGCCATCCACGACAGGGCAGCCATACCAGTAGCAACCTGGGTGACCACCATGGCCATGGCGGCACGGCCATCCGCAGCAACTGCGGAGCCGGCGTTGAAACCGAACCAGCCAACCCACAGCATGGAAGCGCCGACCAGCGTCAGAACCAGATTGTGCGGGGGCATGGCTTCGCGGCCAAAACCGACACGTTTGCCCAGTACCAGCGCAGCTACCAAGCCAGCAATACCTGCGTTAATGTGTACAACGGTACCACCGGCAAAGTCCAGCACGCCATGGTCAAACATCCAGCCGCCAGGTGCCCATACCCAGTGCGCAACCGGCACATAAACCAGCAGAGACCACAGCGCCATGAAGACCAGCATGGTGGAGAATTTCATGCGTTCGGCAAACGCACCGGTAATCAGCGCCGGGGTGATGATGGCAAAGGTCATCTGGAAGATCATGAATACCGCTTCCGGAATGGTACCTGCCAACGGGTGAACGGTCAGTTTGCCTTCGTCTTTCAGAAAGAGCATGCCGTCCAGCAGGATGCGGTCCAGGCCACCAATCAGGCTGTTGCCGGGAGTGAAGGCCAGGCTATAACCGACTACAGTCCACAGTACGGTCATCAGCGCACAAATGGCAAAGCTTTGCATCAGGGTAGCCAGTACGTTTTTCTTTCGCACCATGCCGGCGTAGAACAGCGCCAGACCAGGGATGGTCATGAACAGTACCAGCGCGGTGGAGGTCATCATCCAGGCGGTATCACCCGCGCTGATGACTTTGGTTTCTACCAGGGTAGGGGCCCCATCGGCCAGCGCCGGGAAGGCTGTACACAGCGCACCGAGTGCCGCTAGCGAGAGTAGTTTCTTGCTCATTTTCTTGTCCTTTCAGCTAAGGCTTAAACGGCATCTGCGCCAGTTTCACCGGTACGGATACGAACCACTTGCTCCAGGTCGTATACAAAGATCTTGCCATCGCCGATCTTGCCAGTGCGGGCTGCCGTTTCAATAGCTTCCACCACCTGATCCAGCTGTTCATTGCTGATGGCGATCTCCAGTTTTACCTTGGGCAGAAAATCCACCACATACTCTGCACCACGGTACAGCTCGGTATGGCCTTTCTGGCGACCAAAACCTTTCACTTCGGTAACGGTAATACCTTGCACGCCGATGGCGGAAAGGGCTTCACGGACTTCGTCAAGCTTGAAGGGCTTGATAATGGCGCTGACCAGTTTCATGTTGGCTCCTTGGTGCTCAGTAATGAGTGAGTGTGACAAATTTGCCTATGCATGAACTGTGCCAGAATCGTATTTGTTTTATATTTCAAGTAATTGCAGCGGTTTCTGTTTTTGTATTCGATATATTCTTACAGTGTCGTTGGGTCTGTGTGCTGCTTGCCCGTTAATGGTGCGTTTGCGCTTATGCAGGGGAGGGCGCTTTTTGCTAAACTGCCCAGCATTCATCATGCCAAAGTCAAGGCGCCATCATGCTTAGCCAGAAACTGTTCGACGAAATCAGCAACAAAATCTCCGAAACCATCGCTGCCAGTCCGGCAAAAGATCTGGAAAAAAACGTCAAAGCCATGATGGCTGCCACGTTCAGCCGTATGGATCTGGTGACCCGCGAGGAGTTTGATATCCAGCAGGAAGTACTGGCGCAGACGCGTGCCCAGTTGACAGCGCTGGAGCGCCGCCTGATTGCGCTGGAAGCCCAGAGTGCCGCGCCTGCCAGTACGGATGCACCGGCAGAGCCTCTCTAGATCTGTATGTCGCTCGCGGTCTGTCTGAGCCGCGCGCTTGCCGGCGTCAGTGCACAGGAAGTCGCTGTCGAAGTGCATCTGGCGAATGGCCTGCCCGCCTTTACCTTGGTCGGCTTACCCGATACCGAGGTGAAGGAGAGTCGTGAGCGCGTGCGGGCAGCGATCATTCAGTCCGGCTTTGATTTCCCGGCCCGTCGCATTACGGTGAACCTGGCGCCAGCCGATTTACCTAAAGAGTCGGGCCGTTTTGATTTGCCTATTGCCGTAGGCTTGTTGGCTGCGGATGGTCAGCTACCTTTGCTGGCTTTGCCACAATACGAGCTTGCCGGAGAATTGGGCCTTGGCGGTGAACTGAGGCCTGTCCGTGGTGCATTGGCCATGGTGGCCGCCGCACGTGGCAGTGGACGGCGCTTTATCCTGCCCAGAATTAGTGCAGAAGAAGCCTCATTGGTGCAGGGGGTTGAAATTTATGCAGCCGATAGCCTGGTGGAGGTATGTGCCCACCTGGCCGGTATTAGTCAGCTTAGATTGTGCAGCCATCGCCAGAGTGTGCCTACCCAGCCGGTGTATCCCGACCTGAATGAGGTAAAAGGGCAGGGGCTGCCCAAGCTGGCTCTTGAGGTGGCTGCGGCAGGCGGGCATAGCCTGCTGATGCAGGGGCCGCCAGGTACGGGGAAATCCATGTTGGCCGCACGCTTGCCCGGTATTTTGCCTGCCATGACCCAGGATGAGGCATTGGAGAGTGCTGCGGTGCAGTCTTTGGGCAGTCAGGGGTTTGATGTGCGTTTGTGGTGCATCAGGCCCTATCGCCACCCGCACCATACGGCTTCGGCTGTGGCACTTGTCGGGGGCGGGCCGGATCCTCGCCCTGGCGAGGTTACCTTGGCGCACCATGGTGTACTGTTTCTGGATGAGCTGCCGGAGTTTGATCGCAAGGTCCTGGAGGTGCTGAGGGAACCTCTGGAGACCGGGGAGATTCATATATCCCGTGCCGCGCGCCAGGTATGTTATCCAGCGCGTTTTCAGCTGCTGGCGGCAATGAATCCCTGCCCATGCGGTTACCTGGGCCACGCACGGCGAGCTTGTCGCTGTACGCCGGAGCAGGTTTTACGCTATCGCGGTAAACTGTCGGGCCCTTTGCTGGACCGGTTTGACCTGATGGTAGAGGTGGGGTCATTGTCGCTGGATGAGCTGCAGACGCTACCTGAAGGGGAGTGTAGTGCCACGGTGCGCGAGCGTGTGGATGCTGCGCGACAGCGTCAGTGGGAACGACAGGGCAAGAGCAATGCCAGCTTGCACGGTGCAGAGTTGTCCTTGCACTGCGCGTTGTCGCCACCATTACAGCAGCAGCTGAATCAGCTGCTGGAAAAGCTGGATCTGTCTGCTCGTGCGTACCACCGTGTTTTGCGCGTGGCCCGCACATTGGCAGATCTGGCAGGAAGCCAGGAACTGTCGCGCCAGCATATCTTGCAGGCGGTACAGTTCCGGCGAGGGCTGGCCGGTTTTGGTGCTAGCAAATAACCAGCTTGGCAAGATTAAAATCAATATAGTGGGCTTATGAGTAACAGAGATTTGAAGCATGCTACCCGTTCGGGTGGCCGAAGTGCGCCAGCAGGCAAAGGTGGTGGCGGTTTGATGACGGGTGTACTGGTAGGGTTGATTGTGGGTGTGGGCATTGCCGTGGGCATGACCATGTACCTGAACCGTGCTTCTACGCCTTTCAGCAATCTGGAAAAAATGCAGGGCAAAGAGGAAGCTTCCTTGCCGGCAGCCGAGCTGTTGGAGCCCGGTGCCAAACTGGCTACGACGACTGCGCCGGTGCCCGCCCCGGCGCCGGTGCCTGCTGCCGTGCCTGCCGTGACGCCTGCCTCGGCTCCGGTTGCGGCGGTACAACCCAAGCCCGCTCCGGCTGACAGCGATGGCCAGCGTTTCGACTTCTACAAGATTCTTCCTGGTCAGCAAGAGGCGATTCAGCAAGATGGCAAATCGGCCGACGCGGCCACCCCGACACAAGCGCCGAGGTTGTTCTTGCAGGCTGGCGCCTTCCAGTCGGAAAGTGATGCAGACAATATGAAGGCAAAGCTGGCATTGATGGGTGTAGAAGCCAAGATTCAGTCGCTGAATTTGCCTGAAAAAGGTTTGGTGCATCGGGTGCGTGTTGGCCCGTTTGAGCGCCAGGAGGATGTTGATGCGCTGAAGGCCCGCCTGCGTCAGGAAGGTGTCGATGCATCGCTTGTAAAATTACCCGCCAAATAAGACGAAAGACCTGTCATGAAGAAGTGGTTGCTTGCTCTGATGTTTACCCTTACCGGTGTTGCCCATGCTGCGATCGTAGAGGGTAAAGACTACGTTGTCCTGCCCAAGCCCCAGCCAGTAGCGACGCCGGGCAAAGTGGAAGTGATCGAGTTTTTCTCTTATCACTGCATACATTGCTTCCATCTGGAGCCAGTGTTGGCGCCCTGGGCAAAAAAACTGCCTGCGACGGTGAGCTTCCGTCGTGAGCAGATTGTGTGGGGCGCGCAGATGGAGCCACTTGCGCGGCTGTTTGCCACGGTGAATGCGACGAAAACCATGGAGAAGCTGCATGCACCCGCACTGAAAGCCATGGTAGAGCAAAAAATCAACCTGGCGGACGAAGCTGCCTTGACCAAATGGCTTGCCACACAGCCTGGCGTGAATGTGCCTGCCTTCATGCAGACGTATAAATCTTTTGGTATCAATGCCCAGGTTGGCCGCGCCAGCAAAATGACCCGCGACTACGCTATTCAGGGGACGCCGACCATCGTAGTGGCGGGCAAGTATGCGACGATGGCTGCGGAACCTGCCCGATTGCTGCAAGTGGTGGATGAGCTGATCGTTAAGGCTCGCGGCAAGTAAGCTGCTGTGACGTGGCAGGCCGCCCCGCGATGGGCGGCCTGTTTCTTTACTCAAGACAAAAGGTTTTCTGTGGACTTTCTATTGCTCGCCAAGGCACTGCTCTTGGGTATTGTCGAGGGGATGACCGAGTTTCTGCCGGTGTCCAGTACCGGCCACCTGATCGTGGTGGCTGACCTGATCAATTTCCAGAACGAAGGCAAGGTATTTGAGATTGCCATCCAGTTTGGTGCCATTCTGGCCGTACTGTTTCAATATCGGGAGCGTTTTGTCTCGCTGGCCACCGGCATTACCCACGATGCCAAGGCGCAACGTTTTGCGGCCAACTTGCTGATTGCCTTCATGCCTGCCGCGGTGATGGGCTTGCTGTTTATCAAACAGATCAAGTTTTACCTGTTTAACCCGCTAAGCGTCGCCATGGCGTTGATTATCGGTGGTTTCGTGATTCTGCTGGCCGAGCGGCGTCAGCAGGTGGCGCGCATTCATAGTGTGGATGAGATTCGTGGCCGCGATGCCTTGAAAGTAGGGCTGGCACAGGTAGTGGCCATGATCCCTGGCACGTCCCGCTCTGGCGCTACCATTATTGGCGGTATGTTCTTTGGCCTGGACCGCAAAGTCGCCGCCGAGTTTTCGTTCTTCCTGGCTGTGCCAACCATGTTCGCCGCGACCGTGTACGACCTCTACAAGCACCGCGACCTGCTCTCCATGGCCGACTTCCCCATGTTTGCCGTGGGCTTCGTGGCGGCCTTCCTGAGTGCTCTGCTGGCGGTGCGTACCCTGGTCAAGTTTGTGGCCAACCACACCTATGAAATCTTTGCCTGGTATCGCATTGCGTTTGGCCTGGTGATTCTGGCGACATGGCATTTTGGCTTGGTGGCCTGGCACGTGTAAAAAAGCTTGACGTTATTATAGAGATCATCTATTATGCGTTCTCTCTGTCGCGGGATGGAGCAGTCTGGTAGCTCGTCGGGCTCATAACCCGAAGGTCGTAGGTTCAAATCCTGCTCCCGCAACCAAGTTTCAAAAAAGCCGTCAATCGTTGATTGACGGTTTTTTCATTTGCCGTAGCGGCTAAGCGTGGATACGTTGCAAACAAAACCCCTTTCAGTGCGAAAGGGGTTTTGTTTTTGGCCGCCACCGCCGCGCAGGCGGTGGCACCAGGTAGCATCAGATGCGGCGAGCCAGCTCTTCTGCCTTGCCCAGGTAGCTATCCGGGCTCAGGGCCAGCAGGCGTACTTTCTCGGCTTCCGGAATCTCCAAGCCTTTGATGAAGGCAGCCAGGGTGTCACGGGTAACGCCGTCTTTGCCGCGGGTCAGCTCTTTCAGCTGCTCGTACGGGTTAGGCACACCGTAACGGCGCATCACGGTCTGGATCGGCTCGGCCAGCAGTTCCCAGGTAGCATCCAGATCCGATGCCAGCATGGCCGGGTTGATTTCCAGCTTGTTCAGGCCTTTCATCAGCGCCTTGAAGCCCAGCAGGGTGTAGCCAAAGCCCACGCCCATATTGCGCAGCACAGTGGAGTCGGTCAGGTCACGCTGCCAGCGCGATACCGGCAGCTTTTCGGCCAGGTGCTGCAGGATGGCGTTGGCCAGACCGAAGTTGCCTTCCGAGTTTTCGAAGTCGATCGGGTTGACCTTGTGCGGCATGGTGGAGCTGCCCACTTCGTCTTTCTTCACTTTCTGCTTGAAGTAGCCCAGCGAGATGTAGCCCCAGATATCGCGGTCCAGGTCGATCAGGATGGTATTCACGCGGCTCAGGGTCTGGTACAGCTCGGCCATGTAGTCGTGTGGTTCGATCTGGATGGTGTACGGGTTGAAGGTGAGGCCCAGACCGCTGACGAAACGGCCAGCCAGGCTTTCCCAGTCTACGTTCGGGTAGGCCACGATATGGGCGTTGTAGTTGCCCACGGCGCCGTTGATCTTGCCCAGCAGCTCCTGTTTTACCAGCTGTTCGCGCTGGCGCTTCAGGCGGTAAACCACGTTGGCCAGCTCTTTACCCATGGTGGACGGGGTGGCAGGTTGGCCGTGGGTGCGGCACATCATCGGGATGGCGGCCTGGTCGTGGGCCAGCTGGCTCAGCTTGGTGATGACTTCGTCCAGCGCCGGCAGCATCACGGTGTTGCGTGCGGTTTTCAGCATCAGCGCGTGGCTGAGGTTGTTGATGTCTTCCGAGGTGCAGGCGAAGTGGATGAACTCGCTGGCGGCCATGACTTCCGGGTTACCGGACAGGCGCTCTTTCAGCCAGTACTCGATGGCTTTTACATCGTGGTTGGTACGTGCTTCGATGGCTTTGACTTCTTCACCATGCTGGATGGAGAAGTTGGCGATCACATCGTCGATTTCACGGATGGTGGCGTCAGAGAACGGCTTTACCTCCTCGATGCCCGGCTCGGCAGCCAGCATTTTCAGCCACTCCAGCTCTACTTTGATACGGGCTTTCATCAGGCCGTATTCGGAGAAGATGGTGCGCAGCGGTTCGGCTTGGCCAGAATAGCGGCCATCGAGCGGGGAGAGGGCGGTCAGCGTGGTCAGGTTCATCACTCAGTGCTTCCAGGTTGCTGGCCAGCGCGGGCTGGCCGGTTGCTTCAAAAAGAAATCTTCGGTGCTGGCTCAGGCTGCCAGCCGGCGCGCAATGCCTGCGGCCAGGGTGTCTGCCGCTTCTGCTTTGAAGCGGAAGAACAGCTCGGGTTCAATCATTTCCAGTTCCATGATGGCCAGTTGGCCGCGGTTGTCGCACACCATGTCCACCCGTGCGTACAGCACATCAAACGGTACGGCCGCGACGGCGGCCTCGGCAAAGCGGATTTCCTCGGTGCTGGCCTCGTAGCGGTGCACGGTGCCACCGTGGTCGTCCTGCACGCGGAAGTCGCCGGCTTTGGCGGTCTTGCGGATAGCGTGTGTGTATTGGCCATCGATGACCATCAGCGACAGCTCGCCCTGGCTCAGGATGTCGTGCTGGAAGGGTTGCAGCATCATGGCTTCTTGCTGCACCAGCTCGGCAAACGTGCACTCCAGCGCGGGGGCACCATCGGCTTGCAGCCGGTAGGTGTGACGCGCGGCGCCGGAAATGACAGGTTTGAGGATGACGTCTGGCCAGCCGCTATCGGTAATCACTTGTGCAAGCGTGCGCTTGTCGCCCACTTCGATATAGCAGGTGGGTACGGTATTGATACCGGCTTGTTGTAGGTCGGCCAGATAGTGTTTGTCGAGGTTCCAGTGAATCAGCCCGGCCTCGTTGAACAAACGGGTAGTCTGGCTAACCTTGGCTAGCCAGGGGGCAAACTCGTCAAAGCGGTGGAAGTAGTCCCAGGTGGTACGAAACACGGCAGCACGGCATTGTGTCCAGTCATAACCCGGTTCGGCCCAGTCTTTGCGGCCAACCTTCAGCCCCTGCTTTGCCAGTGCGCTGGTCACCAGGCCGTCTTCCAGGTGTACCTGGCGGCTGTACCAGTCTTGCTCGTCCAGTGCGAGCAGGGCGTTGTCGGTGAGTACAACGATATCGAATTGCATCGGTTAGCTTTCTGCTACACATGAAAAACGGGCGTACACGACGCCCGTTGCCAACGATTACATGCCCGGCAGCATGCCTTTCATGCCCTTCATCAGTTTCATGATGCCGCCTTTTGAAGAAAAGGCTTTCATCATTTTCTGCGTCTGCTCGAACTGCGCCAGCAGCCGGTTGACTTCTTGCACTGACACGCCAGAGCCGGTGGCGATGCGGCGTTTGCGGCTGGCTTTGATCAGCTCTGGTTTGCGGCGCTCTTCCATGGTCATCGAGTTGATGATGCCTTCGATGCGGCGCATGGATTTCTCTGCCTCGGCACCTTGCACGCCTTTGGCCAGCTGGCCGATTTCACCCGGCATTTTTTCCAGCAGGTTGGTCATGCCGCCCATTTTTTTCATCTGCTGCATCTGGGCTTTGAAGTCTTCCAGATCAAAGCCTTTGCCGGACTTCAGCTTCTTCGCCATCTTGGCGGCTTCGTCCTGGTCTATGCCTTTCTGGACGTCTTCAATCAGCGACAGTACGTCACCCATGCCCAGAATACGGCTGGCAAGACGGTCGGGGTGGAAGGGCTCCAGGCCGCTGATTTTTTCGCCCACGCCAATAAACTTGATCGGCTTGCCGGTAATGTGGCGTACCGACAGTGCAGCACCGCCGCGCGAGTCGCCGTCCATCTTGGTCAGCACCACGCCGGTCAGCGGCAGGGCTTCGTTGAAGGCCTGCGCCGTATTCACGGCATCCTGGCCTTGCATGGCATCCACCACGAATAGGGTTTCAATCGGCTTCAGGAAGGCGTGCAGCTCCTTGATCTCGGCCATCATGGCTTCGTCAATGGCCAGGCGACCGGCAGTATCCACCATCAGCACGTCAAAGAAGTGGCGTTTGGCGTAGTCCAGTGCGGCCTGGGCAATGGCCAGGGGCTTTTGGTCGCCGGCAGAGGGGAACCACTCTACGCCCACTTGCTCGGCCAGGGTTTTCAGCTGCTCGATGGCTGCCGGGCGGTAGACGTCGGCCGAGACCACCAGAATCTTTTTCTTCTGGGTGTCTTTCAGCAGTTTGGACAGCTTGCCCACGGTGGTGGTTTTACCGGCACCCTGCAGGCCCGCCATCAGGATAATGGCTGGCGGTACGGCGGCCAGGTTCAACGCATCGTTTTTCTCGCCCATCAGTTTGACGAGTTCTTCATTCACCACGCCGATGAGCGCCTGGCTCGGGGTCAGGCTGCCCAGGACTTCCTGGCCCAGTGCCCGCTCCTTGACCTGGTTAATGAAGGTCTTTACCACTGGCAGGGCGACATCGGCCTCCAGCAGGGCCATGCGCACTTCGCGCAAGGCGTCTTGTATATTCGTTTCCGAGATCCGTGCCTGACCGCGCAAGGTTTTCAGCGCACTGGTGAGGCGTGAGGTAAGGTTGTCAAGCATGGGATATCCTTATGGTCTGCCAAGCACTCCCGGCTTGGTGTAGACTTCTGCAATCGTTCATTTTACCACGACCCGGTTCCGGTTCGTTGAGCTCCCACATTCCATGAGCGGATTCCTCTTCATTTTGCTAATTCTGCTGGCCTGCGGTTACCTGGGGCTGTCCTGGCATTTTCTGGCGCACTGGCGCGGTGTCGCAAGCTGGCAGCGCCTGCCGGTGAGCGAGCATTCGCTGCTGGGTGTGCTGTTGCTCATGCATGCCGCCATGCTGGCCATGCCGGTGCTGCAAGACGGTGGCGTGCGTTTGGGCGTTGGATCGGTATTGTCACTGCTGAGCTGGATCATGCTGCTGATTTTCTGGACGGGCAGCTATTTTGCCCGCATGGAAGGGTTGCAGATCTTCCTGGTGCCGCTGGCTGCTATCGGCATCCTGATGGCCGAGGTGCTGCCTATACCGCATACGCTGTACGCCGTGGATAACCTGCCGTTCATGCTGCACCTGCTTGTGTCGCTGTTGGCATATAGCCTGTTTGCCATTGGTGCCATGCTGGCGGTGCTGATGTTGTTGCAGGAGCGCGCCTTGCACCATAAGCGTTTTGCCCTGGCCAGACAGATGCCTCCTCTGTTGGTGCTGGAAAACCTGATGTTCCAGACGCTAGGTACCGGTTTTATCCTGTTGACCCTGAGCCTGGTCAGTGGGGTGTTTTTTGCCGAAGAGGTATTTGGCAGGGCGGTGCCGATGAATCACAAAGTGATCTTCGGTTTGTTGTCCTGGCTGGTGTTTGGCAGCCTGCTAGTTGGCCGCAAGCTGCATGGCTGGCGCGGCCGTCTGGCCATACGCTGGACGCTGGCTGGCTTCGCACTGTTACTTTTTGGCTATATCGGTAGCAAGATTGTTTTGGAGTTTGTTTTACACCGCTATTGAGCTTTTGGCATATTGGGTCAGCGGCAGGCATCTGTGCCGTAATCACATGTTTCTATAAGGAGTAGTTATGAAGAAATGGATTATTGGCCTGTTTGCCATGCTGATGTCGGTAGCTGCCCTGGCCGCAGTGAACGTGAATACGGCTACTCAGCAAGAGCTGGAAACGTTGAAAGGCATTGGCCCGGTGAAAGCCAAGGCCATTATTGATTACCGTAGCAAAAATGGCCCGTTCAAAAGCCAGGCTGACTTGGTGAATGTGCCAGGCATCGGCGAGAAGACGGTAGAAAAGCTGAAGGCTGATCTGGCAGTCAGCGGCGGTACCAGTACTGCCGCTGCCAAAGTCGCTGCAAAAGGTACTGCTACCACGGCAACGACTGCGGCTGCGCAACAGGCAGGCAAGCAGGCCAAGCCGGCAGCACCCGCAGCACCGGCGCCTGCGGCTAAAAAGCCCTGATGCGTATGTGCTTCAGACAAAAGCCCGGCATGCCGGGCTTTTTTTGTTATGCCGCGCACGCGACGGGCAGCATCGTACATCCAGGCAACTAGTCCTGCTTGCCAAACAAAGCCAGCGCACGCTCGCGCTGGATGGCGTGATCCACAATCGGCTCCGGATAGGTCTGGCCCAGTACGAAACCAAGAGGTAGCTGTTTGGCCAGCCATGGCGCGTGGATAGCTTTGTTATCCAGTGCGGCCAACTGTGGCAGGTAGCGCCGGATGAATTTCCCCTCCGGATCAAACTTTTCTGATTGGCTGACCGGGTTGAAGATACGGAAATATGGCTGGGCATCGCAGCCAGTGGATGCCGCCCACTGCCAGCCACCATTGTTCGCCGCCAAGTCAAAATCCATCAGCTTTGCCGCAAAGTAGGCTTCTCCCCAGCGCCAATCTATCAGCAAGTCTTTTACCAAAAAGCTGGCCACAATCATGCGCAGCCGATTGTGCATATAGCCAGTCTGGTTTAGCTGGCACATGGCAGCATCCACAATCGGATAACCTGTGCGCCCTTCGCACCAGGCTTCAAACCAGTGCGGCTCACCCGGGAACTGTAAGGTGCGATACGCAGGCTTGAAGCTTTCGGTGGCAGCTTGTGGGTAGTGCCACAGCAGCTGCTGGTAAAACTCGCGCCAGATCAGCTCGTTGAGCCAGCAGCCTGCCCCCTCGTTGTCTTGTGAAATGGCCAGCGACACCGCTTCACGTACCGATACGGTACCAAAGCGCAAATGTACCGACAGGCCGGAGACACCGGGTTCGCCCGGAAAGTCGCGCAGGGTGTGGTAGTGCGGCAACTTGCGAGCAAAGCGGGCTAGCAAGCCCAGCCCGGCTTCGCGCCCAGGCTTGGCCGCAGGGGTGATCGATGGTGCACCAAAACCGAGCTCACTCAGTGTGGGCATAGGTGATATGGCTTCCCCTGGCTTGCCCCACTGTGCTTTGCCCGAATCCGGGTAGGGTAAGGCCAGACCGTTATGAAAGCGCTTGCGCCAAGCCCGCATATACGGCGTGAACACCGTGTAGGGTTTGTTCTGGCCGGTCAGTAGTTCGTCGCACTCAAAAATCACCTGGTCTTTGCACAAAACCAGCGCACTACCCCCAGCCATCAGACTGTTGGCCACCTGCGCGTCCCGGCTGCGCGCGTAGGGCTCGTAGTCGCGATTGGCGTAAACGGTTTGGCAGCCCAGAGCTTGCGCTTGAGCGGGGAGCAGCACCGCCGGGTCGCCGTGCAACACTAAAAGATCACCGCCTCGCGCTTGCAGCGCCAGTTTGAGTTCGCCAACGGCATGGTGAATAAACCCCAGCCGCGCATCATCCCGCGGCAGTTGCGTCAGGATCGTGCTGTCAAACACGAATACGCCATAGACTACGTCGGCGTGATGGCACGCTTCCAGCAGGGCGGCGTTATCAAACAGACGTAGGTCGCGCCGGAACCAAACTAGTGATTTCGATAGAGTCATGTTGGATTGATCTTGTGTGTCAAATGCAACAGCTTGGTCTGCAAGCATGTTTTTTGTTGCTGCCGTGCAACTGTTGCTGAGGGGTTAATGTCTATTAAAAACATGAGCTTACTGTGTTTTTTCTGCTTGTATACAAACTGCAGTGACCAAAAAAACCTCACTAAAGCTTTGTTTTTTTGCAACGGTGCATTTATATTCCAATCCAGATACCGCCGGTTAACCGGTGGTCAAGACAGCCCGCCCGGCACCCACAAAACGTGTCGGCTACTTATCGGGCAGTGTACATGACCTCGAAAGGAACACACATGAAGAAGCTGATCGTACTGGCTACTCTGGCTGCTCTGCCTGCTGCTGCAATGGCTGACGTAACTATCTCCGGTAACCTGGCTGTTGTTACTGTTAACTCCAAAGTTGACGGCCAAGCTTCCCAAAACGATATGGGCCGTAACGCTGGTCAGATCGTATTCGCTGGTAGCGACGATCTGGGCAACGGCCTGAAATCCATCTGGCAAGTTGCCAACCGCGTTGACCCGGCTGGCGATGAAAGCGGCACCAAGGCTCAGTGGGGCAACCGTGACACTTTCGTTGGTGTAAAAGGCAGCTTCGGTACCGTGAAACTGGGTCTGAACTCCAACCCGACCAACTCCGGCGTTGGCGCAGCAGCTGACGTGTTTACCGAACTGGCTGTTGACGGTGGTGATGACGGTTCTTACAAAGCCGGTGAAGCTCGCTACAAGCACTCCATCCGTTTTGACGCTCCTGAAGTGGCTGGCCTGAAAGTGTCCGTAGCTCACGGTATTAAAGAAGCTGGTACAACTGATCTGCAAAAGCACGCTACTGGTCTGGGTGTGACTTACTCGGTAGCTGGTGTCGAGCTGGGTTACGCTAGCGACAGCCGCAAAGACGGCAGTGTTGTTGGTAAAACCGATCGCAATGACCAGTTCTCCGCATCCGGTGCTTTTGGTGATGTAGGTGTGGCATTTGGTTATGCTAAAACTAAAACTGCACAAGCTGCTGGTGGTTTCAAGAAGACTGCTGGTTACGGTGTAAGCGCTACCTACGCTATGGGTAACGTAACTCCTGCAATCGGCTACTGGAAAGAGCAAGACTCCAAGACTAACGGCCTGAAGGCAAACGACGACTTCAATGTAGTTACTCTGGGTGTTAACTACGCACTGTCCAAGCGTACCAACGCTGGCGTTGAATTCCAGAAACAGTCCGACAAAGGCAGCACCACCAATACCGGTGTTCGCAAGTTCGCTGTTTACCTGGGTACCAGCTTCTAATCGTTTCTTGCAAACGGTTTGACTGTAAAAAGGCTGCTTCGGCAGCCTTTTTTTATGGCGAAATCCAATTGGCTTTGCAGTAAAGTACACAATGCCTGCTGATGGCTGACCGCTTCAGTCGTATAATCGGCTTAACTCACTTTCAAGTACTGATGTCTATGGACGCTGCTTCGATTTCCGGTCTCGGTCGTGCTTTGGTGCAAAGCGAACATCTGTTGGTGCAGGATGCTGAAAGTATCCAGCGCCAGGCGCAGGCATCCGGTATAACCTTTGTCGAGCAACTGGTACTCAGCAAAAAGCTGACCCCGCTGGTGATCGCCAAGTTTGCTTCCAGCATGTTTGGTTTGCCGTTGCTGGATTTATCTACCGTCAGTAGTGACAGCCTGCCCAAAGGGGTGGTGGATGATGAGCTGGTAGCGGGCAAGCGCTTATTGCCATTGTATAAGCGCGGTACGCGTTTGTTTGTGGGCACGTCGGACCCCACGCAGACCGCTGCGTTTCACGCCATTACCTTCAAGACCGGGCTGACCGTTGATGTGGTGGTGGTGGAAGACGACAAGCTGGGCAAGCTGGTTGGCCGCTATAGCGAAAATGCTGCGGTAGCGGCGTTCAACAGCATGGCGGCGGACGAGTTCGGCGAGCTGGAAATTGCCGACCCGGATACCGAGGCGGTGCCGGATGGCATGCCGGACGTCGACGATGCGCCGGTGGTGAAGTTCGTGAACAAGATTTTGCTGGATGCGATTAACGGCGGCGCCTCGGATATCCATTTTGAGCCCTACGAGCGTTTTTACCGCGTGCGTTACCGTATTGATGGCAACCTGAAAGAGATCGTGCAGCCGCCGCTGTCGATCAAAGAAAAGATCGCCTCGCGTATCAAGGTGGTCTCGCGCATGGATATTTCCGAAAAGCGCGTACCGCAGGATGGCCGTCTGAAACTGAAGATTTCCAGTACCAAAGCGGTAGACTTCCGGGTGAGTACTCTGCCCACGCTGTACGGCGAGAAAATCGTGATGCGTATTCTGGACGCCTCGGCCGCCTCGCTGGATATCGAGCAGCTAGGCTTTGAGCCCAGCCAGAAAGCTTTGCTGTTGCGTGCCATTGAGCGACCCTATGGCATGGTGCTGGTCACCGGGCCGACGGGTAGTGGTAAGACGGTTTCCCTGTATACCTGTCTGAATATTCTGAACAAGCCAGATACCAATATTTCTACTGCAGAAGACCCGGTGGAAATCAACTTGCCGGGTATCAATCAGGTGAATGTGAACGAGCGTGCGGGTCTGACCTTTGCCTCGGCCTTGCGCTCGTTTCTGCGTCAGGATCCGGATGTGATCATGGTGGGTGAGATTCGCGACTTTGAAACAGCGGATATTTCCATCAAGGCCGCCCAGACCGGCCACATGGTGTTTTCTACCCTGCATACCAATAATGCACCCGCCACGCTGACCCGCTTGTTGAACATGGGCGTGGCACCTTTCAATATTGCCAGCTCGGTCTTGCTGATCATGGCACAGCGTTTGGCGCGCAAGCTGTGCAGCCACTGCAAAAAGCCGGTGGATATCCCGCACGAGGCGCTGCTGCGTGCCGGTTTCGCCGAGGAAGAGCTGGATGGCAGCTGGCAGCCTTATGGTCCGGTGGGCTGCGATGAGTGTCGTGGCTCCGGCTATAAAGGGCGTACCGGTATCTATGAAGTGATGCCGATTACCGATGCCATGGTGCGTTTGATCATGTCGGACGGTAACGCTATCGACATTGCCGATCTGGCCAAAAAAGAGGGCATGGTCGATTTGCGTCACGCAGGCTTGCTGAAGGTGAAGCGGGGGGTGACCTCGCTGACTGAAATTGAAGCCGTTACCAACGAATAACAGAAAGTAAACCGGCACTATGGCGGAAGCTGCACTGAAAAAGCCCTCCTCGGCGATCTGGAACTGGGAAGGCAAGGACAAGACCGGCAAGGTGATCCGGGGCGAGATTCGTGCCGAGTCCGAGACGGTGGCCAAAGCGCAGTTGCGCCGCCAGGGTATCAATGCCACCAAGGTCAGCAAAAAACGGGCGGGTTTTGGCAAGCGCATTACCGAGCGGGACGTAGCCCTGTTTACCCGGCAGCTGGCCACCATGATGAAAGCTGGCGTACCGCTGTTGCAGGCGTTTGACATTAGCGCCAAGGGGCACAGTAACGCGGCTTTTACCAAGATTTTGCTGGATGTGCGCTCCGAGGTGGAAACCGGTAGCAACCTGGCCGATGCCTTTCGCAAATACCCGGTGTACTTCGATAACCTGTTTTGTAATCTGATTGCTGCCGGTGAAACCGGTGGTGTGCTGGATTCGCTGCTTGACAAGCTGGCGACTTACAAAGAAAAAATCATTGCCATCAAGGGCAAGATCAAGTCGGCGATGATTTACCCGTCGGCCATTATCGTTACCGCCTTTGTGATCACTGCCGTGATCCTGATCTACGTTATTCCTGCGTTCAAAGAGCTGTTTTCCAGCTTTGGTGCCGATTTGCCGGCGCCAACCCAGTTGGTGATCTGGCTGTCCGACTTGTTTGTCGAGTATTGGTGGCTGATTTTCGGCGGGATAGGCGGCACGATCTGGGCGCTGGTGACCGCCTACAAGCGCTCGCCGTCCATGCAGGTCAGCGCAGACCGCTTGCTGCTGCGCGTGCCCATTATTGGCGAGATCGTGCGTAAAGCCACTATTGCGCGCTGGTCTCGCACCCTGTCTACGCTGTTTACCGCTGGTGTGCCTTTGGTAGAGGCACTAGATTCGGTGGCTGGTGCGGCCGGCAACCAGGTGTACGCGGATGCCACCAAAATTATCCAGGCTGATGTCAGTGCCGGCTCTACGCTGAATTTTTCCATGCAGCGCAGCAACCTCTTTCCCAATATGGTGCTGCAAATGACCTCGATCGGCGAAGAGTCCGGTGCGCTGGATGACATGCTGGACAAGGTGGCTGACTTTTATGAAGAAGAGGTCGATAACGCGGTAGCCGCGCTGTCCAGCCTGCTGGAGCCCATGATCATGGTGATTCTGGGCGTGCTGATTGGTGGACTGGTGGTGGCAATGTACATGCCGATTTTCAAGATGGGTCAGGTGGTGGGCTAATGCTGGATGGACTGATGTTATTGCCTGCTGCGTGGCAGATTGCTTTTGCGCTGGTGCTGGGCTTGCTGGTAGGCAGTTTTCTGAATGTGCTGATACATCGCTTGCCATTGATGCTGGAGCGCCAGTGGCAGCAAGAGTGTGCGGCCTTGCAGGGCCAGGCGTTACCGGCTGCGGCCAACTACAACCTTTTTTACCCACCTTCCGCCTGTGTGCATTGCCACACGCCTATCCGTGCCTGGCAGAACATCCCGGTGCTGAGCTACCTGTGGCAGCGCGGGCGCTGTGCTAGCTGTGGCGGGGCCATTGCCTGGCGCTATCCCCTGGTAGAACTGGTTGCCGGTGTGGTGTTTGCTGCTTTTGCCGCACAGCTGGGGCTGGGCTGGCCATGGTTGGCCGCATGTTGCTTCAGCATGTTGTTGCTGGCGCTAGCGCTGATCGACGCCAAGACACAATTACTGCCTGATGACCTGACCCTGTTGTTGCTGTGGGCGGGCTTGCTGTTCAGCCTGCTTGGGGTGACAGTGCCTTTAGCCGATGCGGTGGTGGGCGCCATGGCCGGGTATCTCACCCTGTGGGGTATTTACTGGCTGTTCAAGCTGGTTACCGGTAAAGAAGGCATGGGCTATGGCGACTTCAAACTGTTGGCCGCACTGGGGGCCTGGCTAGGCTGGAGCATGCTGCCACTGGTCGTGTTGCTCTCTTCGCTGGTCGGGGCGCTGTTTGGCCTGCTGATGATGGCGCTGCAGCGCCACGATCGTGGTCAAGCCATGCCGTTTGGCCCTTATCTGGCGGCAGCCGGCATGATTGCTTTTGTCTGGGGCAAGCCGATAGTGGCTTGGTATGCCGGTGCCTAGCCCGGTAGTGGGGCTGACGGGCGGCATTGGCTGTGGCAAAAGTGCCGTAGCCAGGCTGTTTGGCGAGCATGGCATCCCCTGTGTGGATACCGATACCGTGGCCCACACGCTAACCGCGCCGGGTGGTGCAGCCATGCCTGCCATCGTGGCGGCATTCGGTGCCGGCATGCAGCAGGCGGACGGTGCGATGAACCGTGCAGCCATGCGCGAGCTCGTGTTTGCCCAGCCAGCACAGCGGCAAGTGCTGGAAGGTATCTTGCATCCGATGATTCATGCCGAAAGCCTGCGTCAGCTGGCACAGCTGTCGGCACCTTACTGTTTGTTGGCGGTGCCTTTGCTGTTTGAAAGCCAGCGTTACCAGCAGCATATTGCCCGCAGTTTGCTGGTGGATTGTGCGGTACCCACGCAAATAGAACGGGTCATGGCGCGCAATGGCATGACCGAGGCGCAAGTGCGTGCCATCATCGCTGCGCAGATGAGCCGGGAGCAGCGTTTGGCCTTGGCGGACGATGTTTTACCCAACAATGGCGATCTGGCCGAGCTTGCGCTTCTAGTTGCTGCCAAACATCGTTATTATCTAGCCTGCTTTGGCATTGCCGATCCGGCATGACATCTAATCAACGGACAGCTGCTGTGACCAGTTTCGAGTTTCCCTTAGTAGAACGTACTCGCACTTTGCTTCGACTGGAGCAGGTATACCAGCGTCTGGTGTTTTTCATTGCCCAGCAAGAAAGCTATGCACACCATGCTGCGCTGATGTCGCTGTTCGAGGTGCTGGAGGCTGCCGGGCGTACCGAGCTGAAGTCTGACCTGCTGCAAGAGTTGGAGCGTCAGAAGCTGAATCTCGAATCACTGCGTGATAACCCGGTTGTGCAGCAGGAAGCGCTGGAAGCGCAGCTGGAAGAGATCGAGCGCACCATGAGCAGCCTGCTGGAGATCACCGGCAAGTTTGGCCAGCATTTGCGCGAGAACGAATGGCTGATGGCGATCAAGCAGCGCTCCGTGATTCCGGGTGGTACCTGCCAGTATGATTTGCCGTCGTACCACTTGTGGCTACAGCGTGATAGCGAGCAGCGCCGTGCCGACTTGCAGCGTTGGGCTGCGCCACTGATGCCGACGGCGGCTGCGGCCAACATTTTGCTGAAGCTGCTGCGTGATAGTGGCAAGACGCACGCCTACACCGCCCGGCGGGGGGCGTTCCAGCAGATGTCCGGTGGCAAAGTCGTGCAGCTGATCCGTGTGGGTTTCGACCGTAGCCTGCAGATCGTGCCGGAAGTATCGGCCAACAAATACGCCATCAATGTCCGTTTCATCCACGCTGCCACTGGCGAAGTTCGTGCGCGCCAGGTAGAGGATGACGTGGATTTCACTCTGACCTATTGCAAGTTTTGACCATGACAACAACACGTACCGTGGCGTGCCCGCAGTGCAAGGCAGCCGTGCCGTGGGGCCCGCAAAGCCCGTTCCGCCCCTTTTGCAGCGAACGCTGCCGCTTGATAGATCTGGGCCAGTGGGCCAATGAAGAATATCGTGTGCCGGTGTCCGGCGATGACCCGATGAAAGAGCTGGACTCGCTCTAGGCTGCATTGCACCGCACAAAAGCAAAAGCGCTGCCTGGGCAGCGCTTTTTCATGGTTGGCCGCATCTGGCCAACCTCAGGTACGGGCGATGACCGCGCCCTGCGCAAAGTAGGTGCGTACGCCGGACATGATGGCTTCGGCCATGTCCTGCTGGAACGCCGGGTCAACCAGCTTGCGCTCTTCCTCCGGGTGGCTGATGAAGGCGGTCTCTACCAGGATGGACGGAATATCCGGTGCTTTCAGTACGGCAAAACCGGCTTGCTCTACCTTTTCCTTGTGCAGCTTGTTCAGGCTGCCCATTTTGCCCAGTACGGCTTTGCCCAGCTTCAGGCTGTCGTTGATGGTGGCGGTCTGGGTCAGGTCGAACAGGGTATGTGCCAGGTATTTGTCTTTGCCGGCAATTTTTACCCCGCCAATCATATCGGCATCGTTCTGTGTTTTGGCCAGCAGGCGCGCCATGGTACTGGTCGCGCCGTTTTCCGACAGGGCAAACACGGACGAGCCGCGCGCGGTGCGGTTTTCTACCGCGTCGGCGTGCACCGAGATAAACAGATCGGCGCCGATCTTGCGTGCTTTGGCTACCCGTACGCCCAGTGGCAGGAAGACATCCTCGTCACGCGTCAGGTAGGCCTTCATGTTTTTTTCGGCATCCACCAGCTTTTTCAGCTGGCGGCTAATGCGCAACACCACGTCTTTTTCGCGTGTACCGCTCGGGCCGACTGCACCAGGGTCTTCGCCGCCGTGGCCCGGGTCGATCATGATCACCACGGGTCGGGCGGGGTCGGTCTTGCCCTTGTTGCCGCGCGGGGCGTTGTTGTCCAGCTGGCCTTTGTTGTAGTCCTGAAGCAGGGCCAGCAGCGGGTCATCCTGCTGCGCGTTGGCCGGGTACAGGTCTACTACCAGGCGGTGCTGGTATTCGCCCACCGGTTTGAGCGAGAAAATCTGTGGCTTTACCTCGTTGCGCAGGTCCAGCACCAGGCGCACGGTGTTGCCGTTGAACTGGCCGGCGCGTGCGGTGCGGATGAACGGGTCTGCAGACTGGATCTGCCCGCTGATATCCTGCAGGACGCCGGTGAGCTGTACGTCTTCCAGATCGATGACCAGCCGGTTCGGGTTGGCCAGGGCAAAGTGCTTGTAGCGGATCTCGCTGCCCGCCTCGATGGTCAGGCGGGTGTAGGTAGACGATGGCCACACCCGTACCGCCACGATCTGGCTGCTGGCAGCCAGGCCAGCGCGGCTGACGGTAAGCAGAAAGGTGGCCGCTGCCGCGCCGATCAGCTTGCGGCGCAGTGCGTCATGAAGCGCTTGAGACATACGTGTCCTGTTTCACTGTGGGCATGAAGGCGATAGCTGCGACCATCGCCATCCACACTAAGTTTCAGTACCAGATCCGGCTCGGGCAGCACGCCGGCGGCTTTGTCGGGCCATTCGATCACGCAGAGGGTATCGTCGGCAAAGTAATCGGCAAAGCCGGCGTCGTACCATTCTTCCGGGTCGTTAAAGCGGTAAAGGTCGAAATGGTGCAGAGTGAGTGCCGGTAGCGTGTAGCTTTCTACCAGCGTGTAGGTTGGGCTTTTTACCCGCCCGTGATAGCCCAGGCCCTGCAGCAGGCCGCGCGTGAACGTGGTTTTGCCGGCCCCCAGGTTGCCATCCAGCTGTAGCTGCAGCCCGCCGGACAGCGCGCTGGCTAGCTGATGGCCCAGCTGCAAAGTAGCGGCTTCATCGGCAAGGTAGCCGGCCCCGACACTGGTATCATCCGTTGCCATGAGTGGAATATCCTGTAAAAACGAGAATTATCGCCATTTGGCCAGCCAAATCAAGCAGTGGGCGCAGGACCTGGGCTTTGCCGAGGCGCGCATCACGCAGGCTGCGCTGCCGCCCGCAGCCGAGCAGCAGCTGGCTAGCTGGTTGGCCGCAGCTTATCACGGCGAGATGGACTATATGGCACGCCATGGTGCACTGCGGGTGCGCCCGGCCGAGCTGGTGCCGGGTACCCTGCGTGTGATCACCCTGCGTATGCACTATTGGCCGCAGCCGGCCGCCGATGCCGAGGCGATATTGCAGCAGCCTGATCAGGCTTATATTTCGCGCTACGCCCTGGGGCGTGACTATCACAAGGTACTGCGTAACCGGCTGCAGAAGCTGGCCGAGCAGATCAGCGCAGCAGTGCCCGAGCACCAGTTTCGTGTGTTTACCGACAGTGCACCGCTGGCCGAAGTGGCGCTGGCTGCGCAGGCGGGGCAGGGCTGGCGCGGCAAGCACACGCTGCTACTCAACAAAAAGCAGGGTTCGCTGTTTTTCCTGGGGGAAATCCTGACCAACCTGCCTTTGCCGGAAGACCCGGCAGAGCAGGGGCACTGCGGCAGCTGCACCCGCTGTATCGATGCCTGCCCGACGGGGGCGATTGTGGCACCGTATACCGTGGATGCGCGGCGCTGCATTTCTTACCTCACCATCGAGCTGAAGGGGGCCATCCCCGAGCCGCTACGCCCGCTCATCGGCAACCGTATTTATGGCTGCGACGACTGCCAGCTGGTGTGCCCGTGGAACCGTTTTGCCGTGCCGACCGCCGAGGCTGACTTTGCCGTGCGCCATGGCCTGGATGCAGTCAGCTTGCTGGCGCTGTTTGGCTGGCGCGAGCAGGACTTCCAGCAGCGCATGGCGGGCAGCCCGATTTACCGTATCGGTTACAGCAAGTGGCTGTCCAATATTGCCATTGCGCTCGGCAATACCCCGTATAGCGCAGATATTGTGTCTGCACTGCAACAGCAGAGCCAGGCAGAGGACGAGGTATTGCGCGAGTCGGTACAGTGGGCGCTGCAGCAGCAGCGTGGCAGGGCAGGAGGGGCGTAAGGTTGGCCGCATGCGGCCAACCTGGGTATTACAGGGCTTTAGTGAAGTGGAAGGAAGAAATCACAAAGCCCAGACGGAAGTACAGCTTGTGCGCCTGGGTTCGCCAGGTGCCAGAGTCCAGCACGATATAGCTGCAGCCGGCGGCCTTGGCACGGGCTTCGCACCAGGCCAGTAGCTGGCTGCCCACACCTTGCGAGCGGGCGGCCTCGTCGGTGACCAGGTCGTCCACGTACAGCCGCAGGTCCTCGTAGGTATTTTCGTACAAACGATACAGTGCCAGGCCAAGTGGCTGGCCTTGGTCATTACACGCCAGCACCAGTCTGGCGCCGTAGCGGCATACGCGCTGCATTTTTACCAGGTAGGCCACGCCTTCTTCCGGCAGCATGGGGCGCAGCTGCCGGTGCAGTGCCGCTGCACTTTGCAGCAGCTCGGGCTCGATGATCTGCCCTGCATCATCCGTCAGCGGGATAAGCTGCAGGCTGCTCATATCAGGCTTCGCGCGACGGGGCGATCACCAGCGACTCACCTTCCAGAACGGCTTTGCCTTTCACCAGGCAGGCGGTAGCAAACTTCACACGCTTCTTGACGGGGTCCAGCTCGGTAACAGTGACGCGGGCGGTGACGGTTTCGCCAATCTTCACCGGCGCTTTGAAGCGGGTAGATTGCGACAGGTAAATGGTGCCGTTACCCGGCAGGCGGGTGCCGACCACAGTAGAAATCAGGCTGGCGGTGAGCATGCCGTGCGCGATGCGGGTCTGGAACATCGAGCTTTCGGCGTATTCCTGGTTAATGTGCACCGGGTTGTCGTCACCGGATACCGCGCTGAACATCAGGATATCGGCTTCGGTAATGGTCTTGGCGTACTCGGCGGTGTCACCAAGCTTGATGTCTTCGAAATAAACTGTCATGAAAACTCCTTTGCGGGCTGCTGGTTGCAGCGCCAGCCCACTGCCGGCACTGCTTTTGCGGTGTTCCTGCCTGTTTTTCTGCTTATGACATGCTCAATATTGCGCTGCATTCTGACACGCTTTGCCCCAAATGCAAATTGCGGGGAAATGGCGTAATATCTGCACACCCCTGTTGTACTGCATTTTTATTGTCGTCAGTCTACCAATTAAACGCTCGTTTGATTAAAGTGTGGTGCTAGTATCAATAAAGCGCCTGCTGCTGTATCGGCGAGTCGTTGAAACCTGAAGAGTCTGCTGGAGGAATATGAAAGCTCTAGTCGCTGTGAAACGCGTTGTCGATTACAACGTGAAAGTGCGCGTCAAAGCCGATGGCACGGATGTAGATGTAGCCAACGTCAAGATGTCGATGAACCCGTTTGACGAAATCGCCGTGGAAGAGGCTGTGCGCCTGAAAGAAGCCGGCAAGGTTTCCGAAATCGTGGTGGTATCCATGGGTGTGAAGCAGTGTGAAGAAACCCTGCGTACCGCCCTGGCCATGGGCGCCGACCGTGCCATTCTGGTAGAAACCGACGCTGAGCTGCAGCCGCTGGCTGTGGCCAAGCTGCTGAAAGCCGTGGCTGAAAAAGAACAGCCACAGCTGCTGATCGTGGGCAAACAGGCGATCGACGACGATGCCAACCAGACTGGCCAGATGGCTGCCGCCCTGCTGGGCTGGGGTCAGGGTACGTTTGCTTCCAAAGTGGACGTGGCTGCAGAAACCATCGACGTTACCCGCGAAGTGGACGGCGGCCTGGAAACCATCAAGCTGCGCCTGCCAGCCGTGGTGACCACCGACCTGCGCCTGAACGAGCCGCGCTACGTGAAGCTGCCAAACATCATGGCCGCCAAGAAAAAGCCGCTGGATAAAACCACCCCGGCCGATCTGGGCGTAGACGTGACCCCGCGCCTGAAAACCCTGAAAGTGGCCGAGCCAGCCAAGCGCTCTGCCGGTATCAAGGTTGCCAATGCTGCCGAGCTGGTAGCCAAACTGAAAAACGACGCAAAGGTGCTGTAAGCCATGGCTATTCTCGTTATCGCTGAACACGACAACCAGAGCCTGAAAGCAGGCACCCTCAATACCGTTACCGCCGCTGCCAAGCTGGGCGAGGTGCACGTACTGGTGGCTGGCCACAACGCTGGCGCCGCTGCCGACGCCGCCAAGGCCGTGGCCGGTGTGGCCAAGGTACTGGTCGCTGATAGCGCGGCCTACGCGCATGGCCTGGCCGAAAACCTGGCCCCGCTGGTGGTTGGCCTGGCTTCCGGCTACAGCCACGTGCTGGCCCCGGCGACCTCCTACGGCAAAAACCTGCTGCCGCGCGTTGCCGCGCTGCTGGACGTGGCACAGATCTCCGACATTATCGCTATCGAGTCTGCCGATACCTTCGTGCGCCCGGTTTACGCCGGTAACGTGCTGGCCACCGTGCAGTCTGCCGATGCCATCAAGGTGATCACCGTACGTACTACCGCTTTCGAAGCGGCGGCACAAGGCGGTGCGGCCAACGTGGAAAGCATTGCTGCTGCAGCCGACGCTACCCTGTCGTCCTTCGTGGGCCAGGAGCTGACCAAGTCCGACCGCCCGGAGCTGGGCGCTGCCAAGATTATCGTTTCCGGTGGTCGTGCACTGGGTTCGGATGTGCAGTTCAAAGCCGTGATCGAGCCGCTGGCCGACAAGCTGGGCGCTGCCGTGGGTGCTTCGCGCGCTGCGGTCGATGCCGGCTATGCGCCAAACGATTACCAGGTAGGCCAGACCGGCAAAGTCGTGGCTCCGCAGCTGTACGTAGCCGTGGGCATTTCCGGTGCCATCCAGCACCTGGCCGGTATGAAAGATTCCAAAGTGATCGTGGCGATCAACAAGGATGAAGAAGCGCCGATCTTCCAGGTAGCCGACTACGGCATCGTAGGTGACCTGTTCACCGTGGTGCCGGAGCTGCTGGCCGAGCTGTCCAAGTAATATTGCTGTTTGAATTTGCTCACGATCCCTCGAGCTAAGGCGAGACAAGGCGTTTTTAACGCCGTTTCGCCGATGCACTGCGGGTCGTGAGCCGGTTCACCATAAAACAAGGCGTGGTGCTACGGTGCCACGCCACACAAGAAAGCCGGTTTACCGGTTCGTCTGGGGAAATGCACGCTGCCTGCGCCGCGTGGGCTTGCCATCAGCCGGATCGGTGACCGGTTTTTTTGCACGATGACGAGTTAATCGAGGAGTAATTTCATGATCTACAAGGCACCCGCCAAGGAAATCCGTTTTGCCCTGAACGAGCTGGCCGAGCTGCCCGCCGTGTGCAGCCTGCCAGGCTACGAAGACTGCTCGGTCGAGCTGGTTGACGCCATTCTGGAAGAAGGCGCCAAGTTCGCCGAAGGCGTGCTGGCCCCCATCAACAAGCAGGGCGACAAGGGCGCCAAATGGTCGCCGGATTTCACCGTTACCGCCGCCGAAGGCTTCAAGGAAGCGTGGCAGCAGTACGTGGAAGCCGGTTGGGTAGGCCTGCGTGCCCCGGCCGAATTCGGTGGCCAGGGGCTGCCGGCGCTGGTGGCCTTGGCCGCAGAAGAAATGTGGTGCTCGGCCAACCTGGCATTTTCGCTGGCACCGATGCTGACCCTGGGTGCCATCGAAGCCATCAACCACCACGCTTCCGACGAACTGAAAGCCGTCTACCTGCCGCGCATGTCCACCGGCGAGTGGACCGGCACCATGAACCTGACCGAGCCGCAAGCCGGCTCCGACCTGGCTCAGGTACGCAGCAAGGCCATTCCGGTAGGCGATGGCAGCTACAAGATCAGCGGCCAGAAAATCTTCATCACCTGGGGCGAGCACGACATGGCGGACAATATTGTCCACCTGGTGCTGGCCCGTCTGCCCGATGCGCCTGCCGGTGTGAAAGGCATCTCGCTGTTTATCGTACCCAAGTATCTGGTGAATGCCGACGGCAGCCTGGGGGCGCGTAACGACGTGCGCTGCGTGTCGCTGGAACACAAGCTGGGCATCCACGGCAGCCCCACCGCAGTGATGAGTTTTGGCGACGAAGGCGGCGCCATCGGCTACCTGGTGGGCGAGGCCAACAAAGGCTTGGGCTATATGTTCACCATGATGAACCACGCCCGCCTGGGTGTGGGTATCGAAGGTATGGCGGTGTCTGAACGTGCCTACCAGAAGGCCGTTGAGTACGCCCGCGACCGTGTGCAAAGCCGTGCGGTAGGCAGCCCGGACCCGGCCGGTGTCGCCATCATCCAGCACCCTGACGTACGCCGCATGCTGATGACCATGCGCGCGCAGATCGAGGCCCAGCGCGCGCTGGCCTTCTACGCCGCCACCGCGCTCGACCGCGCCGCCCGTCACCCGGTGGCTAGCGAAGCCGCACGTAATCAGGCGCTGGTGAACTTCCTGATTCCTATCGTCAAAGGCTGGAACACCGAGCAGGCGAACGAGATCACCAGCCTGGGCATGCAGATTCACGGTGGTATGGGCTACATCGAAGAAACCGGCGTAGCGCAGTACTGCCGCGACGCGCGCATTACGGCCATCTACGAAGGCACCACCGGCATCCAGGCGCTGGACCTGATCGGCCGCAAGACCGCCAGCGAAAACGGTGCTACCGCACGCTGGCTGCTGGAAGAAGTACGCAGCACCGTGGCCAAGCTATCGGCGGCCGGTTTCGACACCATTGCGGCCAACCTGGAAGCCTCTGCCAAGGATGCAGAGCGCTGCGTGGACTTTATCGTCGGCACCTTCGGCAGTCAGCCAGCGTTGGCCGCTGCCGGTTCGGTACCGTTCCTGAAGCTGATGGGCATTACGCTGGGCGGCTGGATGATGGGCCGTGCTGCACTGATTGCCAAAGCACAGCAAGGCGACGAAGGCGTAGACGCCGACTTCCTGGCAGCCAAGCAGATTACCGCGCGCTTCTACGCCGAGCACCTGCTACCACAAACCGGTGGCCTGGCCGCGGCCATCGTTAGCGGTGCCGATAGCGTGCTGGCACTGGACGCTGCATTGTTCTAAACCGGATAGCGTACGCAAACGCCCCTGTGCCTTTTGGCGCAGGGGCGTTTTTTATCATGGGCGGGTCAGAACGGTATTGTGAGGCTGGCTTTCAGCCCGAAAGCGCGGCTGGTTTGCGGGCTCTTCCCGTCGGTCTGTATCGCTAGTTCGCCATAGTCATGTTGCAGCCCCAGGCCGACACTGCCAAAGCGTTGCTCGTAGCGGGTGTGTAGCCGCCACGTGTCTGTTAGCCGAAGGCTAGCAGACAGCTCGGGTAGCAGCATGCCATGCGTGTTGGCGACTGATGCGGCCAACTGGTAGGCCGGCTGCCGGTAGTAAAGGCTGGCTTCGCTTTTCGGCGCCAGTCGCTGGGTATAACGCGACTTGCTGTCAGTCTTGTTGATACTGGCCGTACGGTTGCCATTGCCGTCGTAGAGTGCGTTGACGTTGTCTGCCTGCCAGGCACTGGTGGGCATGGCTTTCCAGTGAATACGACCGATTGCATCGTTAACGACCAGGCTGGCAAGCCATTGCGGGCTCCACTCGTACTCGGCGGCGATATCCAGGCTGTAACCCTGGCCTGTGGTTTTGTCCCCTGTGATAAACGAGTTAAACCCGTGCGATGCATCAAGCCTGCTGTCGTGTTGCAGTCTGCTGGCCTGCAGCGTATAGCTATTCGGGCCAGTCTGGCTGGCATGGCCTGTTACTTCGTCCTCTTTCAGACGCATGCCCTTGAGCAGGCTGGCGGCGGCACCCAGCCGCCACCCTTTTTCGGCACTTCCCAGTTGCAGGCTGTGCCCCAGGCTTACCCCTTGGGCAGTAAAGCCTTGCAGATCGTAATCCAGGTCATAGGTTTTGCCAGCAGCCGGCTTGGCGTGTTGCTTCTCCAGATAAATCAGCATCATGGCATCGTTACTGGCCTTGGCGTAGGCATCTGCCCGATAGAAAAGCTGCAGCTGCCACGAGTCCATGCTGACAGCCATGCTGCTACGTGCGCTGAGTAGCGCTGTGCTGTTGGCATGGGAAAGGTCTGGCTGGTGCCAGCGATCATTGAGCAGGTCTTTTAACGGCAAAGCATTGTTGGCCGCAAAGAGCTGGCTAGCAAACTGGATGCTATCGGCGGGTGCCTGCGCCGGGTTATGCAGGGCGAGTGGTCCGGCCACGCTAGCGTGGGTGCCGAGCAGCAGCGCACAGCACAAGAAGGGCTTTTTCATGAAAGTGCTCATGGCGAGGGCAGGTCCTGCAGGCAGGACTGCAGAAGTGCACGGGGTGTATTTGTCAGGCCTGCCGTACATGACAAACCCCTCCCGGTATCCGGGAGGGGTAGGGTACGCACTGCCATGGTATGGCAGACCGGGTGTTGGCTTAGCCTAGCGATACGCTGGTGCCATCGACAAACTCGGCGCGGCCTTTGTACAAGCGGCCGATCAGCAGGCCACCCTTGCTGCGGATTTCACCGATGACGCCTTTCTCGGCAACCGCTTTGTAAATGATCTGGGTACCACCCGCCGAATTCACGCTGAAGGTGTCAACCTTATTGACCCGGCTACCGTTACCTGTGAGCTGCACGGTACGGCCAGCCGCATTGGTGTACTTGTAGCCCAACGCCAGGGTAAAGTCTTCGTAAGCAGTCTGCTGATAGCTTACATTGACTTCCAGAGGGCGGGACGCCGCCATCACGGTGCCAAGGAAGCTACCGCTGGTTTTGGCATAGTTGCTGGCAGACAGCGCTTTTAGCGGGTCCATGCCGTTTCTGTCTTGGCGGGCTTCGAACTTGCCGTCGAATACCAGCTGGTTGTTCATCAGGAAGCTGCCGTGGAACACGGCGTGCTGCGGGCGAATATCCGGGTTGGCGTCGCTGCCCCAGTTTACCGGCTCATCGATGGTCAGCTCTTTCAGCTTCCACTGCACATCGCCAGCCTGCATGCTGCCAGCCATGGTGAACTTGCTGATGTCGCTCGGGTGGTTGCTATTGGCTTTGAACTGGATGGCTGCGTTGTCCAGGCTCAGGCTGAAAGCTTTGCCCGCACCGGCCAGTGTCTTGATGCGGCCCGGCAGCTCGCCATCGGTACGGCTGTCGTAGCTCAGATCTACATCCTGGTACGCGGCAGCTTGCCAGCTGTTATTCACATACTGCTGTACCAGTACCTTGTCTTGGTAGTTGGCGCTGATACTGCCGTGCATGGAAGCATTGCCTGCGGCCTGGTCCAGGCTGAAGCCTAGGTCAATTTTAGGCGAGGGGAGATAGCTATTGATGTAGCCCAGGTTGCCTTTGGCGGTGGCGCTGGTGGCATATTTCTCTGGGAAGCTGTAGGTGCCAGTGCCGGTGTTTTTGGGATAGCGAATGATGCTAACCCAATCGGCATTAACTGTTGGCCTGTAGCTAAGTCGGGTATAGCTTTGCCATGCATAACTGCCTGCTGTGGTTTCCTCCAGCAGGATGTATACCCTGCTAAAGACTGGACGATTATTAAACCACTGCCCTGTTGGAAAGGTGGCTTGGCAAGTGGCGACCTTATCGCTGGTCCAGACGCCGTTCATATCTTTGGCAGTTTGGATTGTTGGTTTCAGTCCAGCAGCTGGGTAGTTGTCGTCATAGCCTTTGGCAGAGTCGCACCAGAACCGAGCTGTCTGCATGCCTTGCAGAGAGTAGACTTTGCCTTCGTAGTTATCTTCATAGCTCTCCAGTGGCTGTTTGCCTGCAATGATATTCACGCCAGTGCTGAGCATGTTGATCGTGACACTGAGCTGATCAGTAGCACTCTGGCCCTCTGGCAGCACCGCTAGGTTCATCTGCTTTTCCATGTCGGACGTGACGACCGCCTGTTCCAGACCATCCAGGTTGGCACGCAGGTCGTTCAGCAGCAGCTTGGCAGAAGCAACGGCGTTCTTGCCTTCTTCAGAGTTTTCTACAACGGTATTGTTTGCAGCGTCTTTGATGGCGGACTTGTCTTCAGTACTCAAACCATCTTTGGCAGGGATGGCCACCATGATGTTGCTGATGGCTTGTGCAATGGCCGGGCTCAGTTTGTCCAGGCTGGCAGCGGCGGCTTTCACTTCGGATGGCGCTACTTTGCCATCGCTATTGCCAGCGCTGATTGTCTGATCGTCTTTATAGTCGTCTGCCGTGTTTTTGATGACTTTATCCAGCGATTGGCCTGCGTCCTTGGCGGCTTTGGCAAAGGCGGCCAGTGTGGCGGCATAAGTGGCCGCATCGCCGGTACCCAGGCCGGTCGTGTTCTTGCCCAGAATGGCCGGTGCACGGGTAATGTCAAAGTCTTCGCTGCCCAAGAAGAGCTTGGCTACCTGTTTCTGTTCGGTTGTGATGCGGGTTTTCAGCTCGGTGGATGCCAGTGTCGGCAGGTCAGTGGCTACCGCCTGGTAGGCCATTTCGGTCAGCGCGGAGACGCCGACGGTTTGATTGGACGAACTCACCATGGCCGTGCTGGATAGCGTGCCGGTGTAGTCTTCTTCCTGCCCGGTGGCTTCGTTAAAGTACTTGAAGGTGGTGCCATCGCCCACTTGAACAACGAACACTTCCGCACCCAGTTTGGCAGGGTCATAGGTCAGGGTCACCATGCCATCGCTACCGATGGTGCCGGATGTCACGGTCAATCCCTTGTGATCCTTCAGGAATACCTTGGTGCCTGCAGCAATCTGGCCCAGCGAGGGGGCAACGGTCAGGCTAGAAGTACTGGTGCTGCTGCTAGCGCTACCCGCAGCGCCGCCTCCGCCACCACAAGCGCTTACCAGCAAGGCAACCCCGACGGCTGCTGCGAGTGTCTTTTTATTGAAAGTGCTCATTATTGCTCCCTTTGAGAAATGCATTTCATGCAATTTGGCATTGTGGCGTACAATAGCATTACATTTGGAATGGTTTAATTCGTACAATTACTATTGAAGTCATTTTGAATAGTTCATGAAAATCAATGGTTTGCTAGGTAAGCATGCCAAGGCATGATGACTATTCAAATAAAAAAATACCAATGGAATTACCATTGGTGTTGCGCTTGGTATCGGTTTTGTCGCATTGCTGATGTCGGGCTGTATCGGCACGGACTTGACTGGCTACGTAGCACGATGAGCCTTGAACTCCCTTTCAAATGACTGGGGGCTTTTCATATGCCGGCAATGCGGCTGGTGTAGGATGCTTGCCCATCCATGCTGCCTTCATTACTCTTCCACTTTTGGTCGTTTCCGGTACGTTCCGTTTATGTTCATGCCACAACGTGTCTTGCGCCAGGCGGCCCGCCTGCCTGCACTATTGCCCTGCTTGGCTGCCCTGTTTGCCAGCTGGTGGTTGGTTGCGACCGTACTGACCATGTTGCCTGGCGCACCTACCCTGCGGGTGCTGGCACAGCCGCAGCACGTGGCGGCGGCCGGGGCGGTAGCGCAGCAGTCGTGGTTTGGTGTGATGCAAGATGCGGTGGCCAGCCAGGTGGCCCCGCCGGTTAGCGTGCTGGGTGTATTGGGAGGGGGGCAGGGCTCGCGCCTGGACTTCGCCATCTTGCTGGAGAACGGCCAGAAAATTGCCGTGCGTGCTGGGGACAAAACCCCGGGGGGCTGGCTGCTGTTAAGGGTCAATGGCAGCGGAGTGGTGTTGCGCCAGCCAGATGGTAGGGAGCTGAGTGTGGCGCTAAGCCGCCAGGCGGTGCCGGATGCGCCCCCGAGCCAGGCAGCAGTGCAGCTGCAGCTGTTTAGCGCGCCTGCGGTACAGCCGGCCATGCCCGCACCGGTGCCGACTGCGCCGGCGGTGGTGGAAAGCCTGCATCCAAGGGAGGCACCAGTCCAGAAGGACTGAGCGGCAGGTGGTAGTGTGTTTATCGAAGTTTTGCGTTGGCGATACGCTGGCGCATTAGCAGGTGTGGTGCAAGACGCCACGGTATCTGAACAATAGAAAAGCAGATCGATACAATCATGCAGATAGCCCGTTTGGCCGGTGCCCTGGCACTGGTGTTTGCTTGCCACGCTTTTGCCGCGCCCGACGAGCCGGTAATGCTGAACTTCGTCAATGTGGATATCGACACCGTGGTGAAGGCCATTGGCGAGATTTCCGGCAAGAATTTCGTGCTGGACCCCCGCGTGAAAGGCACGGTCAATATCGTGTCGGCGCGCCCGGTACCACGCGAGCTGTCCTACCAGATACTGTTGTCCAGCCTGCGCATGCAGGGCTTTAGTGCGGTAGAGGGCGACGGCGTGATCAAGATTGTGCCGGAGGCCGACGCCAAGCTGCACGCACGGGTGGGCAATGCGCGCCGTGGCGACGGCGACCGCCTGATCACCAAGGTATTTATCTTGCGCCATGGCAGCGCCAACCAGCTGGTGCCGGTGATCCGCCCCATTATTTCCCCCAATAACACCGTGGCCGCCATGCCGCAGGCCAATGCGGTGGTGGTCACCGACTACGCCGACAATATCCGCCGTATCGAAGCCATCATCGACAGCATAGAAAGTGCCAGCGCCGCCGACAGCATGGTGCTGCCGGTGAAGTACGCCTCGGCGATCGAGATGGCCAGCCAGCTGAACAAGCTGTTGCAGGAAGGTAGCACCGGTGCGGCCAACGCTGCCGATGGTGGCCGTGTCACCATCGTGCCGGATGCGCGCAGCAATGTACTGCTGGTGCGTGCCGACAGCAGTGGCCGCCTGGCCAAGGTGAAAAACCTGCTCACCCTGCTGGACCAGCCCAGCCAGGCCGGTGCCAATGTGCGCGTGGTGTACCTGCGCAATGCCGAGGCCACGCGGGTAGCGCAAACGCTGCGCAGCCTGCTGTCCGCCGATGCGCCTGCCGCCACTACCAGCGCGCCGGCTAGCAGCCAGGCTGCCAGCGCGTCGGGCACCGCCAAGGCTACTGATAGTAATAGTGGCGCGCTGGGTAGCACTATCCAGGCCGATGTGGCCAACAACGCGCTGATCATGAACGTGCCTGACGCCATGTACCAGAACCTGCGCAACGTGATCGACATGCTGGACCGCCGCCGCGCGCAGGTGTTTGTCGAGGCGCTGGTGGTTGAGGTGTCTGCCGAGCGGGCACAAGAAGTCGGCATGCAGTGGCAGTCGCTCTCCGGCCTGGGCAATGGCGGTACCAGTGTGATCGGTGGCACCAATTTCCCCGCCACCGGCAACCCAGGCATCCTCAACGTGGCCACCGGCGGTACCGCGGGTATCAGCGCGCTGGCCGGTAGCAGTGGCCTGACGGTGGGCATCAGCAAGGGTACCGTCAATATTCCGGGTATCGGCCAGGTGCTGAACCTGGGTCTGCTGGCCCGTGCGCTGGAAAAAGAAGCCGAAGGCAATGTGCTGTCCACGCCCAATCTGATGACCATGGATAACGAAGAAGCCAAGATCGTCATTGGCCAGAACGTACCGTTTCTCACCGGCAGCTACAGCAATACCGGTAACAGCAACGGCGGCAGCAGCGTGTCGTCGCCGTTCCAGACCTACGAGCGCAAGGACGTGGGCCTGACGCTGAAGCTGACGCCACAGATTTCCGAAGGCGGCCTGGTGAAGATGAAAATCCTGCAGGAAGTGTCGTCGGTAGAAGAAACCAGCCGCAATAACCCCGCCGGCCTCACCACCAACAAACGTGCCATCGAAACCACCGTCACGGTGGACGATGGCAGCATCGTGGCCATTGGTGGCCTGATCCAGGAGTCGGTCAGCGACGGCGAAAACAAAGTACCGCTGCTGGGCGATGTGCCGGTGCTGGGCTGGCTGTTCAAGTACCAGCAAAAGCAGCGCAAGAAAACCAACCTGATGGTGTTCCTCAAACCCACCATTCTGCGTGATGACGGTAGCGCGCGCGGCCTGGCCAGCGACCGCTACGACTACGTAATCGGCGACCGCCAGCGCCAGGACGGCAAGCTGCCGCTGAACGCAGCCGACGCCTATCAGTCGTCGCCGGCCGGCGGCCTGCTGCAGCAGCTGCAGCAAAGCGGCCAACTACCGCAGCCCGCTAGCCAGGGCGTGGCCAAACCATGAGCGTGGCCCGTCACCCGGTACTGGGTTTTGCCTTTGCCCGTAGCCAGCGCATCGTGCTGGAAGACGGCCCCGATGGCCGTGTGCTGCTGGTCGATAGCCAGACCCCCGCCAGCGCCATCAGCGAAGTGCTGCGCCTGCACGCAGCCCCCGATCAGGTGGAAACGTTGGCCGCAGACGAGCTGGACCGCCGCCTGTCCAGCTTGTACGCCAACCGCAGCGATGGCGCCGCGGGTGTGGTGGACGACATCGGCGACAGCCTGGACCTGAACGCCATGGTGGACTCGCTGCCCGAGGTGGAAGACCTGCTGGAGTCCGAAGGCGATGCGCCCATTATCCGCATGATCAACGCGCTGCTGACGCAGGCGCTGCGCGATGGCGCCTCGGACATCCACATCGAAGCCTTCGAAGACCGCAGCCTGGTGCGCTTCCGCCTGGATGGCACGCTGCGCGACGTGGTCACCCCGCACCGCGCCTTGCACGCCGCCATGGTGTCGCGCCTGAAGATCATGGCCAGCATGGACATTGCCGAAAAGCGTCTGCCACAAGATGGCCGCATCTCGCTGCGCCTGGGCGGCCGCCCGGTAGACGTGCGGGTGTCCACGCTGCCCACCAGCCACGGCGAGCGCGTGGTGCTGCGCCTGCTGGACAAAGAAGCGGCGCGGCTGGACCTGGCCACGCTGGGCATGGCCGCCGACACGCTGGGGCAGGTAGATGGCCTGATTCGCCAGCCGCACGGCATTTTGCTGGTCACCGGCCCCACCGGCTCCGGCAAAACCACCACGCTCTACGCCGCGCTATCGCGGCTGGACGCGCGCCACACCAATATCATGACGGTGGAAGACCCGGTGGAATACCACCTGGACGGCGTAGGCCAGACACAGGTGAATACCAAGATCGACATGAGTTTTGCCAAGGCGCTGCGCGCCATCCTGCGCCAGGACCCGGACGTGGTGATGATCGGCGAAATCCGCGACCTGGAAACCGCGCAGATCGCGGTGCAGGCCTCGCTCACCGGCCACCTGGTGCTGGCCACGCTGCACACCAACGACGCCGCCAGCGCCATTACCCGCCTCACCGACATGGGCGTGGAGCCCTTCCTGCTGGCCTCCAGCCTGCTGGGTGTGATGGCGCAGCGCCTGGTGCGCCGCCTGTGCCCACAGTGCAAGCAGCCGCACGCGCTGCCACTGGACGGCGAGCCCGGCGTACTGCACTACCGCCCAGCGGGCTGCCCGGCCTGCAGCAACAGCGGCTATCGTGGCCGTTACGGCGTGTACGAGCTGCTGCAGGTGGACGACACGCTGCAAAAGCTGATTCACGACCGCGCCAGCGAAGCCCAGCTGCGCGCCCACGCCACTGCCTGCGGCATGCGCAGCCTGCGCGACGACGGCTTGCGCTGGGTGCGTGGCGGCGAGACCAGCCTGGAAGAAATCCTGCGCGTGACGAGGAGCTGAGTTGGCCGCATTCAAGTACACCGCCCTCGATACCGCCGGCAAGGAACACGGCGGCCTGCTGGAAGCCGATTCCGTCCGTGCCGCCCGTGCCCAGCTTCGCGAGCGCGGCCTGCTGCCGCTGGAAATCGACAGCGTGGCCGCGCCGCGCCAGGGGAGCTCGGTACTGGCGCGTGGCCTGCCGCGTGCCGAGCTGGTGATGTTCACCCAGCAGCTGGCGACGCTACTGGACGCCGGCCTGCCGCTGGAGCGCGCCCTGGCCGCCATTGCCGAGCAGAGCGAGCACCCGCGTACTCGTGCCGTGCTGGCGCAAATCCGTAGCGATATCCTGGAAGGCAAATCGCTGGCGCAGGCACTGGCCGGCGCACCCGCCGTATTCAATAGCCTGTACCGCTCGCTGGTGCAGGGCGGCGAGCAGTCCGGCCACCTGGGTCAGGTCATGGCCAAGCTGGCGCATTATCTGGACCAGCGCCAGCACACACAGCAGAAAGTAGCGCTGGCCATGGCCTACCCGGCGGTGGTCACTGTGGTGGCGCTGCTGGTCGTCGGTGGCCTGATGGCCTATGTGGTGCCGCAGGTGGTGAGTGTGTTTGCCCAGAGCAAGCAAACGCTGCCGCTGCTGACGCGCATGCTGGTGGCCAGCAGCCACTTTCTGCGCGACTGGGGCGTGGTGCTGTTACTGCTGGTCGTCGCCGCCACCGCGGCCCTCTGGCGCATGCTGCAGGTGCCGGCGCTACGCCGCGCCTGGCATAGCCAACTGTTGCGCCTGCCGGTGGTCGGCCGCCTGCTGCAGGCGCTCAATACCGCACGCATGGCCAGTACGCTGTCGATTCTGGTGGGTTCCGGTGTGCCGCTGCTGACCGCGCTGGACACCGCGCGCGGTATCGTCAGCCTTATCCCCATGCAGGACGCCATTGCCGACACCGCCAGCAAGGTGCGCGAGGGCATGGCGCTATCGCGTGCGCTGGGTAGCACGCGGCAGTTCCCGCCAGTGCTGATCCACCTGATCGGCAGTGGCGAAGCCAGCGGCCGCCTGGCCGACATGCTGGACCGCGCCGCGCTACAGCAGCAGCAAGAAGTAGAACGCAAGCTGGCCACCTTCACCACGCTGATGGAGCCGCTACTGATTCTGGTGATGGGCGGGCTGGTGTTGCTGATCGTGATGGCCATCATGATGCCGATTATCGACATGAACCAGATGGTGAGGTGACGCATGAACCCGATAGATGCCGAACGCACGGGCCGCTTGCTGGCAGAGGAACAACGGCTGCTGGCCGAGGCGGTATCGCCGCCGGCCACGCTAACGCTGTCCGCATTGGTCTGGCCTTTGTTGTTTCAGCTGGCTGCGCTGGCGTGGTTATACGGGCAGCGTCACAGCGTGGCCGAACCCTTGTTGTGGCTGGCTTTGCTGGCACTGGTCTTGTGTCTGCCGGTGCAGCTGTCGTTACGGCTGTGGCGCTGGCAGCGTTACGCCAGCCGGCAAGCGCAGTTGGCCGCGTGCCGCCGCCAGCTGGACGAACTGCGCGCGCAAGCCGGAGCCACGCCATGATGACCCCTGCCGCCGCCCGCCAGTTGGCCGCCTACAACCGCTGGATGAACGACAAGCTGTACCAGGCTGCCGCCAGCCTGCCGGACGACGCATTGCACGCTGAACGTAGCGCCTTTTTCGGTTCGCTGTTCGGCACGCTCAGCCATATCGTCGTGGGCGACACCGTCTGGCTGCGACGTTTTGCCACCTTGCCATACGGTGCCGAGGTATTGCAGCCTGTACTGTTTTGGCCGCAACCGGCAGCGCTGGACGCCCGGCCTGCGGCCAACCTTGCCGAGCTCGCCGCCTTGCGCCACCAGCTGGATACCGCTATCGAGCAGTGGGCCACCACGCTGGACGAAGGCGTGCTGGCGCAAGACCTGGCCTACCGCTCAATGCGTGGCGACACCTGTGTCAAAGCACTGGGTGGCGTGCTGCTACATTTTTTCAACCACCAGACTCACCATCGCGGCCAGGCCAGCACGCTGCTGACCCAGGCCGGTGTGGATGTGGGCGTGACCGACTTGCTGGCGCTGCTGCCAGATGAGGCTGCGACCACTCGCTGATATCACGCTGGCCGATACGGCCGGCGATTCATTGCATAAGGGAGCAAGCATGAAACATATGAAACACGCCGCCCAGCGCGGCTTTACCCTGATCGAGATCATGGTGGTGATCGTCATCCTGGGCGTGCTGGCCGCGCTGGTGGTGCCCAAGGTGATGAGCCGCCCGGACGAGGCGCGCATCGTGGCCGCCAAACAGGACATCGGCGCCATGCTGCAGGGCCTCAAGCTCTATCGCCTCGATAACACGCGCTACCCCACTACCGAGCAAGGCCTGCAGGCGCTGGTAAGCAAGCCAGCCAGCGGCCCCGCCCCCAAAAACTGGAAGCCGGGTGGTTATCTGGAACGCCTGCCCAACGACCCGTGGGGCAACCCTTACCAGTACGCTGCGCCAGGTAGCCACGGCGAGGTGGATATCTGGAGCCTGGGCGCCGACGGCGAGCCTGGTGGCGAAGGCAACGACGCCGATATCGGCTCCTGGGCGCTGTAAACAGGCATGACGCGCGCAGGCTGCGGCCAACGTTGGCCGCAAGGCGGCTTTACGTTGATCGAGGTGATGGTGGTGCTGCTCATCATTGGTGTGATGGCCACCACCGTCAGCTTTAGTCTGCGCCCCGATACGCATCGCCAGCTGGAAGACGAAAGCTACCGCCTGGCGCGGGTGCTGGAACAGGCAGTGGACGCCGCCGAAATGGGCGAGGCGCTGGCGCTGGACTGGCAGGCAGGCGGCGCACGCTGGCGCGTGGCCGATAGCCAGGGTGGCTGGCAGCCCAGCGCCGATGCTTTCTTTGCCGACCATGCCTTGCCGGATGGGCTGCGTGGCGATGGCCTGCTGCAAGATGGCCGCCCGGCCAGCGGCCCGGTACGGCTGTGGCAGGATGGCCGCCCGCCGGCGCTGGTGTTGACCCTGCGTAGCGACAGCGGGGCGCGTAGCGTGATGCTCTCGCCGGTCGGTACCGTCACGGTCGAGGCCACACCGTGAGGCGGCAGGGCGGTTTTACCCTGTTCGAGGTGCTGGTGGCGCTGGCCATCATGGCCGTGGCGCTGGCCGCCCTGCTGCGCGCCAGCGGGGTAGCGGCAGACAATAGCGAGCAGATGAAGCAGCGCATGATCGCCACCTGGGAAGCTCAAAACCAGCTGGCCCTGATGCAGGCGCGGCGCGAGTGGCCAGGCCCGGGCTTGCAGGAAGGCGAAATGGAAAGTGACGGCCGGCGCCTGCGCTGGGAGCGTGAAATCAGCGATACGCCAAACGGCAACTTCCGCAAAGTGGTGCTGCGCGTATTGCAGCCTGGCAGCCAGCGCTATGTGCTGGCCGAGATCACCGGCTTTGTGCGTAGCCCCGAGGTGCAGCCATGAGGCGCCAGCTCGGCATGACGCTGATCGAAATCCTGGTCGCCATGAGCCTGTTGGCCATTCTTACTGTGATGGGCTACCGCGCCTTTGGCAACCTGCTGAACGCGCGCGAGCACATCATGCAAACCGGCGAGCGCTGGGTGCAGCTGGCGCGTGTGTTGCGCCGGGTAGAAGCCGACCTGCAGCGCCTGCCGCGGCAAGCCCCCGGCGAGCAACAACAGCCCGCCCTGCAGCTGCAGCCAGCAGGGCAGGGCCAGCAGCTGCTGCTACGGCTGGCCTCGTCGCGCTACCCGGACGGGCAGGAATACGTGCAATACCGCGCCGCGGCCGGGCTAGGCTGGCTGGCCGGCCCGGGCACCACCCCGCCCGATGGCGAGGCGCTGCCGCTACTGGCTGGTGACTACCGCGTGCAGTGGCGCGTGCTGGCCGCCAATGGCCAGTGGTACCCGCAATGGCCTGCGGCGGCCGCCGGTTCGCCGCACCCGCGTGCACTGGAAATGCGCGTAGTGGTGCCCGGTGATGAAACCATCCACCGTGTGTGGGCGCTGCCATGAAAACACAACAGCAAGGCATGGCCATCATCATGGCGTTGCTGATTGTGGCCTTGGCTGCTACCGCAGCCTCAACCGTGTTGTGGCAGCAAAGCCTGTGGTGGCGCCAGGCAGATAACGACCGTGCCCGTGCCGACATCAGGCTGATTGCCGACGCAGGCGTGGGCTGGGCCGGAGATATTCTGGCATTCGACGCGCGCAGTAGCGGTGCGGTGGATTACCCGGGGGAGCTGTGGGCGCAGCCGCTGCCGCAAACCGAGGCGGAAAGCACCCGTATCAGCGGCCAGCTGTACGACGCGCAAGGGCGCTTTAACGTACACAACCTGCTGCTGCCGGATGGCAAAGAAGATGAAGCGCAAGTACAGCTGTACCGCCGCCTGCTCGCCCAGCTACAGCTGCCGCCGGCACTGGCCGACACCCTGCTGGACTGGCTGGATGCCGACGACGAGCAGCGCCCGCAAGGAGCCGAAGCCGCCTGGTATGCCGCGCAGCAGCCACCCTATGCCATACCACCGGCCGCCAGCCTGCAAAAGCTGGCACAGCTGCGCTGGGTCAAAGGCTACGACAGCCAAGTGCTGGCGAGGCTGGCCCCGCACCTGGCGCTACTGCCGCAGCGTAGTGCCTTGAATGTAAACACCATCAGCCTGCCCCTGATGATGGCGCTGGTGCCCGGCTTGGGGCGGGGCCAGGCGCAGGCACTGATCAACCAGCGCACCACTACGTATTTCAAGGACAAGGCCGACTTTGGCCTGCGCCTTACCGGCGGTCTGGTGCCGCTGGCGGTGGCGTACGGTGTGCGTAGCGACTATTTTCTGCTGCAAAGTGAAATACGCCACCCGCGCAGCATGCTGCGGGTAGACGCTTTGCTGTTGCGTAACGAACAAGCCAGCAAGGTCTTGTGGCGAGAAGAAGGAGTGGTGCCGGTCACACCGGCCACCAACGGGGAATCATGAGTGTATTGAGACTATATCTGCGGCCAGGCTGGCCCGATAGCGAGCCCGGCCTGCCGTGGGCGCTGCTGGGTAGCCAGGGCCAGTGCCTGCAGCAGGGCGATGGCAGCCCGTCCACCTGGCCGCGTGCCGACCAACTGGAGCTGGTATTGCCCGCCGGCAGTGCCCTGTTTACCGCCGTGGCGCTGCCGCCAGGGCGCGAGCTGAAGCCCGCGGTTATCGGCTATGCGCTGGAAGAACAGCTAGCTAACGACCCCGCGGCCAACCTGTACGCCGTAGGCGGCAAGCTGGCCGATGGCCGCCGCAGTGTGGCGGTATGCGAGGCCGCGCCGGTACGCCGCGCCGTGGCCATGTTGCGCCAGTTGGGGCGGCTGGCCGACCGCATCGTGCCAGAAGAAACCCTGCTGCCGCTGCCGGACGCCGGGCAGTGGGTGCTGGCGGCACAGCCACAGGGCTGGCTGCTGCGTAGCGGGTTGGACGAGGCCAGCTTTTTGCCGGCGGCCAGCGCGGCGGTATTACTGCCCAGGTTGGCCGCAACTGCGCCGCCAGCCGGGGTGTTGCTGTTGGGCGAGCGGCCAGCGGGTTTGCCCGAGCAATGGCCGGTACAGCAGGGCGAGGCCTGGCAATGGCAGCACGGGCGTGCCGTGGGGGTGAACTTTGCCCACGGCGAGTTGGCCGCAGACCGCCAGTGGCGGGCACTCGCCCCCACGCTACGGCGTGCCGGCGTTATCGTTGCCGCCGTGGTGCTGGCGCAAACCCTGCTGGCTTGCGGGCAGTGGGGCTGGTACGCCTGGCAGAAGAAAAGCCTGCAGCAGCAGATCCGCCAGCAAGTACAGCCGTGGGCGCCGCAAGCCGTGGCCGGCAGCAGCGCCCTGCCCATGCTGCGGGCGGTAGACCGTTTGCGTGTCAGCCGCGGCCTGCCCGCACGCGACGATATGGTGACCGCCATGGCGCAGCTGGCCGAGGTCAACCGCGGCCAACTCAAGCTGGTGTCGCTGCGCTACGACAGTGGCCGCCTGGCGTTCCAGGCACCGGCGCTGACCACCGAACAGGCGCAAGCCTGGCAGGCGCAGTTGGCCGCACGGCAATGGCTGCTATCTAGCAGCCAGAATGAACAAGGGCAGCGTGAATGGGTACTGACGAGGGAGCCGGCATGAACAAGCTGACAACGCAGGCCATGCAGCGCTGGCAACAGCTTTCTGCCCGCGAGCAGCGGCTGCTGGGGCTGATGGCTCTGGTACTGGGGGGCGCCTTGTTCTATCTGGCGCTGTGGGTGCCGGCGCACCAGCAGTCTGCCCGGCTGGCCAATAGCGTGGCCAGCCTGCAGGCCGAGGCGCGCCTGGTGGCCACGCTGGCTAGCGAGGCGCAGGGCCTGAAACCGCAGGCCGAGGTCGCACCGCTGCCCGCTGCCGAGCTACAAGCCATGCTGGCACCGCTGCTGCGTGACGCAGGCCTGGCCGGTTTGCAGCTGCAGGCCGAGGGCGAGTTTGGTGTGCGGGTGCAGGGCGAGGTGGCATTTGACGACTGGGTGCGCGCCAGTGGCCAGCTGGCCGGCCAGCAAGTACGGGTGCTTCGCTTGCAGGCCGACGCCACCACGCCAGGGCGGGTAAAGCTGGACGCCGTGCTGGTGCACGCAGGGGGTGAGGCATGAAGCGCGCCTTATGGGTAGGGCTGGTGGCGGTGGGCTTGCTGTCTGCCGTGGCGCATCTGCCAGCCAGCTTGCTGGACGCCAGGTTGGCCGCGGCCACGGACGGGCGCTGGCGGCTGGCATCGGCCAAGGGTACGCTGTGGCAGGGTAGCGGCCAGCTGATGTACGCCGGCCGCCAGGGCGAGGTCTTGCCCATGAGCACGCTGGCCTGGCGCTGGCAGCCTGCCGCACTGCGCAGCCTGGCCATGCAGTGGGATATCGACGCCGACGGCCAGACCGGCAGCCTGCAGCTGAAAGCCGCTGGCGTCGCGCTGCACAACCTGCAGCTACAGCTGCCGGTGGCGGCACTGACAGGCTTTTCATCGAAATGGCACAGCGCGCGGCTGGGCGGCCAGCTACAGTTACAGCTGGGGCAGATGGCGTGGCAGGCTGGGCGTGTAGAAGGCCAGGCTGCGCTGGCCTGGGTAGCGGCCAGCTCGCCGCTGTCGCGCATCCAGCCGTTTGGCAGCTACGCGCTGGATGTACAAGGTCAGGGCGAGCAGGTGCAGCTGGTCATGCGTACCGTGCAAGGGCCGCTGCAAATCCAGGGGCAGGGGCGTTATGACGCCAATGGCTTGCAGTTTGCCGGCACGGCCAGCAGCGAGCCGGCGCAATACGAAGCGCTTAAACCGGTTTTATTGATGCTGGGCAAGCCGGATGGGCCAAATAGTGTCGCCTGGCGGCTCGATTGACGTTGGCGTCAAGCTGGTGGTGCGTTATTTCAAGTGCTTGTTTTTATTGAGTTACGCAAAAAAATACCGGCCATATCATTGAAAAAACGCAAAGTCGCGGTATAATCGAAAAGTTTAACCGAACGGGACAAGCGCTGCGGCGTGGTGTCCCGTTTGTTATATAAGTGATTCAAAACACCATTATTTCAGGAGCCAGCCAGTGACAACCGTACCCGCGATTCTAGCCTTGGCTGACGGCACGCTTTTCAAAGGCGTAGCCATCGGAGCCAGCGGCCACACCGTAGGAGAGGTGGTATTCAATACCGCCATGACCGGTTATCAGGAGATCCTTACCGATCCATCGTATACCCGGCAAATCGTCACTCTGACCTATCCCCATATTGGAAACGTCGGCGCCAACTCGGAAGATACCGAGTCCGGCGCCGTTTTTGCATCCGGCCTGATCATTCGTGATCTGCCGCTGTTGCACAGCAACTTCCGCGCGGAAGACTCGCTGTCCGATTATCTGGTTAAGAACAACGTCGTCGCCATCGCCGACATCGACACCCGTAAACTCACCCGCATCCTGCGCGAAAAAGGTGCACAAGCAGGCTGCATCATGGCCGGTGAGATCGACGAAGCCCGTGCGGTAGAACTGGCCCGCGGCTTTGGCAGCATGGCCGGCCAGGATCTGGCCAAGGTCGTCAGCAGCAAGGAAGCCTACCAGTGGAACGTGCGCGAATGGCGCCTGGGCCAGGGCTACACCGAGCAGACTGACACCCCGTACCACGTGGTGGCCTACGATTTCGGCGTGAAGCACAACATCCTGCGCATGCTGGCCGAACGTGGCTGCAAGCTCACCGTGGTACCGGCCCAGACGCCTGCCAAAGATGTGCTGGCGCTCAACCCGAACGGTGTGTTCCTGTCCAACGGCCCGGGCGACCCGGAGCCATGCGACTACGCCATCACCGCCATCCGCGAGATTCTGGACACCAAGCTGCCGGTATTCGGCATTTGCCTGGGCCACCAGCTGCTGGGCCTGGCTACCGGTGCCAAAACGTCCAAGATGAAGTTCGGCCACCACGGTGCCAACCACCCGGTGCAAGACCTGGACAGCGGCCGCGTGATGATCACCAGCCAGAACCACGGTTTCCAGGTAGACGAATCCAGCCTGCCGGCCAATGTGCGCGTGACTCATCGCTCGCTGTTTGACCACACCGTACAGGGCATTGCGCTGACCGACCGCCCGGCATTCTCCTTCCAGGGCCACCCTGAAGCGAGCCCGGGCCCGGAAGACGTAGCCTATCTGTTTGACCGTTTCATCGCGGCCATGGCCGAGCGCGCCTGATCAGGAGCCCATCATGTTTGGTATAACCGACCTCACGACCTACATCCTCGGCACCATTTTCATCATTTTGCTGCCGGGCCCCAACTCGATGTATGTCTTGTCCGTGGCTGCCCAGCGCGGCGTGCGGGCCGGTTTTGCCGGCGCCGGTGGCGTGTTCACCGGCGACCTGATCCTGATGACACTGGCCGCCACCGGCGCGGCCGGCTTGCTGCAGACCAACCCGGCGCTGTTTGCCATCGTGAAATACCTGGGTGGCGGTTACCTGGCCTGGATCGGCCTGAACATGCTGAAAGGTGCCTGGCAGGGCTGGCGTAACGCCCGCCATGGCACTGCACCGCAAGGGGCTGCACAGCAGGTAGACGCCAGCAGCCCTTTCCGCAAGGCCATGCTGATCAGCCTGATGAACCCGAAAGCGATTCTGTTTTTCGTGTCGTTCTTCGTGCAGTTTGTCGACCCGGCCTACGCCTACCCGGCGCTGACCTTTGCCGTGCTGGGCGCCATCGTGCAGTGTTTCAGCCTGCTGTACCTGACCGTTGTGATTCTGGCGGGCAACCACCTGGCCGCCGCCTTCCGCCGCCGCCGCCGCTTGTCGGCAGCCATGGGTGGCTCGGTAGGGGCGATGTTCATTGGCTTTGGTGCCAAGTTGGCCGCAGCCAGTCTGTGAATTGAATAATTGAATTGAATTGAGCGATAACCATGCCTAAACGTACTGATATCAAGAGCATTCTCATTATTGGCGCTGGCCCGATCGTCATCGGCCAGGCCTGCGAGTTTGACTACTCCGGCGCCCAGGCGTGCAAGGCGCTGCGTGAAGAAGGTTACAAAGTCATTCTGGTGAACTCCAACCCGGCCACCATCATGACCGACCCGGACATGGCTGACGTAACCTATATCGAGCCGATTACCTGGCAAGTGGTCGAAAAGATCATCGATAAAGAACGCCCGGACGCCATCCTGCCGACCATGGGCGGCCAGACCGCACTGAACTGTGCACTGGACCTGGCACGTAATGGCGTGCTGGAAAAATACAAAGTCGAGCTGATCGGTGCCACCGAAGACGCCATCGACAAAGCAGAAGACCGTGGCCGCTTCAAGGAAGCCATGGCCAAGATCGGCCTGTCCTGCCCGCTGTCTTTCGTGTGCCACACCATGGAAGAGTCGCTGGAAGCCCAGGCCAAGGTAGGCTACCCAACGCTGATTCGCCCGTCCTTCACCATGGGCGGCTCCGGCGGCGGTATTGCGTACAACAAGGAAGAGTTCCTGGCCATCTGCGAGCGCGGCTTCGAAGCCTCCCCCACCCACGAGCTGCTGATCGAGCAGTCGGTACTGGGCTGGAAAGAGTACGAAATGGAGGTGGTGCGTGACCGCAACGACAACTGCATCATCATCTGCTCCATCGAAAACTTCGACCCGATGGGCGTGCATACCGGCGACTCCATCACCGTGGCGCCAGCGCAGACGCTGACCGACAAGGAATACCAGATCATGCGTAACGCCAGCCTGGCGGTACTGCGTGAAATCGGTGTGGATACCGGCGGTTCCAACGTGCAGTTTGCCGTGAACCCGGACACCGGCGACATGATCGTGATCGAGATGAACCCGCGTGTATCGCGTTCGTCCGCACTGGCATCCAAAGCCACCGGCTTCCCGATTGCCAAGATCGCCGCCAAGCTGGCCGTGGGCTTTACCCTGGACGAGCTGAAGAACGACATCACCGGCGGCGCGACCCCGGCTTCGTTCGAACCGTCCATCGACTACGTAGTCACTAAGATCCCGCGTTTCGCCTTCGAGAAATTCCCGCAGGCTGACGACCGTCTGACCACCCAGATGAAATCGGTAGGCGAAGTGATGGCCATGGGCCGCACGCTGCAGGAATCCATGCAGAAAGCCCTGCGCGGCCTGGAAACCGGCCTGTCCGGCTTCGACCCGCGTACCACCGACGAAGCCGCGATCCGCCACGAGCTGGGTTCCCCTGGTCCGGACCGCATCCTGTCGGTAGCCGACGCCTTCCGTATCGGCCTGAGCCGCGACGAAATCTTTGCCATCAGCAAGATCGACCCATGGTTCCTGGCGCAGATCGAAGACCTGATGGGCGAAGAAAAAGCCCTGGCTGGCCGCAAGGTTGACAGCCTGAGCTACGACGAGCTGCGCCGCCTGAAGCGTAAAGGCTTCTCTGACCGCCGTCTGGGCGAGCTGCTGGGCACCGACCAGGCCGCCGTGCGTGCCCACCGCTGGGCACTGAAGCTGCACCCGGTGTACAAGCGCGTGGATACCTGCGCGGCCGAGTTCGCTACCAACACCGCTTACATGTACTCCACCTACGAGGAAGAGTGCGAATCCCAGCCGACCGACCGCAAGAAGGTGATGGTACTGGGTGGCGGCCCGAACCGTATTGGCCAGGGTATCGAGTTTGACTACTGCTGCGTACACGCCGCGCTGAGCCTGCGCGAGTCCGGTTTCGAGACCATCATGGTCAACTGCAACCCGGAAACCGTGTCCACCGACTACGACACCTCCGACCGCCTGTACTTCGAGCCGCTGACGCTGGAAGACGTGCTGGAAATCTGCCGCATCGAAAAACCGTTCGGTGTGATCGTGCAGTACGGCGGCCAGACCCCGCTGAAACTGGCGCGCGCGCTGGAAGCCAACGGCGTGCCTATCATCGGCACCAGCCCGGACATGATCGACGCTGCCGAAGACCGCGAGCGCTTCCAGCACCTGCTGCAAGACCTGGGTCTGAAACAGCCGCCAAACCGTACCGCGCGCAACCCGGTAGACGCCATGCGTCTGGCTGAAGAAATCGGCTACCCGCTGGTGGTGCGCCCGTCCTATGTACTGGGCGGCCGCGCGATGGAAATCGTGCACGAGCCGGCAGACCTGGAACGCTATATGCGCGAAGCGGTGAAAGTGTCCAACGACAGCCCGGTGCTGCTGGACCGCTTCCTGAACGACGCCATCGAAGTGGACGTGGACTGCATCTCCGACGGTACCGACGTGGTGATCGGCGGCATCATGCAGCACATCGAACAAGCCGGTGTGCACTCCGGTGACTCCGCCTGCTCGCTGCCACCGTACAGCCTGTCGGCCGAGCTGCAGGACGAAATCCGCCGCCAGACCATCGCCATGGCGCGTGCGCTGAACGTGGTAGGCCTGATGAACGTGCAGTTCGCCATCCAGGGCAGCACCATCTATGTACTGGAAGTGAACCCACGTGCCTCGCGTACCGTGCCGTTTGTGTCCAAGGTTAGCGGTGCTTCGCTGGCGATGATCGCTGCCCGTGCCATGGCCGGTATCAGCCTGAAGGAGCAGGGCTTCACCCACGAAGTGGTACCGCCGTACTACGCCGTGAAAGAAGCTGTGTTCCCGTTCATCAAGTTCCCTGGTGTGGATACCATCCTGGGGCCGGAGATGAAGTCCACCGGTGAAGTGATGGGCGTTGGCCGCACCTTTGCCGAAGCCTACGTGAAAGCCCAGCTGGCGGCCGGCGACAAGCTGCCGCGTACCGGCAAGGTATTCATGTCGCTGCGCGAAGGCGACAAAGAGGGTGGCGTGGAAGTAGCCCGCGAGCTGCAGCAGCTGGGTTTTGGCGTGTGTGCTACCCGTGGCACCGCCAAGGCACTGCAAGCTGCCGGCATCATCGTGCAGATCGTGCACAAGGTGAACGAAGGCCGACCGCACATCGTGGACCTGATCAAGAACGGCGAAATCGACGTGGTGATCAACACCGTGGACGAAAAACGCCAGGCTATCCAGGACAGTCACACCATCCGCCGCAGCGCGCTGCAGATGCGTGTACCGCAATACACCACCCTGGCCGGTGCCAAGGCGGTGTGTGCCGGCCTGTCGCACGTGGATGCGTTTGACGTGTACAGCGTGCAGCAGCTGCACGCCGACCTGAAGGGCTGATGGGCTTCACGTGCGGCCAACCTTTGAACCGCACGTGAAATCCCGTTACAATCCCGTCTGACACAATCGTCCCGCAAAGCCGCCGTCTTGTACGGCGGCTTGCGCTTTTATCATGGGGCCGCCAGAGGCCCCCGGAGAATAGACACATGATCAAAGTCCCGTTGACCGTACGTGGAGCGGAAATGCTCAAGGCCGAACTGCAGCGCCTCAAGAGTGTGGAGCGTCCGTCGGTGATCGAGGCCATTGCCGAGGCTCGCGCCCAGGGTGACCTGTCGGAAAACGCCGAGTACGAAGCTGCCAAAGAGCGTCAGGCTTTCGTGGAAGGCCGCATTGCCGAGCTGGAAGCCAAGATTTCCAATGCGCAGGTCATCGACCCCAACGAGCTGAACGCGGATGGTCGTGTGGTGTTTGCTGCCACCGTCAAGCTGCTGGATATGGAGAGCGATGACGAAGTGACCTACCAGATCGTGGGCGACGACGAAGCCGACATCAAGGAAGGCAAAGTGTCGATCAACTCGCCTATCGCCCGTGCCATGATCGGCAAGGAAGCCGGTGACGTGGCCGAGGTGGTGGCACCAGGCGGCATTCGCGAATACGAAATCCTGGACGTACTGTATATCTAAGCCTGAGGCAGGCTGCAGCATGGGCTGCGGCCAACCTTGAGCAGCAATGATCAGGGGGAAGCATGAACGGTTTACGCGCCATCGCCCGTACTTTCTGGATTGGCGGCTTGTGGGTTATCGGCATTATTGTGACGCCGGTGCTGTTTTCGGCACTGGATAACGTGACAGCAGGCATGGTGGCAGGCAGGCTGTTTGCCTCCATCGCCTGGGTAGGGCTGGTGTGCAGTGTGTTCCTGATGGCGGATTACGTGATGCGCCAAGGCGCGCGCGGCTTGAAGCAGGCACCGTTCTGGCTGCTGCTGGGCATGCTGGCCTGCATCGTGATCAACCATTTTGCTGTTACCCCTATCATTGCTGCCTTGAAAATGCAGATGAATCACGCAGCAGAGGGCTTGTTTGGGGGCGGCTTTGCCACCTGGCATGCCATTTCCAGCCTGATCTATCTGGTACAAAGCCTGATGGGCCTGGTGTACCTGCTGCGCAGCGATAACTGACAGGCAAAGAAAAAGCGGTGGCAAGCCACCGCTTTTATCATGTATTGCCAGCTGCGGCGCTTACGGGCGGGCTTTCAGCGCTTTCTTGCTTTTTGGCAGGTCGATCAGTGCCTTGTCGGATGGGCGGTACAGCACCAGCAGTTTGCCGATGTGTTGCACCTGGGCGGCGCCCAGTTCGTCACAGATCTGGTCGTACATGGCGACACGCGCGCTGCGGTCATCGCCCAGAACGCGAACCTTGATCAGTTCGTGAGCGTCAAGGCTGATGGCTATTTCACGTACCACGGATTCGGTCAGGCCGTTGTTGCCAATCATTACCACCGGGTTCAGTGAATGGGCCAGGCCCTTCAGGTAAGTACGCTCGACGGCTGTCAGTTCGATTTTCATGTGTTGCTTCAAGTTTCAGATTAAAAAAAGATTTTACTAAAATTCAGGCGCTGTTCACAGTAGTTTCGTCAGCGCCCGCCATCCGTGGCTGCCGCTGTGTGGAGTGCACTATCTGCAAGCCATACTGGCATGTACGGCAATTGTATTTATAGTTCCCAGTAGAACCCAACCCCATTCATCAGGAAAGAAGCATGGCACGCAGCAGGACAAGTAACGCCTGGTTAAAAGAGCACGTCAACGACCACTATGTGCATATGGCGCAGAAGGATGGCTACCGTGCCCGCGCTGCCTACAAGCTGCTGGAGATCAATGAAAAAGATAAATTGATCGTGCCGGGAACCGTGCTGGCCGATCTGGGGTCTGCTCCGGGTAGCTGGTCGCAGGTGGCAGCACGCATCGTGGGTGACAAAGGCAAAGTCTTTGCCATGGATATCCTGCCCATGGATGCCATTGCCGATGTGTCTTTCATTCAGGGTGACTTTCGCGAGCAGGAAGTGCTGGACGAATTTGTTGCCTTGCTGGGCGGGCGTCAGCTGGACCTTGTAATTTCCGACATGGCCCCCAATATCTCCGGCATGAGCGCTATCGATCAGGCCCGCAGCTTTCACCTGACCGAGCTGGCGCTGGAATTTGCCCGTGATCACCTGAAACCCGGTGGCCATTTTCTGGTCAAGGTATTTCAGGGTAGCGAGTTCCAGGCTTATCTGCAGTCCATGCGCGAGCTGTTTACCGAAGTGGTAACGCGCAAACCCAAGGCCTCCCGTGATCGCTCCAGTGAAATTTACCTGCTTGGCAAGGGCCGTCGCTGACAGCCTGCCACGCGGGGGTTACAATCAAATAAACCATTCTCCAAGTCAGGGCACATAGGAGCACGCTCTTGTGAACAATATCGGCAAAAACATCGCTATCTGGGTCATCATCGGGCTTGTCCTGATGACGGTATTCAAACAGTTTCAACCCCGGGAAACGCAAAACCAGCTTGAATACTCGCAATTCATCAGCGACGTTGAAACCGGCAAGGTGCAGTCCCTGACCATCGAAGGCAACCCGCTGCGTGGCCAGTGGATACGCGGCAAGCGTACCGACGGCTCGTCCTTCAGCTCGTTTGCCCCGCTGGATACCAAGCTGGTAGACGTGCTGATCCAGAACAACGTGCGCTTCTCCGCCAAGCCGGAAGAAGAGCCGTCCATGCTGATGAACATTTTCATCAGCTGGTTCCCGATGCTGCTGTTGATCGGCGTGTGGTTCTTCTTCATGCGCCAGATGCAGGGCGGTGGCAAAGGCGGTGCGTTCTCGTTTGGCAAGAGCAAGGCGCGCATGCTGGACCAGGACACCAACACCGTGACCTTTGCCGACGTAGCTGGCTGCGACGAAGCGAAGGAAGAGGTGAAGGAGATCGTGGATTACCTGCGTGACCCGACCAAATACCAGAGCCTGGGCGGCCGCATCCCGCGCGGCATCCTGCTGGCAGGTAGCCCGGGTACCGGTAAAACCTTGCTGGCCAAGGCCATTGCCGGCGAAGCCAAGGTGCCGTTCTTCAGCATTTCCGGTTCCGACTTTGTAGAAATGTTTGTCGGCGTGGGCGCGTCCCGCGTGCGCGACATGTTCGAGCAAGCCAAGAAAAACGCGCCGTGCATCATCTTTATCGACGAGATCGACGCTGTAGGTCGCCAGCGTGGCGCTGGCCTGGGTGGTGGTAACGACGAGCGCGAACAGACACTGAACCAGCTGCTGGTGGAAATGGATGGCTTTGAAACCAACCAGACCGTGATCGTGATCGCTGCCACTAACCGTCCGGACGTACTGGACCCTGCACTGCAGCGCCCGGGTCGTTTCGACCGCCAGGTGGTGGTGCCGTTGCCGGATATCCGTGGCCGCGAACAGATCCTGAATGTGCACATGCGTAAGGTGCCGATTGCCGCTGACGTGGATGCACCGGTGATTGCCCGCGGTACGCCTGGTTTCTCCGGTGCCGACTTGGCTAACCTGGTGAACGAAGCTGCGCTGTTTGCCGCTCGCCGCAGCAAGCGCCTGGTGGACATGCTGGATTTCGAATCCGCCAAAGACAAGATCATGATGGGTGCCGAGCGCCGCAGCATGGTGATGTCCGAGGAAGAGAAGCGTAATACCGCCTATCACGAATCCGGCCATGCCGTGGTGGCCAAGCTGCTGCCCAAGTCCGATCCGGTACACAAGGTCACCATCATCCCGCGTGGCCGTGCCCTGGGTGTGACCATGCAGCTGCCAGAGCAAGACCGTTTTGCTTACGACCGTGGTTATCTGCTGGATCGTCTGGCCATTCTGTTCGGCGGCCGTATTGCCGAAGAGCTGTTCATGAACCAGATGACCACTGGCGCCAGCAACGACTTCGAGCGTGCTACGCAAATGGCACGCGACATGGTGACCCGCTACGGTATGTCCGACAAGCTGGGCCCGATGGTCTACGGTGAAAACGAAGGCGAAGTGTTCCTGGGCCGCTCGGTTACTACGCACAAGAACCTGTCCGAAGCCACCATGATGCAGGTGGATCAGGAAATCCGCCGGATCATCGACGAGCAATACGCGCTGGCGCGCCGCCTGCTCGACGAAAACCGCGACAAAGTGGAAGCCATGACCGCTGCCCTGCTGGAGTGGGAAACCATCGACGCCGAGCAGATCAACGACATCATGGACGGCAAGCCACCGCGTGCGCCCAAACCGGGTGGCGGCTTTGCCAAGCCGGAAAACAAACCGCCGGCACCGCCAGCACCAGAGGCCAGCGCCACACCGGCGCAAGAGCTGTAAGCCTCTTGTCAATTGCCCGAGCCGCAGCTTAAGCTGCGGCTCTTTTGTTTCTGGATGGCACCATGTCCCGCTTTGTTTGTGGCCGCTTCAACCTGGATCTGTCCCGCCCCCTGGTTATGGGCATCCTGAATGTCACGCCGGACTCGTTCTCGGATGGTGGCCGTTACGATACGGTGGCGCAGGCTGTTGCGCACGCCCAGGCCCTGATAGCCGATGGCGCGGATATTCTGGACATCGGTGGCGAGTCCACCCGCCCGGGTGCACCGTATGTCAGCCCCGAAGAAGAGCTGCAGCGGGTGATGCCGGTGCTGCGCGAATTGGTGGGGCTGAATGTGCCGCTGTCACTCGATACCCGCCGTACCAGCGTGATGCAGGCTGCGCTGGCCGAAGATCTGGTCGATCTGATCAACGATGTATCGGCACTGGAAGACGACGGCGCGCTACCTTTGTTGGCCGCGGCCAACGTAGGCATCTGTCTGATGCACAAGCAGGGCAACCCCGACACCATGCAGCAGCAGCCCAGCTACCATAGCGTGGTAGACGAGGTGGGCGGCTATCTGGCGCGTCGTGTGCAGCTGTGCCTGGATGCCCGTATCGATCAGGCCCGCCTGCTGGCCGACCCGGGCTTTGGCTTTGGCAAGACACTAGAACACAATCTGGCGCTGCTGCGTGCCCTGCCGCAGCTGGAACAGCAAGCCGGCGTCCCCCTGCTGGTAGGCCTGTCACGCAAGAGCATGCTGGGTGCCATTACCGGCGAAAGCCAGGCAGACCAGCGCTTGGGCGCCAGCATCGCCGCAGCCGTGGTCAGCGCGCAGCAAGGCGCCAGGGTAATACGCGTGCACGATGTGAAAGCAACAGTGCAAGCGCTGCAGGTACTCCGTGCCCTGCACGAAGTGCGCTAATATGGCGATGAATGCATGTTATATCTGCCTCAGTGCAGGTAAAATATTATAAAAATGTCATGTAAAGGAAGGCAGATGGGCCGCAAGTATTTTGGTACCGATGGCGTACGTGGTGAGGTGGGCAAGGCACCGATTACCCCCGATTTCGTATTGCGCCTGGGCTATGCCGCCGGCAAGGTGCTGGTAGACCATGCTCACGAAGAACACCCTACCGTGATCATCGGTAAAGACACGCGTATTTCCGGCTATATGCTGGAGGCCGCCCTGCAGGCAGGCTTTACTGCCGCCGGTGTGAATGTGCTGCTGACCGGCCCGCTGCCCACGCCGGGCATTGCCTACCTGACCCGTGCGTTGCGTTTGTCTGCCGGCGTGATGATTTCCGCCTCGCACAACCCCTATCAGGATAACGGCATCAAGTTCTTTGCCAAAGGCGGCAAAAAACTGGACGACGCGCTGGAGCTGCAGATCGAGGCCATGCTGGACTCCCCGATGGAAACCAGCCCTTCGCGCGAGCTGGGCCGTGCCAAGCGCATCGAAGGCGCGGACATGCGCTATATCGAATTCTGCAAGAGCACCTTCCCCAACGAGCTGGACCTGAAAGGGCTGAAGCTGGTGGTGGATTGTGCCCACGGTGCCACCTACCACATTGCCCCCAAAGTTTTCCACGAGCTGGGCGCCGAAGTCATTGCCATTGGCGACAAGCCCAGTGGCTACAATATCAATGACGGCGTGGGGGCTACCCACCCCGAGGCCATCGCCCAGGCTGTGCAAGCGCATGGTGCCGACTACGGTATCTCGCTGGATGGCGATGGCGACCGCCTGATGATGGCCGACCGCCACGGCAATGTGTACGACGGTGACCAGCTGATCTATGTCATTGCCAAAGCACGCGCAGCGCGCGGCCAGCTTGGTGGTGGTGTAGTAGGTACGGTGATGACCAATATGGCTATGGAGCTGGCACTGCAACGCCAGGGCGTGCCGTTTGGCCGCGCCAAGGTAGGCGATCGCTACGTGCTGGAGATGCTGGGTCAAAATGGTTGGCAGGTTGGTGGCGAAGCTTCCGGCCATGTACTGTGCCTGGACAAGCACTCTACTGGCGACGGCATTATTTCCGCGCTGCAGGTGTTGGCCGCAGTACACGAGCTGAAAGCCGGGCTGGCCGAGGTCTGCGCCGACTGGACACCGTTCCCGCAGAAGATGATCAATGTGCGCCTGCACGGCCAGGACTGGAAAGCCGCTAGCGCGCAGCTACTGCAAGAAGCCGAGCAGGCACTGGCAGGGCATGGCCGCGTCGTGCTGCGCCCCTCTGGTACCGAGCCGGTGGTGCGCGTGATGGTAGAGGCTGATGATCTGGCGCTAGCGAATGACTGGGCCAGCCGCATTGCAGCGGTGATCGAAGCAGCTTAGTGGTGCAGCACTTTGTACGAAAAACCGGCCAAGGCCGGTTTTTTTACACCTGCGGCCAACCCATATGCACAGACGGGGCGCAGAAAAGCAAAAAGCCCTGCCGGCGTAGGCGGGCAGGGCGATAGGGGCTAAGCAGATATTACTTCCACACGTCCTTGTGGATCTTGGCCTGGATTTCCGGGTATTTCTTCACGTCGAATACCGGCTTGTCTTTGCCCGCTTTCAGCTGTTGCTGGTAGTCCTTCAGCAGCACGAAGACGTACTTGGACAGCATCACAATGGCAAACAGGTTAATCAGCGCCATCACGCCCATGGCCAGGTCGGCCATGTCCCATACCAGCGGCGAGCTGCCAATGGCACCGAAGCCCACCATGAACAGTACCAACAGGCGGAAGCCCAGCATCACGCCCTTGTTGTTCTTGATGAATTCCACGTTACCTTCGGCGTAAGCATAGTTACCGATGATGGAGCTGAAGCAGAACAGGAACAACGCAACAGCCAGGAAGTGGCCACCCCAGCTGCCCAGTGTCGCGCTGAGCGCGGCCTGGGTCAGTTGTACGCCTTTCAGCTCGGCACCCGGTACATACGCACCCGACAGCAATACGATAAAGGCAGTGCAAGAGCAGACGATGATGGTGTCGATAAACACGCCAAACATCTGGATGATGCCCTGGCTAGCCGGGTGGGCGGTGGTCGCCGCGGCCGCTGCGTTAGGGGCAGAACCCATGCCGGCTTCGTTGGAGAACAGGCCGCGCTTGATACCCATCATCATGGCCTGGCTCACGGCATAGCCGGCAAAGCCACCCGCCGCTTGTTCCAGACCAAAGGCGCTCTTCACGATCAGCATGAAGATGCCTGGTACGGCGGATAGGTTGGTGAAGATCACAAACAGGGTCATGCCCAGGTAGATCGCAGCCATCACCGGCACCATCCACTCGGCAACCTGTGCCACTTTGCGGATACCACCGAAAATGATCGGTGCGGTAATCAGCACCAGGCCGATGGCCACCAGGTTTTTGTCCCAGCCCCACGCGCCTTCGGTTGCAGCCACGATGGAGTTGGCTTGTACCGCATTGAACACCAGGCCAAAGGCAATAATCAGCGAGATGGAGAAAGCAATACCCAGCCAGCGCTGGCCCAGACCTTTCTGGATGTAGTAAGCCGGGCCGCCGCGGAAGGTACCGTCGTGGTGGTTTACCTTGAACAGCTGAGCCAGGGTGGATTCGGCAAACGCACTGGCCATACCCAGCAGCGCGGTCATCCACATCCAGAACACGGCACCTGGGCCGCCCAAGGCAATGGCGGTGGCCACACCGGCGACGTTGCCGGTACCCACACGGCTAGCCAGGCCGGTAGCAAAAGCCTGGAAGGAGGAAATATCGCTGCCTTCGCTGTTGTGGCCGCGGCCACCCAGCATTTCCTGCCAGCCGCGCGGCAGCAGGCGAATCTGCATAAAGCCCATACGCACGGTAAAGAACAGGCCTACGCCAATCAGGATATAGATAAGTAGCTGACCCCAAACCAGGTCATTGCCTGCATTAATCAGGCTGTGCAGCATTTCCATTCGGACTCCTCAAGAATGAAGGTGTTGTTAAGTGCCGGTTTTCCGGTCTTTGTTATTTTCGGTAAGGAACTTTCCCCGTTTCGGGGGCGCCATCATAGCGCAGTTGTACATTGTATGCGCTCATAAGTGAAAAAAATGACAGTAAAAGCAATGATTTATGGCAAATTGCTAGTGGATTTGAAACTAAATATTCAATTGTGAATGTGTGACTATTTCCCACGCGGCCGCGCGGGTGCCTCACGCAGGGGGGATACCGCGGCTGCCGGATAGGTGTGTGGTGCCGTGTTGCAGGCGGAAGCGGCTTATTTGTCCAGCAGGCGGCTCACCAGCGCGCGTACGCGCGGGGCGCCAATCAGCATCAGCGGGAAGGCGCAGCACCATGCCAGCAGCCAGGCGTGCAGCCAGCGCGCAGGAAAGCCAGCGTCCAGGCCGGTATTGATGCCAGTGAGAATGCCGGACATGAAGAACGCCATATAGCCGGACATGAACAGGGCAAAAAGCAGGGTGTGTTTACGGGTAGGCATGACAGGGTTGGTGCAAAAAACGGCATGGTAAAGCGCAGCGCGCCGGCTGGCTACCCTTGGCAGTGCAGGGTTATTGGCTGGCGCACGGGAAACGGCAGGCGTAAAAAAACCGGGCCGCAGCCCGGTTTGCCGGCAGTGCCTTTCTGTGTGTGGTGGCACTGTGTATCTAGGGTATGGTCGTGCTGGCTGTCGTACCAGTCGTCCAGCTCGGCCAGCAGGTGTTGTTTGCCGGCAAAGCGGGCGCTGCTCTGGCTGCGCTGGTGGGCGCCGCCTTTTTTCAGCAAAGGGCTGTGCGCAAACGGATTGCGCGGTTTCAGGGTGCTCATGCGTGCTCCTGTGGGTGATCAGCCAGGTTGGCCGCATGCGGCCAACCTGGCGGGGGTTAGCCGGCCTGGTGAATCAGGCTGGCGACTTTGGTGGTAATGATATCCACCGCCGGGTCGTTGGCGCCATGCGGCAGGATCACGTCGGCAAAGCGTTTGGTCGGCTCGATGAACTGGTTGTGCATCGGGCGCACGGTGCTCAGGTACTGTTCTATCACGTTGTCGGTGGTGCGGCCACGTTCGGCAATATCACGCTTCAGGCGGCGGATAAAGCGTACATCCGGGTCGGTATCCACAAAAATCTTCAGCGACATCATGTCGCGCAGTGCAGCGTCGTACAGCGGGAACAAGCCTTCGATCACGATCACCGGGGCGGGCTGCACAGTGACGGTGGTGTCGGCACGGGTATGGTTGGAAAAGTCATACACCGGCATCTCGATGGCGCGGCCGTTGCGCAGGTCGTCAATGTGCTCGATCAGCAGCGGCCAGTCAAAGGCATGCGGGTGGTCGTAGTTGGTACTCAGGCGCTGTTCAAACGTGAGGTGGCTTTGGTCGCGGTAGTAGTAGTCCTGCACGATGACCGCGGCCATCTCGGTGCCGATGGTTTCCAGCACCTTGCGGGTCACCGTGGTTTTGCCGCTGCCGCTGCCGCCAGCGACGCCGATAATGAACGGTGTCGACATAATAACCTTGCCTGAATGTGAAAAAAAACGCGCCATTCTAATGACTTGGCGCGCTGGCCACCACTATTTTTGTCAGTCTTGGCACAACATGCCAAAGGCAAGCGCGGTGGCGCGGATAGGCCTGAGCTGTTTATAGCGCTTGTGCAGGCATTTTCCTGGCCAGAATGACAAACGCCCTGCCTGAAGCAGGGCGCGGTGCGTGGCAGCAGGGCTTATTCTGCCTCGTCGATCCAGGCCTGCTGGATCGCTTCCAGTACCTTCTCGCCGCCACGGCTATGGTCGTCGTCAAAGCCTGGCAGGTTTACCACCCAGTTGTGCAGGTCGGTAAAGCGCACGGTTTTCGGGTCGGTGTCCGGCTGGCTATCGTACAGCTCGATGGCAATCTGGTTGATGTCGGTCCATTTCATGGCCAGGCTCCTTAGTGGTGCTCGCGGGCGTGGTTGATGGTGTAGCGTGGAATCTCTACCACCAGGTCTTCATCGGTCACGATGGCCTGGCACGACAGGCGCGACTGGGCCTCCAGACCCCAGGCCTTGTCCAGCATGTCGTCTTCCAGCTCGTCGGACGGTGGCAGCGAGTTGAAGCCTTCGCGTACCACAATGTGACAGGTGGTGCAGGCGCAGGACATTTCGCAGGCGTGTTCGATTTCGATGTCGCTCGCCAGCAGGGCATCGCACACGGTGGTGCCGGTGGCAACGTCGTCGATAACGGCGCCATCGGGGCACAGGTCTGCGTGAGGCAGCACGATGATACGCGGCATGGTGTGTTCCTTTAGGTGTTTGCTGCCGCTACGGCACGTTGGCCGCAGCGGGTTTACAGGTTGCCGATGTGTTTGCCCTTCAGGGCTTGCTGGATGTTGCGGTCCATACGGCGTGCGGCGAATTCTTCGGTAGCCTGGCTCAGGCGTTGCGTCGCGGCGTTCACCTCACGCGTGGTTTGCGTGGCAATGGCGCTGTGCAGGCCGGCGATGGCATCGTCCAGCTGGCTGCGCTCGTCGGCTGTCAGCAGGTCGCCATCGGCAGCCAGGGCCGCGGTGGTGGCGGCGATCAGGCCTTCGGCGTCCACAATCGCTTCGCGCAGCTTGCGCGCGGCGATGTCGTCCTGCACGTGGGCGAGCGAGTCGGTCAGCATGCGGCTGATGTCGTCGTCGGACAGGCCGTAGCTAGGCTTTACCTCGATACTGGCTTCCACGCCCGATGTCTGCTCGCGGGCGGTGACCGAGAGCAGGCCGTCGGCGTCTACCTGGTAGGTGACGCGGATGCGGGCGGCCCCCGCCACCATCGGCGGTATGCCTCGCAGCACAAACTTGGCCAGGCTGCGGCAGTCGCTTACCAGCTCGCGTTCGCCTTGCAGGATGTGTACCGACATGGCGGTCTGGCCGTCTTTGAAGGTGGTGAATTCCTGCGCGCGCGCTACCGGAATGGTGCTGTTGCGCGGGATGATTTTTTCGGTCAGACCGCCCATGGTTTCAATGCCCAGCGACAGCGGAATCACGTCCAGCAGCAGCCATTCGTCTTCGCCCTTGTTGCCGGCCAGCACATTGGCTTGGATGGCCGCGCCCAGCGCCACCACTTTATCCGGGTCCAGGTTGGTCAGCGGGGTCTGGCCAAAGTACTGGCCGACGGCTTTCTGGACGTGCGGCATGCGTGTGGCGCCGCCTACCATCACCACGCCTTTGACGTCTGCGGCGCCGATTTTGGCGTCGCGCAGCGCTTTGCGTACCGGCAGCAGGGTCTTGTCGATCAGCGTTTTGCTGATGTCGTGGAAGATGGCCTGGGTCAGCAGCAGGTCCACGGTCAGGCCGTCGGACAGCAGGGCGGTAATGCGGGTGTCGGCGTGCTCGGTCAGCGCTTCTTTCGCTTCGCGGGCACGGGTCAGCAGCAGGCGGGTATCGTGCGCGTTCAGGCCGTGCAGGTCGGCTTGCTCCAGAATCCAGCAATAGATGCGGTGGTCGAAGTCGTCGCCACCCAGCGACGAATCACCGCTGGTAGACAGCACCTCGAACACGCCACGGCTCAGCGCCAGCACCGATACGTCGAAGGTACCGCCGCCCAGGTCGTACACCACGTAGGTGCCTTCAGCGCCGTTGTCCAGGCCGTAGGCGATGGCTGCAGCAGTGGGTTCGTTCAGCAGGCGCAGCACGTTCAGCCCGGCCAGGCGGGCGGCATCCTTGGTGGCCTGGCGCTGGGCGTCGTCAAAGTAGGCGGGTACGGTAATCACGGCACCCACCAGCTCGCCTCCCAGGCTGTCTTCGGCGCGGCTGCGCAGGGTGCGCAGGATGTCGGCCGATACCTCTACCGGGCTCTTGGCGCCGGCGCGGGTCAGCAGCTGCACCATGCCGGGGGCGTCCACAAAACGGTAGGGGCTGCGGCCAACGTCCTGGATATCGGCCAGGCCGCGACCCATGAAGCGTTTTACCGACACGATGGTGTTGTTGGGGTCGCGGCTTTGCTCGGCTTGCGCGGCGTAGCCGACAACAACTTCGCCTTGCTCGGTGTAGCGCACGACCGATGGCAGCAGGCTGCGGCCGTGCTCGTCGGGCAGTACCGTGGCGGAGCCGCTCTTGACGGTGGCGACCAGCGAGTTGGTGGTACCCAGGTCGATGCCTACCGCCAGGCGGTGTTGGTGCGGGGCGGCGGACAAGCCGGGTTCGGCAATTTGCAATAGGGCCATGGCTGCTTGCTTACTCTATGCAGTGGCCAGCGTGGGCTGGCGCGGTATGTTTAGTACAGCAACGCTTCGATGGCGTCGCCGATTTCCTGATCCAGTTTTTCCAGAAAGCGCAGCTTGCGTACTGCCAATGCGGCCGCAGCGTGGTCTGCCTGCTCGTCCAACGCGCTGCCCAGCTCTGCTTCCAGTCCTTTTACGTCGCCGCGCAGCTGCTGCGACAGTGCTTCCAGCTGGTCAACGTTGGCCGCGGCACGGGCGTCGGCAATGGCTTCGCGCCATTCCATCTGCGCCATCAGAAAAGCGGCCGGCATGCTGGTATTGGTTTCTTCGGCGGTGTCGACGCCAGCCAGCTGCAACAGGTAGCGGGCACGGGCGACCGGCGATTTCAGCGTCTGGTAGGCTTCGTTCACACGGGTGGCGCGCATCAGGGCCACGCGCTTTTCGGCGTCCTGGCCGCTGACATAGCGGTCGGGGTGCACTTCGGCTGCGGCGGTGCGCCAGGCGCTATCCAGCTGGGCCGTGTCGATGGCGAAACGGCGCGGCAGGTTGAACAGCGCAAAGTGATCCTGCGTGAAGTCGGTACTCATGAACGCTTTCTGCAAAAACCGGGTAAGGATGAAACGACAACACCGGCCAGCCCGCGCTCGCGCAGGCAGGGCCGGTGGCAGCAGGGGCTTAGACGTTGAAGCTTTCGCCGCAGCCGCACTCGTCTTTCACGTTCGGGTTGTTGAACTTGAAGCCTTCGTTCAAGCCTTCCTTGGTGTAGTCCAGCTCGGTGCCTTCCAGGTAGGCCAAGCTCTTGGCGTCGGTAAACACGGTGACGCCGTGGCTCTGGAAGGTGATGTCGTCATCAGTGGCGACATCGACAAACTCCAGCTTGTAGGCCATGCCGGAACAGCCGGAAGTTTTTACCCCCAGGCGGATGCCCAGGCCCTTGCCGCGTTTGGCGATGAAGTTGCTGACGTGCTTTGCTGCGCTTTCGGAGAGCGTGATTGCCATGATTGCGTCTGCCTTGTGCTGCTGGCGGGCGTGGGCCCGCCGTCTGTTATTTACCGTGCTTCTGCTTGTAGTCGGCTACTGCGGCCTTGATGGCGTCTTCGGCCAGGATGGAGCAGTGGATTTTCACCGGGGGCAGGGCCAGTTCTTCGGCGATATCGGTGTTCTTGATGGCCAGGGCCTCGTCCAGCGACTTGCCTTTTACCCATTCGGTAATCAGCGAGCTGGAGGCAATGGCGGAGCCACAGCCGTAGGTTTTGAATTTGGCGTCTTCGATCACGCCGTCTTCGCCTACCTTGATCTGCAGTTTCATTACGTCGCCACAGGCCGGTGCGCCCACCATGCCGGTGCCTACCGAGTCGTCACCCTTTTCGAAAGCGCCCACGTTGCGGGGGTTTTCGTAGTGGTCCATTACCTTGTCGCTGTATGCCATGATGCTGTCTCCTGCGTGCGGCCAAGGTTGGCCGCATCGTCAAAATGGGGTCTTAGTGGGCTGCCCACTCGATGGTGTTGAGGTCGATGCCGTCCTTGAACATTTCCCACAGCGGGGACATCTCGCGCAGCTTGCCGATTTTGCCTTGCAGCAGGTTCACGGCGTAGTCGATGTCGGCTTCGGTGGTGAAACGGCCAATGGAGAAACGGATGGAGCTGTGTGCCAGCTCGTCGTTACGGCCCAGCGCGCGCAGTACGTAGGATGGCTCCAGCGACGCAGAAGTACAGGCCGAGCCGGACGATACGGCCAGATCGCGAATCGCCATGATCAGGCTTTCGCCCTCTACAAAGTTGAAGCTCACGTTCAGGTTGTGCGGTACGCGTTGGTCCATATCGCCATTGAGGTAGGTTTCCTCGATGGTTTGCAGGCCAGCCCACAGACGGTCGCGCAGGGCGCCCACGCGGGCGTTTTCGCTGTCCATTTCTTCACGGGCAATGCGGAACGCTTCGCCCATGCCCACGATCTGGTGGGTCGCCAGGGTGCCGGAGCGGAAACCGCGCTCGTGGCCGCCACCGTGAATCTGGGCTTCCAGACGTACGCGCGGCTTGCGGCGGATGTACAGCGCGCCAATGCCTTTCGGGCCGTAGGTCTTGTGGGCCGAGAAGCTCATCAGGTCCACTTTCAGCGCAGCCAGGTCGATGGCGATCTTGCCGGTAGCCTGGGCGGCATCCACATGGAACAGCACGCCACGGGCGCGGCACAGCTCGCCCAGCTGGGCGATAGGCTGGATCACGCCGATTTCGTTGTTCACGGCCATGATGGACGCCAGGATGGTGTCCGGGCGGATGGCAGCTTCAAATGCGGCCAGGTCGATCAGGCCGTTTTCCTGTACGTCCAGGTAGGTCACTTCAAAACCCTGGCGCTCCAGCTCACGCATGGTGTCCAGTACGGCTTTGTGTTCGGTACGCTGGGTAATCAGGTGTTTGCCCTTGGTCTTGTAGAACTGGGCGGCGCCTTTGATGGCCAGGTTGTTGGACTCGGTAGCGCCCGAGGTCCACACGATTTCTTTCGGGTCGCAGTTCACCAGCTGGGCCACATTGGCCCGGGCGTTTTCTACGGCTTCTTCGGCAGTCCAGCCGTAGCTGTGGCTGCGGCTGGCCGGGTTGCCGAACAGCTCGGTCAGGTAAGGGATCATCGCTTCGGCCACGCGCGGGTCGATCGGCGTTGTGGCGGAATAGTCGAGGTAGATCGGTTGCTTCAGCTCGCTCATATCGGGTTCTCCAGGTGTCGCTTACACAGGGTTGCCAGCGACAGCCTCGCTACAGGTACTGTTGCGACGCAGGGTTCTTTGATCTTGTACTACGGTGGTTTCTTTGGCGCGCTGCTTTACGACCAGGCTGGCCAGGCTGATCTTGGACAGGTAGTCGAAGATGGTCACGTTCAGGTCAGTCCACAGGTCGTGGGTCATGCAGCGGTGGTTGTCGTGGCAGTTTTCACGGCCGGCGCACTGGGTGGCGTCGACGGGTTCATCCACGGCAACAATAATATCGGCAACAGAAATCTCTTCGATGGTGCGGGCCAGGGTGTAGCCACCGCCGGGGCCGCGTACACTGTCTACCAGCTGTGCGCGGCGCAGTTTACCGAAAAGCTGCTCCAGGTAAGACAGGGAGATACCCTGGCGTTCGCTGATACCGGCCAGCGTAACGGGGCCATTGGCTTCGCGCAGGGCGAGGTCCAGCATGGCAGTGACGGCAAAGCGGCCTTTGGTGGTTAAGCGCATGTGTTTGGGCTCCCTGAGTGGTTGACCGGATTATAACTCAATCCCGAGTAATTTGGTCAAGTATTGCCAGCAGGAAGTTCCGGGTAAAAGCAAATAAAGCGGTGGGGTGCAGACAGTGGGCCATGCCCACTTGAGAGGCCAACGATTTTACCTGTATTTACCTAGTTTGACAGGGTTTTTTGCCCGTTTCGGGGCTGGATATGCGGGTGAAAACCGGCATGCCAGGTAGCCTTGGTGTATGATTCGCGCAAACACTTGTTTGAATTGCGGGCAGCTGTGCTGCCCAGACAGAAGGAACAGCCATGAATAAAGTGGTGATCAGCGGTACCGGCCTGTTTACCCCGCCGCATGCGGTGAGCAATGAGCAGCTTGTGGTGGCTTTTAACAGCTACGTTGCCGCATTCAATACAGACAACCAGGATGCCATCGCCCGTGGCGAGTTGGCCGCATTGGCCGAATCCAGCGCCGAGTTCATCGAAAAAGCCTCCGGCATCAAGCAGCGCTATCTGATGAACGCCAGCGGCGTGCTGGACCCGGCGCGCATGGCACCCTATTTGCCGGAGCGCAGTAATGACGCGCTGTCGGTGCAGGCCGAGATGGCCGTGGCCGCCGCCACCGAGGCGCTGGCCAACGCCGGCAAGACCGCTGCCGACATCGATATGGTGATTGTGGCCTGCTCCAATCTGCAGCGCCCCTACCCGGCAGTGTCCATCGAGGTACAGCAGGCACTGGGTATCAACGGTTACGCTTTTGATATGAACGTGGCCTGCTCGTCGGCTACCTTCGGCATCCAGACCGCCGTCAACGCCATTGCCGCCGGCCAGGCGCGCGCCGTGCTGATGCTGAACCCGGAAATCTGCTCCGCCCACCTGAACTTCCGCGACCGCGACAGCCACTTTATCTTTGGCGATGCCTGCACCGCCGTGGTACTGGAGGCGGCCGACACCGCCACCGCGGCCAACGTGTTCGAGGTACTGGGCTGCAAGCTGGCTACCGTGTTCTCCAACAATATCCGCAACAACTTCGGCTTCCTGAACCGCTGCGACGAAAGCGGCATCGGCCAGCTGGACAAGCTGTTCGTGCAGCAAGGCCGCAAGGTATTCAAGGAAGTGTGCCCGATGGTGGGCGAGCATATCGTGGCCCATTTGCAAGCTAATGGTATCGAGCCACAGGGCGTGAAGCGCTTCTGGCTGCACCAGGCCAACCTGTCGATGAACCAGCTGATCGCCCGCCGCGTGCTGGGCCGCGATGCCGAAGGCAGCGAAGCGCCGGTGATTCTGGACAGCTACGCCAATACCAGCTCCGCCGGTAGCGTGATTGCCCTGCACCTGCACCACGCCGACCTGCAAAGCGGCGATATCGGTGTGCTGTCGTCGTTCGGCGCCGGCTACTCGGTAGGCTCGGTGATTCTGCGCAAACGCTAAGGCCTATGGTTGGCCGCAGGTATCAAAAAGGCGCCTATGGGCGCCTTTTTCTATTCCTGTGTCAGTGCGCGGCCCCACGGCACTAGTTCTGGGTTATTGACCACCCGCAGGGTAGCCAGGCGGAAGTCCTGCAAGATCGCCGAGCGGCTGCCGCTAGACGGGTAGGCGATCACGTATTCGTGTTTGGCCGGTGTCATGAACGGGCGGGTGACCACGCCCTGGGTTGCCCAGAAGTCGGACGCAAACGGCTCCACGATGGACACGCCAAAGCCGTTGGCCACCATGGCGTAACGCGTGTGTGAGGTATGGGTGCGAATGTTGTAACGTGGCGACACCCCGGCATGGCCAAAATACTTTTGCTCCTGATTCTGGCTCAGCGGGTAGTTGGGCATCCAGCCAATCACTGTCTCTTCGGCCAGGTCCTGTGGGGTGATGAAGTCGCGCTCGGCCAGTGGGTGGCCAGCTGGCAGCGCGCACAGCACGTCGGCTTCCAGCAGCGGCTCTACCTCGATGCCGGCAATGGCGGGAAACGCCAGACTAATCGCCACGTCCACTTTCAGGTCTTGCAGTTTGACCGTTACTTCGGCATTGCCGACCGTGTCGATGCGTACCGGTACATCGGGCCGCAGCTTGAAAAATTCGTTCAGGATTTGCGGTAGCAGGCTGGTAGACAGCACCGGCATGCAGGCGATGGCCAGGCCTTCGTTTTCCTCGGCGCGGATGGTTTCTGCGGCTTGCCGCAGGCGCTCCAGCCCCAGAAAGTTTTCTTCTACCGCCCGCTGAAAGCGGATACCCGCCGTGGTGGGCTCCAGCCGGCCTTTGGCACGGTTGAACAGCCGAAAGCCCAGGTCGTCTTCCAGGTCGGCGATCAGCCGGCTGATGGCGGGCTGGGTAATGTGCATGCGCCGCGCGGCCGCTACTGTGGTGCCGCAGCTCATCAGGCAACGAAATGCCTCTATCTGTCGAAAACGAATCATTTTTGTTTGGGTGGGTCAAGGTTGGCCGCAGATGGCGATAGATACCTAGGCTATAACAAAATCACATAGAACATCAATTTTCCTCAGTGGATGTGATATCCGTGCTGTGAAATACTCAGCCGCGATCGGACAGGGACACTGTCTGACAGCCTGGGCTGCAGCTTGTCTACACTTGGTGCAACAACACGTCATGCATAAATGTGTTTTGCATCAATAAAGCGCCAAAAACACAACAAGCGCGCTGCCAGCACCTGGTTTTGTAGTGAAAAATAACAAGCAAGCCTTGTTGGCGTTTTATTGCCTTGCATAATGTATACGCCGGGGGCTAACGATAAACCGGCACGGCGTTTGCATTGTCATGACGTGCGATGCCCAAGCATCACTTCCATCAAAGTAGAAATAGGGAATAGAGAAACCATGCGAGTTGCCAAACATTTGCTGTTTGCAGCCGGCCTGACCGCCGCTGCCACTGCCGCTAACGCTGCCGGCACCCTGATTTACTGCTCCGAAGCCAGCCCGGAAGGCTTTGATTCGGCACAGTACACCGGTGGTTCCACCTTCGATGCTGCTGGCCACGCCATGTTCAACCGCCTGGTTGAATTCGAAAAAGGCTCCACCAAGACCGTCCCTGGCCTGGCCGAGTCCTGGACCGTGTCTGCCGATGGCAAGGAATACACCTTCAAACTGCGCAAAGGCGTGAAGTTCCACACCACCGACTACTTCACCCCTAGCCGTGATTTCACCGCTGACGACGTGGTATTCAGCTTCAGCCGCATGGTTGACAAGAATCACCCGTTCAACAAAGCCTACCCGGTTGAATTCCCGTACGCTTCCGACACCGGCCTGGACGCCAACATCGTGAAGGTAGAGAAAGTTGACGCCAACACCGTCAAGTTCACCCTGAAAGACCCGGATGCCGACCTGCTGGCCAAAGTCGCCATGCCGTTTGCGTCCATCCTGTCGGCCGAGTACGCCGACAAGCTGGTAAAAGAAGGCAAAGCCTCCCTGATCAACCAGCAGCCGGTAGGTACTGGCCCGTTCATTCTGGTGCGCTACCAGAAAGACGCCCAGATCCGTTACAAGGCTAACAAGCAGTACTGGAAAAAGGGCGACGTGAAAGTCGACAACCTGATTTTCGCCATCACCACCGACGCCTCGGTACGCGCCCAGAAGCTGAAAGCGGGCGAGTGCCACATCATGTCGTATCCGAAGCCACAAGACCTGGCCGGCATGAAAACCGACCCGGCACTGAAAGTGACCACTGCACCGGGCTTCAACATCGGCTACCTGTCGTACAACACCGAGAAGCCACTGTTCAAGAAACTGGAAGTACGCCAGGCACTGGACATGGCCATCAACCGCAAAGCCATCATCGATGCGGTATACCAAGGCCAAGGCCAGGAAGCGGCCAACCCGTTCCCGGCTTCGCTGTGGTCGTACAACAACAAGCTGCGTAACCCGGCGGTAGACGTGGCCAAGGCCAAGGCGCTGCTGGCCAAGGCTGGCTACCCGAACGGCTTCGAGATCACTCTGTGGGCCATGCCGGTACAGCGCCCGTACAACCCGAACGCCAAGTTGATGGCCGAAATGATCCAATCTGACTGGGCCAAAATCGGCGTGAAAGCCAAGATCACCACTTACGAGTGGGGCGAGTACCTGAAGCGCATGAAAAACGGCGAGCACGACACCGGCCTGATCGGCTGGACCGGCGACTACGCCAGCCCGGACAACTTCCTGGGCGTGCTGCTGACCTGCGAAGCAGTAGGTGGCTCCAACTACGCGCGCTACTGCAACAAGGACTTCGATGCTGCCGTGCTGAAAGCACGTAAGAGCACCGACCTGAAAGAGCGTACTGCGCTGTACCAGAAAGCCCAGGAGATCTTCAAGAAAGATCTGCCATGGTCCACCATCGCTCACTCGACAGTGAACCAGCCAATGCGTAAAGAAGTGAACGGCTTCAAGATCAGCCCGTTCGGCGACTACTCCTTCGTGGGTGTTAGCGTTAAGTAAGCTAATAGACGGGGCCTAGGCCCCTGTCTGGCACAAGGAGGCTTCGGCCTCCTTGTTTGCTCATTGGCGAGCCGTTTATGCAAACGGTAACTATCGAGATAGTTAGTTATGGTGGGTTGATCTGTATCAAGGTGGCAAGGGCAGGGCAGCGCTAAAGTGCGTTCTGCCGTGGCGGCCTTGTTGCTGGTATAGGTGGGTGGTTCAGTTGCAAGCTGCCCGGCACCCTTCCTTTCTGCTGTTCTGCTGATAGTTTCCCGTTTGTCTGCGTTTTCTGGCTGTACGCGTCGTGCCTCACAAGGGCATGCACGGGAGACTCATTCAACATGTTTTCATTCATTCTGCGCAGGCTGGGTGTACTGATCCCCACCTTCTTCGGCATTACGCTGATTACTTTTGCGCTTATCCGCATGATTCCTGGTGACCCCATCGAAGTCATGGTCGGCGAGCGCACGCTGGACCCGGTGATGCACGCCGCGGCCATGAAGCGTCTGGGCCTGGACCAGCCGCTGTACGTACAATATTTCGACTACGTTTCCAAGCTGTTCCACGGTGATCTGGGCGCGTCGCTCAAGACCCAGGAAAGCGTATGGAAAGAGTTCACGACCCTGTTCCCCGCTACGCTGGAGCTGGCGCTCTGTGCGCTGGTGTTTGCCACGGTCTTTGGCCTGCTGGCCGGCGTGGTGGCCGCCATCAAGCGTGGTTCCATGTTCGACCACGGCGTAATGGGCTTGTCCCTGACCGGCTTCTCGATGCCGATCTTCGTGTGGGGCCTGCTGGCCGTGATGTTCTTCTCGGTATTTCTGGGTTGGACACCGGTATCGGGCCGTATCGACCTGATGTTTGACGTGCAGCCGCAAACCGGCTTCATGCTGATTGATGCCTGGCGTGCCGAGGCGCTGGACCCTGACCTGAACACTGGCGCCTTCAAGGACGCGGTGATGCACCTGATCCTGCCCACCATCGTGTTGGGTACCATTCCGCTGGCCACCATTGCCCGGATGACGCGCTCGTCCATGCTGGAAGTGCTGCGCGAAGACTACGTGCGTACCGCCCGCGCCAAAGGCCTGTCGCCAGCCCGCGTGATCTTTATCCACACCCTGCGTAATGCGCTGATTCCGGTGCTGACCGTGATCGGCCTGCAAGTAGGCACGCTGATGGGTGGTGCGGTGCTGACGGAAACCATTTTCTCCTGGCCGGGCATCGGCAAATGGCTGATTGAGGCCATTGGCCGCCGCGATTACCCGGTGGTGCAAAACGGCATCCTGATTGTGGCCACGTTGGTGATCCTCACCAATTTCGTCGTTGACATCCTGTACGGCATCGCCAACCCGCGCATCCGTCACGCCAAATAAGCAGGTAGAAACATGGCTAATGTGAATACATCGCCGCAGCTTGCGGCCAACGATGACCCGGCACTGACCTACCCGTCGCCCTTCAAGGAATTCTGGCAAAGCTTCAGCCAGAACAAGGGCGCGGTAGCCGGCCTGGTCTTTATGTCCATCGTGCTGTTCTGTGCACTGTTTGCCGGCCTGATTTCGCCGCACGACCCGCTGGAGCAGTACCGCGACCACCTGCTGACCCCGCCATCGTGGGCGCAAGGTGGCAGCAGCCAGTTCCTGCTGGGTACCGACGAGCTGGGCCGCGACATCATGGCGCGCCTGTTCCACGGTGCGCAGATGTCGCTGCTGATCAGCCTGATCTCGGTATTGCTGTCGCTGGTACCGGGCGTGATCCTGGGCCTGTTGGCCGCGTTTTTCCCCAAAGTCATGGGCGGCCTGATCATGCGCCTGATGGACATCATGATGGCGCTGCCGTCGCTGCTGCTGGCCATCGCCATCATGGCCATTCTGGGGCCTGGCCTGGTGAACGCCATGATCGCTATTGCCGTGGTGGGCCTGCCCGGCTATGTGCGCCTGACACGTGCCTCGGCCATGACCGAGCTGAACCGCGACTACGTGACCGCTGCCCGGGTATCCGGCGCCGGCCTGCTGCGCCTGATGTTTGTCACCGTGCTGCCCAACTGCATGGCACCGCTGATCGTGCATGCCACCATGAGCTTCTCGGCCGCCATTCTGGAAATCTCGGCACTGGGCTTCCTGGGCATGGGCGTACAGCCGCCTACCCCGGAGTGGGGCACCATGCTGTCCAGCGCACGGGATTACATGACCAGCGCCTGGTGGGTCGTGCTGATGCCTGGCCTCACCATTCTGCTGGCCGTGCTATCGATCAACCTGATGGGTGATGGCCTGCGTGACGCGCTGGACCCGAAAATGAAGCGCGCGGCGTAAGGGGAAATCATGAGTCTGTTGCAAATCAAGAACCTGTCGGTAGAGTTTGGCCATGCGGCCAACCCTTTCCGCGCAGTAGAAGGCCTGGACCTGACCGTCAACCAGGGCGAGATCGTGGGCATTGTCGGCGAATCCGGCTCGGGCAAATCGGTGACCATGATGGCCATGATGGGCCTGTTGGAAGGCCAGGGCCGCATCGTGGCTGACCAGCTGGAATTCGACGGTAAAAACCTGCTGACCATCAGTGCCAAAGAGCGCCGCAAGATCGTGGGCAAAGACATTGCCATGATCTTCCAGGACCCGATGACCTCGCTCAACCCCAGCTACACCGTGGGTTACCAGATCATGGAGGTACTGAAAGTCCACCAGGGCCTGCGCGGCGCCGAGCTGAAAGCCCGTGCGCTGGAGCTGATGGAGCTGGTAGAAATCCCCGCACCCAAGAGCCGGCTGGAAGCCTACCCGCACCAGCTGTCCGGCGGTATGAGCCAGCGCGTGATGATTGCCGTGGCCTTGGCCTGTAACCCCAAGCTGCTGATCGCCGACGAGCCCACCACCGCGCTGGACGTGACCATCCAGGCCCAGATCATGGACCTGCTGGTGAACCTGCAAAAAGAGCGCAATATGGCGCTGCTGATGATCACTCACGATCTGGCGGTCATCGCCGAAGTGGCGCACCGCGTGGCCGTCATGTACGCCGGCCAGGTGGCCGAAGAAGGCGTGGTGCCGCAGCTGTTCCGCCAGCCAGTGCACCCGTACACCCATGCGCTGTTGTCGTCCATTCCCGAGCACAGCAAGGGTGCGCATCGCCTGTCCACGCTGCCCGGCATTGTGCCCGGCCAGTACGACCGCCCCAAAGGCTGCCTGCTGAGCCCGCGTTGCCCGCACGTGCAGCCGCGCTGCCGTGACGAGCGCCCGGCCATTACCCCGCACCAGCACGGCGCCGTGCGTTGCTTCTACCCGCTGTTCGATAAGGAGGCCTCATGAGCCATACCGTCATGCAGGCTCGCGACCTGACCCGTCACTACGAAGTCTCGCAGGGCTTTTTGAAGCCCAAGGCCATGGTCAAGGCGCTGAACGGCGTCTCGTTCGAACTGAAAGCCGGCAAAACGCTGGCCGTGGTGGGCGAATCCGGCTGCGGCAAGTCCACGCTGGCACGCCAGCTCACGCTGATCGAAGCCCCCACTGCCGGTTCCCTGGTGCTGGAAGGCGTAGATATTGCCAAGGCCAGCAAAGCCGAGCTCAAGGCGCTGCGCAGCAAGGTGCAGATGGTGTTCCAGAACCCGTACGCCTCGCTGAACCCGCGCCAGAAAATCGGCGACCAGCTGGGCGAGCCGCTGCTCATCAACACCAAGCTGAGCGCCAAAGAGCGTGAGGAAAAAGTACGCGCCATGATGCAGCGCGTCGGTCTGCGCCCCGAGCACTACTACCGCTACCCGCATATGTTCTCCGGTGGCCAGCGCCAGCGTATCGCCATCGCCCGCGCCATGATGCTGCAGCCGCAGATCGTGGTGGCCGACGAGCCCACCTCGGCGCTGGACGTCTCCATCCAGGCACAAGTACTGAACCTGTTCATGGACCTGCAGGACGAGTTCAACACCGCTTACGTGTTCATCTCGCACAACCTGGCCGTGGTAGAGCACGTGGCCGACGACCTGATGGTGATGTACCTGGGCCGCGCAGTAGAAGTGGGCACCAAGGAGGCGATCTACGACAAGCCGCTGCACCCGTACACGCAAGCGCTGCTGTCGGCCACGCCGTCCATTCACGAAGAAGACCGCCGCGTGAAGATCAAGATCCAGGGCGAGCTGCCCAGCCCGCTGAACCCGCCTACGGGCTGCGCTTTCCACAAGCGCTGCCCGTATGCCACGGCGCAGTGCAGCCAGGACGTACCGCAGCTGCGCACCCTGTTGGGGCGCGAAGTCGCCTGCCACCACGCAGAAACCATCAACGCTTGACCTGCCTGCGTTAAAATGGCGCCGCCGTGGTGAAAACACCGCGGCGGCGCTTTTTTACTGCAGTGCAGCAATAAATGCCTTGTTCCCCCCTGTTCAAGCAGGATACATTCCGCCATGCCTCATACCCACAAAGGAAAGCGTCAATTGAAGCGAGCTGTCTACGCCGGTAGTTTCGACCCGGTCACCAATGGTCATCTGTGGATGATCCGCGAAGCCGTCGACCTGTTCGACGAGCTGGTGGTGGCCATCGGGGTGAACCCGGAAAAGCGCTGCACTTTCGATGTGGAAGAGCGCCTGGACATGCTGCGCGCCGTGACGCGCGGCTTTTCCAAGCTGAAGGTGGAAGTGTTCGAAAACCAGTTTCTGGTGAACTACGCGCAAAGCATCGACGCCAACTACATCGTGCGCGGCATCCGTACCGCCAGCGATTACGAATACGAGCGCACCATGCGCTACATCAACTCTGACCTGCACGCCGACATCACCACCATTTTCCTGCTGCCACCGCGTGAATATGCCGAGGTATCGTCTACCATGGTAAAAGGCCTGATGGGCCCCGCCGGCTGGGAGCAGATGATTCGCCAGTACGTACCCGAGCCGGTGTACCGCAAGCTGGTGAACTACTATCAGCAGCAAGGCTAGCCTGCGGCCAACCCTGGCCACCCCGCATTCCCCCGCGCCGGATGCCCTCCGGCGCGCTGCATTTCAAAAGAGGTTTTTCATGGTAGACGTATCGGCCTTCACTGGCCGCCTGGCCAAAAATTACAAGCACTACAGCAAATGGGCGCGCCGCAACGGCCTGGACGCCTGGCGCCTGTACGACCGTGACGTACCGCAGTTTCCGCTGATCATCGACCTGTACGGTAGCCGCATCCACCTGCAGGAATACGACACCGGCTGGCAGATCGAAGACGCCGACTACCAGGCCTGGATCGCCGCCGTGCAGCAGGCCATCTGCGACGTTACCGGCGTACCGCTGTGGCAGATCTCGCTGAAAACCCGCCGCCGCCAGAAAGGCGAAAGCCAGTACGAAAAAACCGGCCGCGAAGGCGAAGACTTCATTGTGGAAGAACAAGGCCAGCGCTTCTGGGTCAACCTGGATGCCTACCTGGACACCGGCCTGTTTCTGGACCACCGGAACACCCGCCGCCGCGTGCGTGACGAGGCCGCCGGCAAGCGCTTTCTCAACCTGTTTGCCTACACCGGCAGCTTTACCTGCTACGCCGCCAGTGGCGGTGCGGTGTCCAGCGAAACGGTCGACCTGTCCAACACCTACCAGGCCTGGAGCCGCCGCAACTTCGAGCTGAATGGCCTGGACCTGGCCAAGCACGTGCTGATCCGTGACGACGTGTTCCAGTACCTGGAAGACGCCTGGGTAGCCGGCAAGCAGTTCGACCTGATCGTGATGGACCCGCCGAGTTTTTCCAACAGCAAGAAAATGATGGACGAGCTGGACGTACAGCGCGACCAGCTCAAGCTGGTAGACGGCGCCATGCGCCTGCTGGCACCGGGCGGCGTGCTGTACTTCAGCAATAACCTGCGCAGCTTCACGCTGGACGAACGCCTGGTAGCCGACTACGCCGTGCGCGACATCAGCGCGCAGTCGGTGCCGGAAGACTTCCGCAACAAGAAAATCCACCAGTGCTGGCGCATCACCCATCGCGCCTGATGCTACGCTTAGCTGTCACGGTAATGTTGACCGCAGATTGACCGTTGCGGCCAACTTGATCGGAAGGGCGCAGTAGCTAAGTGTAAGGACGTCTTGGTAGATGCTTGCTCTAACAAAAGGATGTTCTAGGAATCACATGCTTTGATATCGCCGACGAAGGTGCCTGCCGAGTCGTATATATCAAAGCCTGTCCGAATTCTGGACATAGTTGCTTTCTGGCGGAGTTGATCAATTCGCCAGACTTCGATGGCAGTGCTGCTTGCTTTGGCTTGTATGCACATCACCGCATTTCCTGGAACCTCTAGGCAATTGACTTCCCAGTCAGTAATTGTTGACTGCTTCCCGTTGAGTACAACCCTGATGACTTTGTTTTTGAATCCATCAGGACTGAATTTGTAATTTTCATCGGCAAATGCCACTGTGCCTCGGAGGTTATGAATCTCCCAGCACTGAGGAGATGCCATTACCTGCGTAGACATCAGCAAAACCAATGATGTGATAGGTTTGATTTTCTTAATCATGCTGACGATTTCCCTTGCTTTTTCGTTGGCGCTAACGGCTAGTCAAGATGCTATGTGCTGAATGGTTCGTAATGTGAAGTGAACATTTGACTCAGGACGTTAGCATTGCACTTGTTGGCTATCAAGCCGATAAAAAAATACCATCTCCGTGCGCTTGTATTCGGCCGCAAAGGTAGCCATCTTGCAGGCTGTGGACGGCAGTGCCGTCGTTTAACCGATCAGGAAACAAGCATGAGCCATATCAACCTTACCGCCGATACCTTCAACGACTACGCCGAGCGCGAGGGTATCGTGATGCTGGATTTCTGGGCCGAATGGTGTGGCCCGTGCAAGATGTTCGGCCCGGTGTTCGAGGCTGCCGCCGAAAAGCACCCGGATATCGTGTTTGCCAAAATCGATACCGAAGCCGAGCGCGAGCTGGCCGGGCATTTCCAGATTCGCTCCATCCCCACGCTGATGGCGCTGAAAGACGGTATCGTGGTGTTTCATCAGGCGGGGGCAATGATGGCTGGCCAGTTTGACCAGCTGATCCAGGCCATCCGCGACCTGGATATGGACAAAGTGCGCGCCGAGATGGCTGCGCAGCAAGACTGAAAGGCTGCACCATGACACCACGCCTTGCCCTGTTATGCCTGGCGGCACCGTTGGCCGCACTGGCTGCCTGCCCGCCACTGCTGAACCATCAGGTACCCGCGCTGATGGGCGGCAAGATCAACCTGTGCGATTACAGCGGCAAGGCCGTGGTCGTGGTGAATACCGCCAGCCAGTGCGGCTTTACCCCGCAATACAAAGGCCTGCAAAGCGTGTGGAAGAGCTACCAGGCCAAGGGTGCGGTGGTGGTGGGCTTCCCCAGCGACGACTTTAACCAGGAGCTGGACAAGGACGCCGAGGTGGCCCAGTTTTGCGAGAGCAATTTTGGCGTGAGCTTCCCCATGGCCAGCCGGGTACATGTGCGCGGCAGCGATGCCCACCCGTTCTACCAGGCGCTGGCCGAGGCCAGCGGCACCACGCCCAAGTGGAACTTCTACAAGTACATCATTTCGGCCGATGGCAAGACCGTGACGGCGTTCAGCTCGCTGACCAAGCCGGACTCGGCAGAGTTTCTCAAGGCGCTGAACGCCGCGCTGCCGCGTTAAGCCCGGATCGTTTCACGGCACAAGGGCCAGGCCATCGCCTGGCCCTTGTGCTGTCGGACAGGGCGAAAAGTGCGACAGGCTGGTATTTGTCATTTGCCTTTCTGACCGGCGGTTCATTACCATCTGAACTTCGTCGACACAGCCCGGTCTGCTGTCTACCGCTAACCCGCTTACCGACCCTGCTGTCCCATACCCACACCATGCTCAAGCACCTCTTGCCGTTGGCCGCGCTGTTGGCCCTGTCTGCCTGTACCACCCTGAGCACCACCCCGCCCCCGGCGAGCGGTACCGTGCGCTATCAGCCAGCCAGCTTTGCCGACTTGCCCGACTGGGGCCAGAGCATGGCGTCGCAAAGCCTGGAAGGCCTGCGCCTGAGCTGCCGCAGCCTGCAGGGCAGGGCAGCCTGGAAAGATATCTGCGCCGAGGCCGCCACGCTGGATGCGGCCAACCTGCCGGCCATTACCCGCTTTTATGAGGCGCGCTTTGCCCCGTGGCGCATTGTGGAGCCTGGCAACGGCCTGATTACCGGCTATTTCGAGCCACTGCTGGCCGGTAGCCACCAGTACTCCGCGCAAACACCCTATGCCGTGTACGGCGTACCAGCCGACCTGCGCGTGCTGGATGCCAGCGCCGCGCAGCTGGCGGCCAGCGTGCTGGTAGCCCGCCCGGGCGCTGGCAACCGCCTGCAGGTGGTGCCCGGCAAAACCCGCGCTGACGCGGGCGAAGTGCTGGTGAACCCGAAAGATTTTGTGGTGGATAGCCGCACGCGCGCGCTGAAAGGCCGTATCGACAACGGCCGCCTGCTGCCGTATTACACTCGTGCCGAAATCAACGCCGGCAAGGGCATCAACACCGCGCCGGTGCTGGCCTGGGCCGAGGACGATACCGAGCTGTTTTTCCTGCAGGTGCAGGGCTCCGGCCGTATCCAGCTGGAAGACGGCAGCTATGTGCGCGCCGGTTATGCCGAGCAAAACGGCCATGGTTACAAGTCCATTGGCCGCTGGCTGGTGGATAACGGCCAAATGAAGCTGTCTGATGTGTCCATGCAAAGCATCAAGGAATGGATTGCGGCCAACCCTGCGCGCAAGCAGGAGCTGTTCAATGCCAACCCCAGCTATGTGTTTTTCAAAACGCTGCCGGCAGATAACAACGGCCCGTTAGGGGCCATGGGTGTGCCATTGCTGGGTGGCTACAGCGTGGCCGTCGACCCGCGCTATATCCCGCTGGGGGCACCGGTGTACCTGTCTACCACCTGGCCGCTGGACGGTGCGCCCCGGCCGCTCAACCGCCTGGTGCACGCGCAAGATACCGGCGGCGCCATTCGTGGCGGTGTCCGTGCCGACTTTTTCTTTGGTTTTGGTACTGAAGCCGGCTTGTACGCAGGCCGCATGAAACAGAGCGGCCGCCTGTGGCTGCTGCTGCCGCGGGGCATGCAGCCTGCGGCCAACCTCTGAAATACCCGATCAAACCGGCTGCGTCTGCTGGTGCAGCTGCCTTGAAGGACTGTGTAATGCATAGCTATCCACTCCGCCCCCGGGCCGCCATGCTGCTGCTGGGCCTGGCCGTGCTGGGCACCGCCTGCAATAAAAGCGATACCGATGCTGCCAAGGCCGCCAGTGCCGCGGCAGCCACCACCCCTGCCCGCGCGCTGTCGCAGGCCGATTTGCTTGTCACGGCGGTAGCGCCGGTGGCCGAGCAGCTGCCGTTTACTGCCACGCTGAACCCGCTAAACAGCGCCGAGGTGGCCGCGCAAAGCGAAGGCACCGTGCTGGCCGTGCTGGTGCGCGAGGGCGAAGCCGTACAGAAAGGCCAGCTGCTGGCGCGCATCGACGCCGAAGCGCTGCGCCAGAACGTCCTGGAAATGCAGGCCCAGCTGGCCAACGACGAAGCGCGGCTGAAGCTGGCCCGCCTCAAACGGGACAAACAGCGCGAGCTGTACCAGCAGGGGTTTATCTCCAAGCTGGCGTTCGACGAAATAGACAACGACTACCAGATTCGCGTGGGCGAGCTGGCCGCGCGGCGCAGCCAGCTGGCGCGGGCCAAAACCAGCCTGGGTGAAACCGAGGTGCGCGCCCCCATGACCGGCACCGTGTATGCACGGCGTACCCAGCCGGGCGAGCAAGCCAGCAAGAACCAGAAGCTGTTTGCCATTGCCGACCTGTCGGTACTGGAGGCCGCGGCCAACATGCCGGCGCGTGACATCGGCAAGCTCCAGCCCGGCCAGGCTGCCCGCTTTACGGTAGAAGGGCTGGCCGGCGAGTTCCGTGGCGAGCTGGTACGCATCAACCCGGTAGCGGCCACCGCCACGCGGACGTTTAGCGTTTACCTGCGTGTGGCCAACCAGGATGGCCGCCTGAAAGCCGGGCAGTTTGCCAAGGGCGGTATTGTGCAGCGCGAGGTGCTGGACGCCGTGCGCCTGCCGCAAGCCGCAGTCCAGCAGGCCGACAGCGCCAGCCCGTGGGTGATGCTGGTGCAGGGCGGGCGGCTGGTAAAACAGCCGGTGCGCATTGTGCTGCGCTCGGATAGCGAGCGCGTACTGGCGGTACAAGGCGTGGCCCCCGGGCAGACCATCCTGGCGGCGGCGCTACTGGGCGTGAAGCCCGGAGATGCCGTGACCCTGCCCAAACCTTAAGGAGACACGGCCATGTGGCTGACACGCGTCAGTGTACAAAACCCCTACTTTGCCGCCGTGCTGATGTTGCTGCTCACGGTGCTGGGCCTGTTTGCCTGGCGCAACCTGCCGGTAGAGGAGTTCCCCGATATCCGCTTTCCGGTAGCGGTGGTGTCCACCACGTACCAGGGCGCCTCGCCCGAGGTGGTGGAAAGCGATGTGACCCGCCCTATCGAAGAAGCGGTCAATACCATCAACGGCGTCAAGCACATCCGTTCCTATTCGTTTGAGGGCAGCTCGGTGGTGGTGGTGGAGTTCGAGCTGTCTACCGACGCCGCGCAGGGTCTGCAAGAGGTGCGCGATAAAGTGGGCGCGGTGCAGGGCAGCCTGCGGCGCGAAGTGGATACCCCCACCATTTCGCAGATGAACCCCAACGACGACCCGCTGATGTCCTACACGCTCAGCTCGGCGCAGAGCAGCCAGCGAGACGTGTCCACCTGGGCCGAAAACGTGCTGAAAAAGCGCCTGCAAACCGTAGCCGGCGTGGGCGAGGTGAAGATTGTCGGCGGCAGCAAGCGCGAGGTACGCGTACAGCTGGACCCATACCGGCTGGAGGCGCTGGGCCTGTCGGTGAGCGAGGTGTCGGATGCCATCGCCACGGCCAACCGCGACTACCCGGCCGGCCAGGTCAGCACGCAGAGTAACGAGCTGTCGGTGCGGGTGGCGGGCAAGCTCAAGACCATGGACGATTTCCGTGCGCTGGTGATTGCCAGCCGCGATGGCCGTGACATCCGCCTGGCCGACGTGGCCGAGGTAGACGACGCCGAAGCCGAGCGCAACAGCATTACGCTGATCGACGGCAAGCCTGGCGTGGGCCTGGATATCCGCGCCGCGCGTGGCGCCAATGTGGTGAGCGTGGCCGACGGCGTGAAACGCATTGTGGCGGAATACCAGCCGCAGGCTCCGGCGGGTACCAGCGTGCGCCTGACTTACGACAAGTCGGAAGAGGTAAAAGGCTCGCTGCACGAGGTAGAAAAAACCCTGCTGGAAGGCGCAGCGCTCACCGTGCTGATTGTGTTCCTGTTCCTGGGCAGCTGGCGCAGCACGGTGATTACCGGCCTGACGCTGCCCATCTCCATGATCGGCACGCTGTTTGCCATCCAGGCCATGGGCTTCACCCTGAACATGATGACACTGATGGCGCTGTCGCTATCGGTGGGCCTGCTGATCGACGACGCCATCGTGGTGCGCGAGAACATCGTGCGCCATGCCAACCTGGGTAAAACGCACTTTCAGGCGGCGCTGGACGGTACCAACGAGATCGGTCTGGCGGTGCTGGCCACCACGCTCACCATTGTGGCGGTGTTCCTGCCGGTGGGCTTTATGGGCGGCATCATCGGCAAGTTCTTCCACCAGTTTGGCCTGGCAGTGACGGTAGCGGTGCTGATTTCGCTGCTGGTGTCGTTTACGCTGGACCCGATGTTGTCGTCCATCTGGCACGACCCGCACCGCCACGGCGACAAGCACAAGGGGCCGGTTGGCCGCATGCTGGACTGGTTCGAAGCCTCGCTGGACCGCCTGGGCGATGGCTATGTGGCCACCATCCGCTGGTCGCTGGCACACCGCAAAACCGTGGTAGCCAGTGCACTGGCCCTGACCGTGGGCAGCTTCATGCTGGTGCCCGTTATCGGTGGCGAGTTCATGCCGGCCGCCGACAAGGGCGAGTTCCGCCTGACCTTCAAAACGGCCGCCGGCTCTACGCTGGAGTACACCGAAGGCAAGGCACGCGAGGTGGAGCAGCGTATCCGTGCCGTGGTGCCCGAGGTGAAATCCATCGATAGCAAGATCGGCGGCGGCAGCTTTGGTGCCGGCCGCAACGAGGCCCAGCTGTCGATAGATGTCGGTGACAAGCAAGAGCGCGAGCGTGACCTGTTTGCCCTGATGGCCGCCGCCCGCAGTGCCGCGCAGCCGGTAGCGGGCATCCAGCTGGATTCGGTACAGGAAACCGGCCAGCACGGCCCGCCGGGCAAACCGGTGAACCTGGGTGTGCGCGGCAGCGACTTGCAAAGCCTGCAGCGCGCCACGGCCGACATCATGGCGGCCATCAAGCAGGTGAAGGGCGTGAGCGATGTGGAATCCAGCCTGAACGACGCCGACCCGGCACTCAACGTGCAGCTGCGCCGCGACGCAGCCGCTACGCTGGGGGTAGACCTGGCGCGCGTGGGCAATACGCTGTCGGTATTGCTGGGTGGCAGTACCGCCACCACCTGGGAAGCGCCGGACGGGGAAAACTACAGCGTGCGGCTGCAGATCCCGCGTGATGAACGCGCCGCCGAGCTACTGGACGTGTTGATGGTGCCCGGCCGGCGTGCCGACACCGGTGAGGCGCAGATGGTGCCGCTGTCGCAGGTGGCCAGCATTGTGCCGGCCACTAGCCCGCGCCAGATCGAGCGTACCGACCTGATGCGCGAGATCAGTGTCACGGCCAACATCAGCGGCCGTAGCTCGGGCGAGGTGTTTGCCGATGTCGACAAGGCGCTGAAGGCGGTGACATTGCCGGCCGGCGTGGTTCTGTCGCAGCAGGGCGAGCGCCAGGATATGCAGGAGTCGCTGGGCTACGCCGTGCAGGCGCTGGCCATGGGGGTGATCTTTATCTACATGATTCTGGCGGCGCAGTTCCGCAGCTTTACCCTGCCCATCACCATCATGGTGGCGCTGCCGCTGGCCTTTGTCGGCGTGTTTGTGGCCCTGCTGCTGTTTGGCTCCACGCTGAACATGTTCTCGGTGATCGGCATCATCATGCTGATGGGCCTGGCGTCCAAGAACGGTATCTTGCTGGTGGACTTCATCAACCAGAGCCGGCGCGAGGGCATGTCGCGGCTGGATGCCATCGTGGAGGCCGGCCGCGTGCGGCTGCGCCCCATCATGATGACCAGCCTGGCCATGATCTTTGGCATGCTGCCGCTGGCGCTGGCCAGCGGGGCGGGCTCGGAAACACAGCGCCCCATGGCGCACGCCATTATCGGCGGCATGATTACGTCTACCGTGCTGACGCTGATCGTGGTGCCGGTGGTGTACACGTATATGGATGGCCTGCGTAGCCGCATCCGCCGCCTGCTGGCGCGGCTGAGCGGGCAAAAGGTTGCCCAGGCACACGACTAGCCTGCTGTAACGGCCACAACAAAGCCACCCGCGTGCGGGTGGCTTTGTCTTGCGTGCCGGGCCAGGGCGCTGCGCGTGCATGGCGCCTGGCCTGTGCTAGTCGTTGTCTTCGTAACGGCTGGCATTGTTGATGAGCTCGTGGCTGATAGCCGGGGCGCTGCGCGTGCATGGCGCCTGGCCGGCGCTAGTCGTCTTCTTCATAACGGCTGGCGTTTTTGATGAGCTCGTTGCTGATAGCCGGGGCGCTATCGCAGTAGCTGGCGCGGAAGATGGTGCTATCACCAATGGCTGCCCGCCAGCTGCGGCCAACCATGTGGATATGGCTGACCCCGAAGCGCGCCAGGTCTTCCAGCGAGTAGTCAAAGCCGTGCGTATCGGGAAACTGCTGGCGCCAGGCGGGGTGTTGGCCGCATACCGTTAACAGCGGGTTGACACCGATCTGGCGAAAAAACGCCGCTTCGTATTGCTGCATCCAGTCGTTTTCTTCGATGGCACGCAGCCGGGCCTGGGCGTCATCGGGGTAGCGTTGCTGTATCCGTGCACGCCAGTCTGCCTGCAGCATGCCGCCATGCCATAGCAGCCGGCTGTTTGGCAGCAGGTATTTGTTTCTGCCGGCAGGGAAAATATAGTTGGCGCAGGACGAGGCGCATTCACCAAACACGCGCACGTCTAGCTGCTGCTTGTAGACCAGCATGCCCAGGCGGATGCCATCGTACAGGCTGCCGCCCTGGCTGGAGATATCCAGCGTGTCGGGTTTGGGGTTGGCCGCCTGGTACAGCGCCAGCGCGTCGTCTACCGTACTGGCTTTGATCTTGCCGTTGTACACCAGGCGTTTGCCATCACTGCTGAGGGTAACGGTGGCTCGGCTGGCCTCTTCACGTGCCTTGTTGTGGGCACAGCCTGACAAGGCGAGCATCAGGCACAGCAGGGGGAGGGTAGGGCGTAAGAGGGCGTGCATGGCGTGGTGGCATGTTTTTTACCATTGTGCGCATGCCGTCCGGTTTTGTGAAGCCATGCTGGCCTGCCGGGTAGCCGCCGCAGCGCCCCCGGCAGGTTTGCTGCAGCTTATTGCTTGACGTAAACCAGCTGTGCCGGCATTGGCGCAGGGAAGTCCTGGCCGCCCAGCGCTTCGCGGATGGTTTTGTTGGTGTCGAAATACACTTGCCAGTAGTGGTCGTTATGGCAGTACGGGCGTACTGCCAGTACCGGGCCCACCAGGTTGAACTCCAGGATTTCCACCTCTACCGCTGGGGTAGCTAGGACATTGGGGATGGTGGCAATGCGCTGTTTCAGCACGGCGACGGCAGCCGGGAAATCGGCATGGCCGGAGAGCTGGGCCTTGAGCTCGACACGACGGTGCGGGTTGCTGCTGTAGTTTTGCAGGGTGTCGCCCAGGATTTTGCTGTTACCCACCATGGTCAGTACGTTGTCCGGGGTATTCAGCGCGGTGGTGAACAGGCCGATTTCGCGCACGGTACCGGTCACACCACCAGCGGTCACAAAGTCACCGGCCTTCATCGGGCGCAGCACGATCAGGAACACGCCGGCCGCAAAGTTGGACAGCAGGCCGGACCATGCCATGCCGATGGCCACGCCGGCAGCGGCAAACAGCGCGGCAAAGGTGGTGGTCTGGATACCGAAATAGCCCAGAATGCCGACCACCAGCATGATGTTGAGGGTAACGTTAATGACGGTGCCCATGTAACGCATGATGGTAGCGTCGACATGCTGGCGTGCCAGCGCGCGTTGCACCAGGTTGCCCACTACGCCGATCAGCCAGCGGCCCAGTACCCAGAACAGGATGGCGGCCAGCAGTTTTACGCCTACGTCGATGGCGTACGTACCCAGTACCTGTTGCCACTGCGAAATGTCGGTCTGATTCATGTGCTATTCCTTTAAAGTCTGTTTAATAGGCATTACAGCTGTTCCAGTTAAGCACACGGGGTGGGCACTCACAAGCGCATTACTAATGGCAATAAATCCGGTGCAGGGTGTTGCCGGCGTTTTGTCCACAACGGGGCGACTTATGTCAAAGCACGGGGCGGGGCGGGCGCGGTATAATGCGGCCAACTTATCAGACTCACTCAGGCCGACATGACACAGCTCAAGAATGACACCTTCCTGCGCGCGCTGCTGAAGCAGCCGGTTGACTACACCCCGATCTGGATGATGCGCCAGGCTGGCCGTTACCTGCCGGAATACCGCGCTACCCGCGCCAAGGCGGGCAGTTTCATGGGTCTGTGTACCAGCCCGGATTACGCGACCGAAGTCACTCTGCAGCCACTGGAGCGCTTCCCGCTGGATGCGGCCATCCTGTTTTCCGACATCCTGACCGTGCCGGACGCTATGGGCCTCGGCCTGTACTTTGCCGAAGGCGAAGGCCCCAAGTTCGAGCGCACGCTGCGCGACGAAGCCGCCATCCAGGCGCTGGAAGTGGCTCCGCTGGAAAAACTGCAGTATGTGTTTGATGCCGTCAGCAGCATCCGCCGTGCGCTGGATGGCCGCGTGCCGCTGATCGGCTTCTCCGGCAGCCCGTTTACCCTGGCTTGCTACATGATCGAAGGCGGTGGCTCGGCTGACTTCCGCCACGTGAAAGCCATGCTGTACGCCCGCCCGGAACTGCTGCACCGCATTTTGCAGATTACTGCGCAGTCGGTAACGGCCTACCTGAACGCCCAGATTGCTGCTGGTGCGCAGGCCGTGCAGATTTTTGATACCTGGGGTGGCGCACTCAGCCACGCGGCCTACCGCGAGTTCTCACTGGCCTATATGCAGCAGATCATTGCCGGCCTGACCCGCGAGGTGGATGGCCGCCGCGTACCGGTGATCGTGTTTACCAAAGGTGGCGGCCAGTGGCTGGAAGCCATCGCCGGTATCGGTGCCGATTGCGTGGGGCTGGACTGGACCACCGACATTGGCTTGGCGCGTGCCCGCGTGGGCGAGCAGGTGGCGCTGCAGGGTAACTTCGACCCGAACGCGCTGTTTGGCAGCCCGGCGTCGATCGAGGCGGAAGCCGCGCGCATTCTGGCCGCTTACGGCCACGGTAGCGGCCATGTGTTCAACCTGGGCCACGGTATTTCGCAGTTTGCCGACCCGGCACACGCCGGTGCGCTGGTAGACGCCGTGCACCGTTTGTCACGCCAGTACCACCTGTAACAACACTGCATTTTGCCGGCGGCCATCGTATGATGCGGTGGCCGTTTTTTATTGTTGGCCGCCCTTTGCGCAGGGGGCTTGACAGCTGCGGGCAGTGTTGTTCCTGTACTTATTCACACGCTCGATAAGTTTGTGAGCTTTCTGTCAAGCGCTGGCGATAAAAAAACCGCTAAAAACGTAAGCGTCTGATTTTAAAAGATAAAATATTTAGATTAATTTTTGTGCAATCTAACGCAGAGGCCGGTTTGGCGGCCTTCGGGTGTACTGAACTACAGCTTGTTCACAAAGTTATCCACAGCATCTGTGCACAGCTTGCGCCAAGCCAATACCGGCGTGGCCTGGCGGGGAAACGGGAGTTCATTTGACTGAGCACGTGATACTGGGTGTGTGGCTGGATGTGCCGCTACGCGCCGCCTTCAGCTACCTGCATGACAGCCCGCTGCCGGATGGTACCCGGGTAAAAGTAGCCTTTGGCCCACGCGAGATGTGTGGCGTTATCGACAACAGCATACCGCCCCCCGCCGTGGCGCCGGACAAACTCAAGCCCATACTGGCGGTGCTGGACGAGCTGCCGCCACTGCCGGCCTTGTTGCTGGAACAAGTGCAGTTTGCTGCCCGCTACTACCTGCACCCCGTGGGGCAGGCCTTGTTTACTGCCCTGCCTACCAGCCTGCGCGAGGCTCGGCCGGTCAAACAGGCCGACCACCATTATTACCAGCTCAGCGCGCAGGGGCTGGCCAGCCCGCCGCCAGCGCGTAGTACCGTCAAAACCCTGCTATGGCAGGCTTTGCAGCAGCCGCTCAGCCGTGACACCCTGCGCCAGCTGCACCCTCAGGCAGGCAGTTACCTCAAAGCCGGCCTGGCTAGCGGCGATATTGCCGTGCTGCCATGGCAGCCTGCCGCGCTGCGGATAGAAGGCGCGCTGCCGCTGAATGCCCAGCAAGAGGTGGCACGCGCGGCCGTGGCAGCAGCGCTCGGCGGCTTTGCCGCGTTTCTGCTGCACGGCATTACCGGTAGCGGCAAAACCGAGGTCTACCTGCAGCTGATTGCCCAGGTGTTGGCCGCAGGCCGCCAGGTGCTGGTGATCATTCCCGAAATCAACCTGACCCCGCAGCTGATCGACCGCTTTGCCCGGCGCTTTCCCGCTACCGGCATTGCCTGCCTGCACAGCGGCCTGTCCGATGGCGAGCGCCTGCAAGGCTGGCTGGATGCCTGGCAGGGCCGCGCTGGCATTGTCATCGGCACTCGCCTGGCGGTATTTACCCCGCTGCCGCAGCTGGGCCTGGTGATTGTGGACGAGGAACACGATGGCTCGTTCAAGCAGCACGACGGCCTGCGTTACCACGCGCGCGACCTGGCGGTATGGCGTGCGCACCGGCAGCAGGTGCCGGTGCTGCTGGGCAGCGCCACGCCCAGCCTGGAAACCGTGGCCAATGTGGAAGCCGGGCGCTACCGCAAGCTGGTACTGAACCAGCGTGCCCACGACGGTGCCAGCCTGCCGCAGATCGGCCTGCTGGACGTGCGGCGGCAAAAGCTGGACGATGGCCTGGCGCCAGAGGTGATCGCGGCGCTGCGCCAGCGCCTGGCCCGGGGCGAGATGAGCCTGGTGTTCATCAACCGTCGCGGTTACTCGCCGGTACTGGCGTGTACCGACTGCGGCTGGACATCCGCCTGCCGTCATTGCAGTGCCCGCATGGTGCTACACCTGACTGCCCGCCAGCTGCGCTGCCACCACTGCGGCGCGCAGCAGCGCATCCCCGTGCAGTGCCCGGATTGCGGCAACCCGGATATCAAGCCGCTGGGCGAGGGCACGCAAAGGCTGGAGGCGGCGCTGCAGCGCTTGTTGCCCGAGGCGCGCATCTTGCGCATCGACCGCGACAGCACCAGCACCAAGGCGGCGTGGGACAGCATTTACCAGCGCGTACACAGTGGCCAGGTGGATATCCTGGTGGGTACGCAGATGCTGGCCAAGGGGCACGATTTCGGCGCGCTATCGTTGGTGGTGGTGCTGGGCAGCGACGGCGGTTTGTACTCGGCGGACTTCCGCGCCAGCGAGCGCCTGTTTGCGCAGCTGATGCAGGTTGCCGGCCGCGCCGGCCGTGCCGGCGTGCCTGGCCACGTGGTGATTCAGACCCAGTGGCCAGACCACCCGCTCTACCTGGCGCTACAGCAACACGATTTTGACGGTTTTGCCGCCAGCCAGCTGGCCGAGCGGCGCGAGGCAGGCTTCCCGCCTGCGGCCTACCAGATACTGCTGCGCGCCGATGCCCCCTTGTACGCCGACGCCGAGCAGTTTTTGCAGGCGGTACTGCTGCAGCTGGGTACGCCGCCGGACGGTATCAGCGCATTTGGCCCGGCCCCGGCACTGATGGCACGCCTGGCCGGGCGCGAGCGCGCCCAGCTCACACTGGAATCCACCGCCCGTGCAGCTTTGCACGGCTGGTTACGGGCAGCCCTGCCCACCATCGAGGCCCTGGCCCGCAAGGCATCGCGCCAGCTACGCTGGTCGCTGGATGTCGACCCACTGGAGCTCTAAGTGAAACGCACACTGACCCTGTTATTGCTCTGCGCAGCCAGCGCCCAGGCCGCCGTGCCAGCTGGCTTTCGCGCCAATGAAGTGGCCATCTGGGCGGCACCGGTAGAAAACGACAGCGTATTTGATGCCTGGCGTGCCGATACGCCGGTCAACCCGGCCTCAACCATGAAGCTGCTTACCAGCTGGGCCGCGCTAAACCGCCTGGGGCCAAACTTCCGCTGGAAAACCGAGTTCAAGAGCGATGCCCCGCTGGAAAACGGCGTGCTGCGCGGCGATCTTTATTGGGTTGGCCGCGGCGACCCGCGCCTGAATAGCCCGCGGCTGGCCGAAATGCTGCGTCAGCTGCGCCTGCGCGGTGTGCAGCGCATAGAAGGCCGCCTGCTGCTGGATAAACGCGCCTATAGCGATATTGGCAGTGCCGACGGCTTTGCCGGCGACGCCGACCGGGTGTTTACCGTGCCGCCGGATACCCATTTGCTTAACCTGAAAGTGGCCTGGCTGCGCTATGGCTTTGATGGCGGCAAACCTGCTGTGCAGCTAGACCCGCCGCTGCCGCAATTTGCGCTGGATAACCAGCTGCAGGCCAGCAGTGCCGCGGGCTGCGGTGACGTGCGCCAGCACGTGAGGGTGACGGTAGAAGAGCGCACCATCCGTGTCAGCGGCAAGCTGCCGCAGGGCTGCGATGGTGCGGCCAACTACGTCAACGTGCTGGATATCAACAGCTTTGCCAGCCAGAGCTTCCGTGCGCTGTGGCGCGGGCTGGGGGGGGAGGGGCCGTCAGCCGTGGGCGTCGCCGCGGCACCGGCGGGGGCGCGCACTTTGTTGCAGCAGGAGTCCGACCCGCTGACCGATGTGCTGGCCGACGTCAACAAATACAGCAATAACACCATGGCCCGCAGCGTGTTGCTGGCCTTGGGCGTGCAACAGCCACAAAGCGGCAACACGCTGGACGATGCCATCGCCCAGGTGCGCAGCCTCTTGCAAAGCAAAGGGTTGGCCGCAGATACACTGGTGCTGGAAAACGGCGCTGGCTTGTCGCGGCGCGAGCGTATCAGTGCGCGCTTGCTGGGCGAGGTACTGCGCGACGCTGCGCGCGGGCCCTACGGCCCCGAGCTGGCCGCAACCCTGCCGCTGGCGGGCGAAGACGGCACCCTGCGCAAGCGCCTTGGCAGCTTTGCCGGCAGCTTGCGCATGAAAACCGGCACGCTGGACGATACCCGTGCCCTGGCCGGCTACTGGCAGGCCCCCACCGGCCAGCGTCTGGTGATTGTGGCCGTGGTGAATTCGCCACGTGCCAGCGAGCTGACCCCGGCGCTGGATGCCGCGGTGGGCGACGTGATTCGCCGTTACCAGGCCAGCTTGCTACTGGCACCGTGAGCGGTAGCACACCGCCACGGCACACGCTTATAATCGACCCAAACCTTACCGGATACCGCCATGAAACCCGTTACCATGTATACCACCGCAGTGTGCCCCTACTGCATTCGTGCCAAGCAGCTGCTGGCTAGCAAGGGCGTGAGCGATATCAAGGAAATCCGCATCGACCTGGACCCGGCCGAGCGTGAAAAAATGATGAGCATCACCGGTCGCCGCACTGTGCCGCAAATCTTCGTTGGCGACACCCATGTGGGTGGCTGCGACGACCTGGTGGCACTGAATGGTGCCGGCAAGCTGGACGTACTGCTGGCAGATTGATCTGTATCTCGTCGCTGTCATCTATTCATGCGATGATGACAGCTGATTCCAACCCCGCACCTGCCTGGTGCCATAGAGACGTAAAAAATGAGCGAACAACAAGAGCTGCAACCGGTTTTCTCCATCGAAAAAATCTACGTAAAAGACCTGTCGCTGGAAATCCCTAACGCCCCCGCCATCTTTCTGGAGCAGGAACAACCAGAAATCGACATGCAGCTGGCCAATGGCGCACAGCAGCTGGAAGACGGCTTCTTCGAATCGTCGCTGACCATCACCGTGACCGCCAAACTGGGCGATAAAACCATGTTCCTGTGCGAAGTCAGCCAGGCAGGTATTTTCCAGATCCGCAACGTACCCGCAGAAGACATCGACCCGATCCTGGGTGTGGCTTGCCCGAACATCCTGTTCCCGTACGCCCGCGAAACCGTGTCCAACCTGGTTGGCCGCGCCGGTTTCCCGCCAGTACTGCTGACCCCGATCAACTTCGAAGCCCTGTACATGCAGCAACGTGCAGAGCAGGCCGAAGCCGGTAACGCCTGAACCTCATGAAGCGACACCTAATTGTTGCTGCTGCCGTACTGGCCTCGCTGGCCGGTACGGCTTTTGCACTGGAATTCCGCTCGGTCAAAGAAACCGGTGTGGCCCTGTACGACGCGCCCACCCTGTCGGCACAAAAGCTGTTTGTGGTGAGCCGCTACTACCCGGTAGAAGTGCTGGCCGCGCAGAAAGACTGGTCGCGCGTGCGTGACGCTACCGGCGGCATCGCGTGGATACCGTCTGCCGCCCTGTCTGCGCGCCGTACGCTGCTGGTGACCAGCGACAAACTGGCGGTACGCGATAGCGCACAAGACAGTGCCAAGCTGCTGTTCTGGGCCGAAAAAGACCTGGTGCTGGATATGCAGGAAGCACCGCAAAGCAGCTGGGTCAAGGTCAAGCACCGTGACGGCAGCGTGGGTTACGCCCGTATTAGCGGCCTGTGGGGCCTGTAAGAAAGCCGTGATGAAGATTACCGTTCTTGGTGCCGGTGCTTGGGGTACGGCGCTGGCACTGGCATTTAGCCGCCAGCACCACGTTACCCTGTGGGGGCGTGATGCGGCGCAAATGATAGATATGCAGGCCAACCGCCTCAATCGCCGCTACCTGCCCGAATGCCCCTTCCCCGACAACCTGCACCTGTCTGCAGATTTGTCCGAAGCAGTGATGGGGGTAGAGCTGGTACTGGTGGTCACGCCGATAGCCGGCCTGCGCCCCAGCCTGAAAGAGCTGGCCCGCCTGAAAGTGGATGCGCCCATCCTGTGGGCTTGCAAGGGCTTTGAAGCCGGCTCCAGCCTGCTGCCGCACCAGGTCGTGGCCGAAGAGTTTCCACGCCTGAAAACCGTCGGCGTGTTGTCTGGCCCCAGCTTTGCCAAAGAAGTGGCGCTGGGCTTGCCGGCAGCCGTTACGCTCGCCTCGGAAAACTACGCCTTTGCCCGCGACTTCGCCCGCGAGCTGCACAGCCCCTTGCTGCGCATCTATGCCAACGATGATCTGGTGGGGGTAGAAGTAGGCGGCGCAGTGAAAAACGTGATGGCCATTGCCACCGGCGTGGCCGATGGCCTGGGCTTTGGCATGAACGCTCGTGCCGCGCTGATTACCCGTGGCCTGGCCGAAATCACTCGCCTGGCCGTGGCGCTGGGTGGCAGCCAGCAAAGCATGCTGGGCTTGTCTGGCGTGGGTGATTTGCTGCTGACCTGCACCGGCGCGCTGTCGCGTAACCGCCAGGTGGGCCTGAAACTGGCCGAAGGCAAGTCGCTGGACACCATTCTGGCCGAGCTGGGCCATGTGGCTGAAGGCGTGCCCACCGCGCGCGAGGTGCTGCGCATGGCCGAACGGCTGGAAGTGGATATGCCGATTACCGCCGCCGTGTGCGAGCTGCTGTATCACCAGGCCAAGCCGCAGAGTGTGGTAGAGCGCCTGCTGGGCCGTACGCCCAAGCCGGAGTTCGGCACAGCCTGACAAGGTTGGCCGCATCCTGCCCGCACAACCCCTTTCTTGCTGAAAGGGGTTTGTTTTTATGGGGTGCAATATGAAACCGCGCTGTCATGCCGCAGCTGCTTGGCGCGGCGGGCTGCTGGGCTTAGCCGTCTTCGTCTGCCGCCTGCGCCGGCTGCGGGGCAAACACGGAGGCCAGTTTTTCGCGCAGGCTGGCCAGATCAAACTCGTGCTCGTCGGTATCCAGCCGCTGGGCGAAATGGATGGTGTCCTGCTCATCGGCCAGCCATAGTGCCGGGCAGGTGACGCCTGCCAGGGGAATATCCTGCAGCAGCACGCCATAGTGTTTGTGAAAGTCGCGCCCGCGCAGGGTAGATAGCAACACCACCTGTGGCAAGCCGTGTTCGCGCCGTGCGCGCTGCAGGCTGAAGGGTGAGTCTACGGTGACCACGATAAACTGCAGCAGTGGCCAGGCTTCCAGTGCCCGGCGCAGGTCTTGCAGCATGGCGAGGCCAGCCGATTCCGCATCGATGGACAGCAGGGTGATGACCAGCTTCACGCGGCCCAGATAGCGCTCCAGCGAGACATCGCGCAGCTGCTCGTCTACCAGCATGAAGCTGGGCAGGGTCTGACCGGCTTCAGGGAAGCTGCCGCCCACTTCCAGCGTTTCTTCTTTATAGATAAAGGGGTGTAGTGCCATCGAATCCTCCCGGCTTTTTACTATCGTGGCTTATCCGGGAGGAATTTCAAGCAGGTATTGCGACGCGTGCTGCGAGCAGGGCGCCCGGCACGCAGAGGTAATACTCAGGGGTAGTAGAAGTGCAGGCTGTAGCCGAGTGCCTTGCCCTGGGTCATTTCCATGCGCAGCTGCAGTTTGAGCTCGCTATTGCCGTTGAACTGGCCCAGCTTCAGCTCGTTGGCGGGCACGTAGTCTTCCGGGCGGAAGGCTTTGCGTGCCACGACCTTGTCCTCGGCATCTTTCAGCGTCAGCTCCATTACCGGGAAGGCTTGCGGGTAGTTGGCCAGGTTTTTCAGCGTGGCATTCAGCTGGATCAGATGGTCGTTCTGTGGCACAAAAGACAGCTCGGACCATTCGGTACGGATAAGCTGGCGGTCGGTCGGCAGCGGTACGCTGCAGCCCAGGCTGGCGCACAGCGCTTCGAACGCCGGGCGCAGCTCTGGCGCTTCGGCACTGATGCGGGTGCGGTTAAAGAAGGCAATCTGCCCCAGGAGTGCCAAGCCTAGCAAAATGGCAACCAGGCTTTGCACGGTGGTTTTCAGCGCGCTAGGGTTGGCCGCAGGCGGCTCTTCTGGCGCAGCGTCGTCCTGCTCGGGCAAGGCCGCTGCAGCCGGGGTGGTGAACACCGGTTCTGTGCGCGTTGCCATGGCTGGTGCAGGGCTTGGGGCAACTGGCTCGTCCGGTTCTGCAGGTTCGGGCTCGGGCTCGCTTTGGTAGGCCGACAGCTTTTTATTGCTGGTCGGGCTACGTAGTGCCTCTGCCAGTGCCTGCTGAAAGGCGGCTATTTCCTGGCGGCTGGCTTCTGCTTCGGCCGCGGCGGCGCGGAAATCGGGTGCGATATCTGGCGTTGGTGTGGCTATCGGAGCCGGCGGTTCTGGTTTGACGGCGGCGGCAGCGATGCGCTGTTTGTCCAGCAGGTCGAAATCCGGCAGGTCAAAATCGTCGTCATTAACGGGGGTGGCCTGTCGCGCTGGTGCCGGTGTGCGGCTCACCGCGGCGGGTGCAGGCTGGGCGGGCGCCGGCTGAAAGTCGGGTAGCTCCAGCTCGAAATCGTCGTCGAGGCTGCCAGGCTGCGGCATCTCTGCGGCGCTGGCCGGTTGCGACATCACGGGTGGGGCGGGGGGAGCCGGGGGCGCTTGTGGCACCTCCGGTACGGCGGCTTCCAGATGGCTCGGTGCGTGGAAAACATGGCTACAGCGCCCGCAGCGTACCATGCCGCCGGCAAGGGCGAGATGGGCGTCAGAGACTTTGAACTTGGTCTGGCAGCTGGGGCACTGTGTGGTTTGGCTCATGTTTTACGGGCGTTTGGTTCCGGATAGTCGGGTCCAGCCCTCGTCGAACACGGCGGCGTCCATATCGAACCATTTGGCGTAAATGGCAGACAGTTCTTCGGCCTGCTCGGCAAGAATGCCGGAAAGCACGATTTTACCACCGGTTTTCACGTGGCTAGCCAGCAATTCGCCCAGCATGCGCAGCGGGTTGGCCAGAATGTTGGCCACGACGACGTCGTACTCGCCAGGCTGCAGGGTATTGGGCAAGCCAAAGTCGGCACTCACGCTGTTTTGCTGGGCATTATCGATACTGGAGCGCACCGCTTGTGCATCGATATCGATGCCGCGCGTCGCGCCAGCGCCCAGTTTCAGCGCGGCAATGGCCAGAATGCCGGAGCCGCAACCGTAGTCCAGTACCGTTTCGCCGCCCTGGATCTGCTGGTCCAGCCACTGCAGGCAGAGGCGGGTAGTAGGGTGGCTACCTGTACCAAAGGCCAGGCCCGGGTCCAGCTGCAGGTTGATGGCAGCCGGGTCTGGCGAGGTGTGCCAGGTCGGGGTAATCCACAGGCGGTCGGAGATGCGGATCGGGTCGAACTGGCTTTGCGTCAGGCGTACCCAGTCCTGCTCTTCTACCCGCGATACGGTGTAGCTGGGCACATCGATATGGCACTGGTTGGCCGCAGCAGTCACCAGCAGGGCCACATCGGCGTCCTCGGCAAACAGGCTGTTGATCAGGCTGTGGTGCCACAGCTGGTCTACCGGCTCGCCGGGTTCGCCGAAGATCGGCTGCTCTTCATCGGTACCCGCCAGCGCATCTTCGATGGTGGCGGACAGGGCGCCAACGTCCATCAGGACGTCGGCCAGTTTCTCGGCGATAGCCGAGTCAGCGTGAATGGTGGCTTGCAGCCATGCCATGGAATTAACTGCCTTTCTTCAGCTGTGCCAGGCGCTCTTCCAGATAATGGATGCTGGTGCCGCCCTGGCGGAAGGCATTGTCCATGAAGAGTTCCTGATGCAGCGGGATATTGGTTTTGATGCCGGTGATGGCCATTTCGGACAGGGCCACGCGCATGCGCGCCATTGCCTGTTCGCGGGTATCACCATAAGAGATCAGTTTACCAATCATCGAGTCGTAGTGGGGCGGAACCGTGTAGCCCTGGTAGATGTGCGAGTCGATGCGGATGCCCGGGCCACCTGCCGGGTGGTAGCTCTCGATCTTGCCTGGCGACGGGATGAAGCTGAACGGATCTTCCGCGTTGATGCGGCATTCCATTGCGTGGCCTTTGAACACGATCTGTTCCTGGGTGAAGCGCAGCTTTTCGCCAAAAGCAATGCGGATCTGCTCTTGCACGATGTCGATGCCGGTAATCAGCTCGGAAACCGGGTGCTCTACCTGCACGCGGGTGTTCATCTCGATAAAGTAGAACTCGCCATTTTCGTACAGGAACTCAAAGGTGCCGGCGCCGCGGTAGCCAATGCGGCGGCAAGCTTCGGCGCAGGCTTCGCCAATACGCTGGCGCTGCTCGGCGGTAATGCCGGGTGCCGGTGCTTCTTCGATGATCTTCTGGTGGCGGCGCTGCATGGAGCAGTCACGTTCGCCCAGGTATACGGCGTTGCCGTGCTGGTCGGCCAGAATCTGGATCTCGATGTGGCGCGGCTGCTCCAGGAATTTTTCCATGTACACGGTGGGGTTGCCAAAAGCGGCACCGGCTTCGGTACGGGTCATGTTCACCGAGTTGATCAGCGCGGCTTCGGTATGCACCACGCGCATGCCACGGCCACCACCACCGCCAGCGGCTTTGATGATCACCGGGAAACCGATCTTGCGGGCAATCTTGGTGATTTCCACCGGGTCGTCCGGCAGTGCACCCGCCACGCCGGGTACGGTCGGTACACCGGCTTCGATCATGGCCTGCTTGGCCGATACTTTGTCGCCCATCAGGCGGATGGTTTCGGCACGCGGGCCGATGAAAGCAAAGCCGGACTGCTCGACGCGCTCTGCAAAATCAGCGTTTTCAGACAGGAAACCGTAGCCAGGGTGAATCGCCTGGGCGTCGGTGACTTCTGCGGCAGCAATCAGTGCCGGTACGTTCAGGTAGCTCAGCGCGGAGGATGCCGGGCCAATGCAGACCGACTCGTCGGCCAGCTTTACGTACTTGGCCTCGCGGTCGGCTTCGGAATGCACAACCACGGTCTTGATGCCCATTTCACGGCAGGCGCGCTGGATACGCAGGGCAATTTCCCCGCGGTTAGCGATCAGGATCTTTTCAAACATGTCGGTTTCTCCGCAGCCCGGATGCCGTCATGCGGGCATCGGGCTCGGGCTGTTGGCAGCCCTTCAATTCACGCGAAAACGACAGGGCACGCTGGCGTGCCCTGTCATTTGAAATTCACGGCAGATCGCTGCTTATTCGATGATGAACAGCGGCTCGCCGAACTCTACCGGCTGGCCTTCTTCGATCAGGATGGCTTTCACCACACCGCTACGCTCGGCTTCGATTTCGTTCATCAGCTTCATCGCTTCGATGATGCACAGGGTGTCGCCTACGTTGACTTGCTGGCCAACTTCTACAAAAGGCTTGGAGCCCGGACTCGGGCGGCGGTAGAAGGTGCCGACCATCGGCGATTTCACCGCGTTGGCGTTATCTGCAGCGGCTACCGGGGCGGGTGCCGCAGGGGCTGCAGCAACCGGGGCTGGTGTCGGGGCGGCCTGCTGTGGCAGGTGTACCTGCATGGGTTGTGCGAAGTTGACCGCCGCATTGGCGGATACGCGGGTGATGCGGACTTTTTCTTCGCCTTCGGTCACTTCGAGTTCAGCAATGCCGGATTCCTCGACGAGATCGATCAGCTTTTTCAGTTTGCGCAGGTCCATGGTCTTCCTTCGGATAGTATTCGGGTGTTATGCCGGCAGGCTCAGACGCTTCATCGCGTGAGCCAGTGCCAGGGCGTAGCCATCAGCGCCCAGACCGCAAATCACACCTACCGCCAGATCCGAAAAATACGAATGGTGGCGGAAAGCTTCGCGAGCGTGGACGTTGGATAAGTGGACTTCAATGAATGGCACCTTGACGCCCGCCAGGGCATCGCGCAGGGCGACGCTGGTATGGGTGAAAGCCGCCGGGTTGATGATGACAAAAGCCGTGCCGTCGGTCAGGCAAGCGTGGACGCGGTCGATCAGCACGTGTTCGGCGTTGCTTTGCAGAACATCCAGCTCAAAGCCGGCATCGCTGGCTTGCGCACGCAGGCGCTGGTTGATGTCGTCCAGGGTGTCCCGGCCGTAGTGCTGTGGCTCGCGCAGTCCGAGTAGGTTCAGATTGGGGCCGTGCAGCACGAGGATTTTTCGGGTCAAGGTGTCAGTCCCTGTTTTGATATGGGCGCGAGTTTGCCGCAATTGTCAGCAAGATGTCCAGCAATTGCCGCATTTCAAACGTGTGTTTAAGTTGCGGTCGTGTTGGAAAAATGTTGCGCTTTCGAGTGAAAGCACTAACAAATCGGCACATTGTAAGCAGCCGGTAAACTTTAGCGAGGTGCAATAAAACGCTTGTTGATCTGGCACAAGCAGAAGGTGTGCCGGGAACGCTGCCACGGGATGGCGCTCGAAAGGTATAATCGCCACGTTTTCCAAAAGATACCCGCCATGCACGTTTCCGACTTTGACTACCACCTTCCCGACAACCTGATCGCGCAGCACCCGCCGGCCGTGCGCGGTGCCAGCCGCTTGCTGCTGGTCAACGGTACTACGCTGGCTGATGCGCAGTTTTCCGCTTTTGCCGACGCCCTGCAGGCCGGCGACGTGATGGTGTTTAACGATACCCGCGTGATCAAGGCGCGCCTGTTTGGCGAAAAAGCCAGCGGCGGCAAGATCGAGGCGCTGGTAGAACGTGTACTGGACGAACATCACGTGCTGGCTCACGTGCGCGCCAGCAAGTCGCCCAAGCCGGGCACGCTGCTGGTTTTTGCCGGCCGCTGGCAGGCCGAGATGGTCGAGCGCGTGGGCGAGCTGTTCCGCCTGCGTTTTCTGGATGCGGCCAACGTATTCGATATTTTGGATGCCTCCGGCAAGCTGCCGCTGCCACCCTATATCGAGCGCGATACCGACGGTGACGACGACGAGCGTTACCAGACGGTGTATGCGCGCGAAAAAGGCGCGGTTGCCGCGCCGACCGCGGGTCTGCACTTTACCGACGACATGCTGCAGCAGTTGGCCGCAAAGGGCGTAAAACTGTGCAATGTGACGCTACATGTTGGTGCAGGCACTTTCCAGCCGGTGCGGGTGGATAATATTGCCGATCACAAGATGCACAGCGAGATCTACGATATTCCGCAAGCTACCGTGGATGCCATTCACACCGCGCATGCGGCCGGCCGTAAGGTGCTGGCCGTTGGCACCACCAGCATGCGCGCGCTGGAATCTGCCGCCCGTGGCGATGGCGTGCTGAAAGCGGGCCGTGGCGAGACCGATATCTTTATTACGCCCGGCTACCGTTTTAACGTGGTGGACAAGCTGCTGACCAACTTCCACCTGCCCAAATCCACCCTGCTGATGCTGGTGTCGGCCTTTGCCGGCTACACCGAAATGCGTGCTGCCTATGCGCACGCGGTGGCGCAGCAATACCGTTTTTTCAGCTATGGCGATGCCATGCTGCTGACCCGCAAGGACTAAGCCCATGAGCGGTTTGACTCACGATAGCGCCAGCCCGCAGGACATCATCCTGCACGCTGTATCGCGCCAGCTGGAGATCAGCTTTGACGACGGCGCGCGTTTCACGCTGCCGGCCGAATACCTGCGTGTGTACTCGCCGTCTGCCGAGGTGCGCGGGCACGGTGTGGGCAACGAGGTACTGCAAACCGGCAAGCTGCACGTGGCCATTTCCGGTCTGGAGCCGGTAGGGCACTATGCGCTGAAGATTGTTTTTGACGATGGCCACGACAGCGGCCTGTATAGCTGGGCCTACCTATACGAGCTGGGCGTGAAGCACGACCAGTACTGGCAGGATTATCTGAATCGCCTCGCCGCCGCAGGCGCGAGCAGGGAGTAAGCATGGACAACCAGACGCATTTTGGTTTTAAAACCGTCGACGAAAGCGAAAAGGCGGGCAAGGTGGCCGAGGTATTCCACTCGGTAGCGCAAAAGTACGACGTGATGAACGACCTGATGTCGGGCGGCCTGCACCGCGTATGGAAGCACTTCACCCTGACCACGTCCGGCGTGCGTGCCGGCGACAAGGTGCTGGACATCGCCGGCGGTACCGGCGACCTGGCGCGTGGCTGGGCCAAGCGTGTGGGCAAGAGCGGCGAAGTGTGGCTCACCGACATCAACAGCTCCATGCTGACCGTTGGCCGCGACCGCCTGCTGGACGAGGGCATGATCCTGCCGGTGTCGCTGGCGGATGCCGAAAAGCTGCCGTTCCCAGACAACTACTTCAATGCGGTGTCGGTGGCCTTCGGCCTGCGCAACATGACGCATAAAGATGCCGCGCTGAAAGAGATGTTCCGCGTGCTGAAGCCGGGCGGCAAACTGTTCGTGCTGGAATTTTCCAAGGTCTGGAAGCCGCTGTCGCCGTTCTACGATTTCTACTCGTTCAAGGCGCTGCCGGTGATGGGCAAGCTGGTGGCCAATGACGCCGACAGCTACCAGTACCTGGCTGAATCCATCCGCATGCACCCGGATCAGGAAACCCTGAAGCAGATGATGCTGGACGCCGGCTTTGGCCGCGTGGACTACCACAATATGACTGGCGGCGTGGTAGCACTGCATAAAGGCATCAAGTTCTGATGCAGGACGCGCTGGCCGTGCGCCTGGCCGAGCTGGGCATCGATACCGAAAGGTTGGCCGCACGTGGCCTGCAGCCTTACGCCGAGGCCGACGCCGCCAGCCTGGTGCTGGCTGATGTGAACGACGCCGGGCGCGAGTTCCACCTGCTAGCCGGCGCTGCCGCAGCCTGGCAGGCCATGCGCGACGCCGCTGCCGCGGACGGCGTCACGCTGTTTCTGGTATCGGCCTTTCGCAGTGTGGCGCGGCAGCACGAGATCGTGGCCGCCAAGCTGGCGCGTGGTCAGTGCCTGGATACCATCCTGGCCGTGAGCGCTGCCCCCGGCTACAGCGAGCACCACACCGGCTGTGCCATCGATATCGGTACCCCCGGTTCGCCGGTACTGGAAGAAGATTTTGAAACCACCCCGGCTTTTACCTGGCTGCAACAGCATGCGGCCAACCATGGCTTTGCCATGAGCTTTGGCCGGGACAACGCCAGCGGCTACTTGTACGAGCCCTGGCACTGGTGCTGGCAAGACCCTGCCACCCAACCTACATCGAAAGGACTTACCGCATGAAACACCTCTCCAAACTCGGCATCGTGACCGTGGTTTCCGCTGCCTTGCTGGCCAGTGGTTGCGCCTCGGTAGACCTGGACCAATACACCAATACCCAGAAGGGTGCCGTACTAGGCACCATCGGTGGCGCCGTACTGGGCGCAGCCGTGGCAGGCAAGGGAAACCGTAACAAGGGCGCGGTGATTGGTGCTATCGGTGGCGGCCTGGCCGGTGCCGGCGTGGGCGCTTATATGGATAAACAAGCGCAGGATTTCGAAAAACAGCTGGCACCGCAGATCCAGTCTGGCGCCATCGAGCTGAGAAAAAACGCCGACCACAGCCTGACTGTGACCATGACCTCGGCCACCGCGTTTGATACCAACTCCGCCAGCCTGAAACAGGCCTTCCTGCCGACGCTGTCCACCATCGGCAGCATCGTGAAGCGTTACGGCAAGACCACGCTGGATATCGAAGGCCATACCGACGCCAGCGGTAACGACAAGATCAACCAGCCGCTGTCCGAACAGCGCGCTGCCGCCGTGCAAAGCCAGTTGGCCAGCCTGGGCGTACAGCCGGAGCGCATGAGCGCCGCCGGCTACGGCGCCAGCCGCCCGCGTGGTGACAACAAGACCGAAGCCGGCAAGCAGCTGAACCGCCGTGTGGAAATCCAGATCGTGCCGGTGGTGCAGTAAGGCATGAACGCCTGGCTGATGCTGGCGGCGGCGATAGCGGCAGAGATCGCCGCGACGTCGTCGCTGAAGCTGGCCGCCGGCTTCACCCGCCCGCTGCCCTCGCTGGTGGTGGTGGCGGGCTACGTGCTGGCGTTCTGGCTGCTGTCACAGGTGGTACAGCGGCTGGATCTGGGCGTGGTATACGCCATCTGGTGTGGCGTGGGCATGGCGGTTGTCGCGGCCGTGGGTGTGTTTTACTACGGCGAAGGCATGCCGCCGCTGAAGTTGGCCGGCATCGTGGCCATCATCATTGGCACTGTTTTATTGAGTCTGGCCAGCAAGGGGCACTGACATGGGTTTGCGTATTGCAGCGTTTAATCACGTGCTGAACCAGCACCCGGCGGTACGTGCCGAGCTGGCACAGCACGCCGGGCGGCGTATCGGTATCAGCCTGCCACCATTCGACCTGGCAGGAGTCGTGACCAGCGATGGCTGGCTGGCCGCCTGCGAGGGTGAGCCGGAAGCGCGCCTGCGCCTGAAGCACAGCGTGGCGCTGGCGCAGCTATCCGGCCAGGAGCCTGCCATGGGCGACATCGTACTGGAAGGCGATACCGAGCTGGCCGCCAGCGTTGGCCGCATCGTGCGCCAGCTGCAGTGGGATGCCACCGAAGACCTGTCGCGTGTGGTAGGCGACGTGGCCGCCCACCGTGTGCAGGGCTGGTTGCGCGGCTTGTTCGGCATCAAGGGTGAAATCGGCGGCCGCCTGATGGAAACCTGGGTAGAGCACCTGCGCGAAGAAGCGCCGCTGCTGGCCAAGAAAACCGACGTGGCCGATTTTGTCAGCGCGGTAGATACCCTGCGCGAAGACGCCGACCGCCTGCAAAAACGCCTGACGCTGCTGGAAGCGCGTGCGGCCAACCTTCGCCAACCATAACAATAAAGCCCATCATGCGTATTGCGCGTCTGTTCAAGATTGTTTCCGTGTTTTACCGCTTTGGCCTGGACGACTTCCTGGCCGGCCGCCCCAAAGTAGGGCTGCTTGCCAAGCTGTTCCGCCTGCTGCCTGTGCCGCGCGACACCGCTGCGCCACTACCGCAGCGCGTGCGCCTGGCGCTGGAGCATCTGGGGCCGATCTTCATCAAGTTTGGCCAGGTGCTGTCTACCCGCCGTGACCTGCTGCCGCCCGATTACGCCGACGAGCTGGCGCGGTTGCAAGACCGCGTGCCGCCGTTTGACAGCGCCATTGCGCGCGAGGTGATCGAGCGCAGCTTTGGCCAGCCGCTGGCCGATATTTACGCCGAGTTCGACAACGTGCCGGTGGCCAGCGCCTCGGTGGCGCAGGTGCACCGCGCGCGCCTGCACGGCAGCCACGGCCAGCCGGGCAAAGACGTGGCGGTAAAAGTATTGCGCCCCGGCATCTTGCCGGTGATCGAGCAGGACCTGGCGCTGATGGCGGTACTGGCCGGGTTGGTGGAGCGCTTTTTGCCCGACGGCAAACGCCTGAAACCGCGCGAAGTGGTGGCCGAATTCGACCGCCACCTGCACGACGAGCTGGACCTGATGCACGAGGCCGGCAACGCCAGCCAGCTGCACCGCAACTTTATCGGTAGCGACATGCTGCTGGTGCCCGAGGTGTACTACGACTATACCCGGCGCGAGGTGATGACCATGCAGTGGATGGACGGCATCCCGGTGGGGCAGATAGACCGCCTGCGCGCCGCCGGGGTGGACCTGAAACAGCTCAGCCGCTTTGGCGTGGAAATCTTCTTTACCCAGGTGTTCCGCCACGGTTTCTTTCACGCCGACATGCACCCGGGCAACATTCTGGTGGCGGCCGATGGCCGCTACATCGCGCTGGATTTCGGTATTGTCGGCAGCCTTACAGACACCGACAAACACTATCTGGCGGTGAACTTCCTGGCTTTCTTCAACCGCGACTACCACCGCGTGGCCACCGCGCATATCGAATCCGGCTGGGTGCCCAAAGACACGCGGGCCGAGGAGCTGGAAGCGGCCATCCGTACCGTGTGTGAGCCCATCTTCAACAAGCCGCTGTCGCAGATCAGCTTTGGCATGGTGCTGCTGCGCCTGTTTGAAACCAGCCGCCGCTTCAATGTGGAAATCCAGCCGCAGCTGGTGCTGCTGCAGAAAACCCTGCTGAATATTGAGGGCCTGGGCCGCCAGCTGGACCCGGAGCTGGACTTGTGGGATACCGCCAAGCCCTTCCTGACCAAGTGGATGAACGAGCAGATCGGCTGGCGCGGCCTGCTGCGTACGCTCAAGCATGAGGCCCCGCAGTGGGCTACCACGCTGCCGGCCATCCCGCGCAAGCTCAGCGAGGCGCTGTCTGGCCAGGCGACCGAGCTGGTGGTGCAGGGGTATATCCAGCTGATGCGCGAACAAAAAACGCAGAACTTCCTGTTGAAGCTCATTGCACTGCTGCTATTGGTATTGCTGCTGCAGCGCTACCTGTAGCCGGGTGTGACCGGCAAAAGCGACAAGGCCGCCCATGGGCGGCCTTGTCGCTTTTGTGCGCCAGAGTTGGCCGCATGCTTGCTATGTGGCATACAATATATAAAAATATAAAACGTAAGCCACTTAATCATCAGGAGCCAGCATGCAGCACGACTACCAAGACCTTACCGCCACCCTGTCCACCAAGCTGGCCGACCTGCGCCGCGAGATACCCGACACCATGAAAGGCTTTGGCCAGATGAGCCGTGCCGCGCTGGCCGACAGCGCGCTAAGCACCAAGCACAAGGAGCTGATCGCCATGGGTATCGGCATTGCCGCCCGCTGCCAGGGCTGCCTGGGTTTTCACGCCAAGGCGCTAGTGGAGCTGGGCTGTAGCCGCGCCGAATTCATGGAGATGTTGCAAGTGGCGGTGTATATGGGCGGCGGGCCATCGTTGATGACCGCCGCCGAGGCGCTGCTGGCCTACGAGACATTTGGTGGGGAAAAAGTCGCGGCCTAGCCAGCGGCGCTGCCGGCCGGGCTAGCCATGCCAGTGCTGCCAGCCCCACAGCAGCAGGGCGGCAGCCACCAGCCAGCACAGGGTGGCCAGCAACAGGGTAGCAGCGAGCGGCAGGCGCACACTCAGCAGGTATACGGCCAGCAGGTAGAGGGCGTAGGGCAGCAGGGCGCATAGCCCGAACAAAGCGGTTTGCTGCAGGTTGGCCGCACTGCGGCTGCGGCCAACGATGTAGTGTGCAATCAGCGCAAAGGTGGGAAACAGCGGTACCAACCCGGCCACAAAGAAATAGCGGCTGCCGGACAGCCACTGGATCAGCAGCACCGCCAGCGCGCCCAGCAGGCACTTGCCCAGCAGGGCGATATCCATCAGCTGCCCAGCAGGGCGGCCACGACTTTGCGGTCTTCTGCCAGCAGGATGTTGTAGGTACGGCAGGCCGCGCTGGTGTCCATCACTTCCACACCGATACCGGCGTTGGTTAGCGCCGCACTCAGGCGCGGGTGCGGGAAGCGCAGCGTGGGGCCGCTGCCAAAAATCACCAGCTCCGGCTGCAGTGCCAGCAGCTGGGTAAAGTGCGCTTCTTCCAGCGCCGCAAAGTTGGCCGGCGCCCACGGCGTAATGCTGTCGGCGCTCACGATCAGGCTGCCTTCGTGGCGTTCACGGTTGATCTCGACATAGCCCGCGCCGTGCGCGGTAAACAGGTTGGCACCTGCAGTTTTGGCTTCGTGCAGCTTCATGATGAAATCCTGTTGGCTGGTGTAGTGCAGTGCACCACGGTTTGGGATAGGATTATACCCCGCCTGGCCAGAATGCCAGGGCCGGATACGCCCGCCGCTTGCGGCAGACCACAGGACAAACGACAGGTGGCCCGTGCCACCGCAGAAGACGGTAACACCCCTCATGCAGCCTATCCAGAAATCCCAGAAACTTGCCAACGTCTGCTACGACATTCGCGGCCCGGTGCTCGAACACGCCAAGCGGATGGAGGAAGAAGGCCACCGTATCATCAAGCTGAATATCGGCAACCCGGCGCCTTTCGGTTTCTTCGCCCCGGACGAGATCATCGAGGACGTTATCGTCAACCTGCAGAACGCGTCCGGTTACTGTGATTCCAAGGGCTTGTTTGCCGCGCGCAAGGCCATCATGCATTACGCGCAGCAGAAGCATCTGCCCCAGGTGGGCATGGAAGACATCTACATTGGCAACGGCGTGTCCGAGCTGATCGTGATGGCCATGCAGGCGCTGCTGGATAACGGCGACGAAGTGCTGGTGCCCGCACCGGATTACCCGCTGTGGACCGCCGCCGTCAGCCTGGCCGGCGGCCAGCCGGTGCACTACCTGTGCGACGAGAACGACGGCTGGATGCCGTCCATTGCCGACATCCGCGCCAAGATCACGCCGCGTACCAAGGCGCTGGTCATCATCAACCCGAACAACCCCACCGGGGCACTGTACCCCGATCACGTGCTGCAACAGCTGGTAGAGGTGGCGCGTGAATTCGGCCTGCTGCTGTACGCCGATGAGATCTACGACAAGGTGCTGTACGACGGTGCCACCCACACCTCCATCGCCTCGCTGGCGCCGGACCTGATGGTGTGCACCTTCAACGGCCTGTCCAAAAACTACCGTGCCTGCGGCTACCGTGCTGGCTGGATGATTTTGTCCGGCGACAAGCGCCGCGCCAAAGACTACATCGAAGGCCTGAACATGCTGGCCTCGATGCGCCTGTGCGCCAACGTGCCGGCGCAGTACGCCATCCAGACCGCACTGGGCGGCTACCAGAGCATCGACGACCTGGTGGCACCGGGCGGCCGCCTGGCGCGCCAGCGCGACCTGGCCTACAAGCTGCTCACCGATATTCCGGGCGTGAGCTGCGTCAAGCCGCAAGGCGCGCTGTACCTGTTCCCGCGGCTGGACCCGGCGGTTTACCCTATCGAAGACGACCAGCAGTTCATTCTGGAGCTGCTGCAGCAAGAGCGCGTGTTGCTGGTGCAGGGCAGTGGCTTCAACTGGATTGCGCCGGATCACTTCCGCGTGGTATTCCTACCTAATAGCGACGATCTGACCGAAGCCATCGGCCGCATCGCCCGCTTTCTGGAAAACTACCGCAAACGCCACGGTACCGCATGAACACACTTGCCCGCGCCGCACAGCAGCACCGCCTGCCCAAGCGACAGGCGCGGGTAGCTCATGAATGAAGCAAAGGGGCGTGCGCGCCCCTTTGTGCTGTCTGCGGCCAAGCCATGGTTGGCCGCAGCGTAGAAATAAAAAGCTGGGAAACAAACCAGCAGCTGCCACCGGCAGCAGGCCGACGTGCCAGGGAAACTTGAAAACCGAAACAGCAGGAGTATTCAACAATGAAGCCGATCAATATTGGCCTGATGGGGGTGGGAACAGTCGGTGGCGGTGTCGCCACCGTATTGAAGCGTAACGCGGAAGAAATCAGCCGCCGTGCCGGCCGCGACATCCGCCTGACCATTGCTTCCCGTCGTAATGTAGAGCAAGCCCGTGAGCTGGTTGGCGCCGACGTCACCGTGGTGGCCGATGCGTTTGCCGTGGTGAACCACCCTGATGTGGACATCGTGGTCGAGCTGATCGGTGGCGATACCGTGGCCAAAGAGCTGGTACTGCAAGCCATTGCCAACGGCAAGCACGTGGTTACCGCCAACAAAAAGCTGCTGGCGGTACACGGCAACGAAATTTTTGCCCGCGCGCAGGAAAAAGGCGTGATGGTGGCGTTTGAAGCGGCGGTGGCCGGCGGTATTCCCATCATCAAGGCGCTGCGCGAAGGCCTGTCGGCCAACCGTATCGAATGGCTGGCCGGCATCATCAACGGCACGTCCAACTTCATCCTCAGCGAAATGCGCGAGAAGGGTGCCGACTTTGCCGACGTGCTGAAAGAAGCCCAGGCACTTGGCTACGCCGAAGCCGACCCGACCTTTGACGTGGAAGGCCACGATGCCGGCCACAAGCTCACCATCATGGCTGCCATCGCTTTTGGTATCCCGATGCACTTTGATCAGTGTTATCTGGAAGGTATCAGCCAGCTGGCCGGCAAGGACATCCAGTACGCCGAAGAGCTGGGCTACCGCGTGAAGCTGCTGGGCCTGACCCGCCGCACCGAACAAGGCGTGGAGCTGCGCGTGCACCCGACGCTGATCCCCGAGCAGCAGCTGATTGCCAATGTAAACGGCGTGATGAACGCAGTGCTGGTACGCGGCGACGCCATCGGCCAGGCGCTGTTCAACGGCCCGGGCGCCGGCGCGCTGCCCACCGCGTCGGCCGTGGTAGCCGATATTGTCGACGTGGCCCGCCTGCTGACCTCCGACCCGGAACACCGCGTGCCGCACCTGGCTTTCCAGCCAGACCAGCTCAAAGACCTGCCTATCCTGCCGATGGGCGACGTGGTCAGCAGCTACTACCTGCGCATCCAGGCCATCGACCGCGCTGGCGTGATGGCCGACATCACCCGCCTGCTGGCCGAGAACGGCATTTCCATTGAAGCGCTGATCCAGAAAGGTTCTGCTGCCGATGGTTCTGCCGAGATCGTGATCCTCACGCACCGCGTGCTGGAAAAAGCGGCCAACGCCGCCATTGCCGCCATCGAGGCACTGGACAGCGTTGCGGGCAAGGTCGTGCGCCTGCGCATGGAAGAGCTCAATGGCTAAGCGTCTGCTTATCCTGTTGGCCGCCAGCAGCCTGCTGGCGGGCTGCGCCACGCTGGCCCCGCGCCAGCTGGCGCAGGACCGCATGAACGACGCCTGCAAAAGCAAGATCGCCAGCACGCCGCTGCTGCCCTTGCTGAGCTCGCCAAGCAAGATCAACGGTTATTGCAGCTGTGCCAGCGACAAGCTGGTGTCCGGCCTGAGCAACAGCGAGCTGCTGGAAGTGTCGGCCAAAGGCAAAGACATTCTGGCCGAGCCTGCCTGGCAGGGCCGTTTGCTCAATGTGGGCCTGCAATGCCTGAATACACTGGTTCGATAACATGAAATACATCAGCACCCGTGGCGGCATGGCGCCGCTGTCATTTTCCGACACCATCCTGATGGGCCTGGCGCCGGACGGCGGCCTGGCGCTGCCGGAAAGCTACCCGCAGGTTGGCCGCGCCCAGCTGGACGCCTGGCGCGACCTGTCCTACGCCGAGCTGGCGTTCGAGATCATCCGCCTGTTTGCTACCGATATCCCGCAAGACGACCTCAAGGCCATGCTGGCACGCACTTACACCGCCGAGGTGTACGGTAGCGAGGCCATCACGCCTGTGAAGCGTCTGCACGACGGCCTGGTGATTCTGGAACTGTCCAACGGCCCCACGCTGGCGTTCAAGGACATGGCCATGCAGTTTCTGGGCAACCTTTTCGAGTACGTGCTGGCCAAAAAGGGCGAGCAGCTGAACATTGTGGGCGCCACCTCCGGCGACACCGGTTCTGCTGCCGAGTACGCCATGCGTGGCAAGCAGGGCATCAATGTGTTCATGCTGAGCCCGGACGGCCTGATGAGCCCGTTCCAGCGCGCGCAGATGTACAGCCTGCAGGATGCCAACATCCACAACATCGCCATCAAGGGCATGTTTGACGACTGCCAGGACATCGTGAAGGCGGTACAGAACGACCACGACTTCAAGCGCCAGTACAAGATCGGCACCGTCAACTCCATCAACTGGGCTCGTGTAGTGGCGCAGGTGGTGTACTACTTCAAGGGCTACTTCAACGCCACCAGCAGCAACGACGAACAAGTCAGCTTCTGCGTGCCGTCCGGCAACTTCGGCAACGTCTGCGCTGGCCACATCGCCCGCCAGATGGGCCTGCCGGTACAACGCCTGATCGTGGCCACCAACGAGAACGACGTGCTGGACGAGTTCTTCAAGACCGGCCGCTACCAGCCGCGTGGCACTGCTAATACGTGGGTGACCTCCAGCCCGTCGATGGACATCTCCAAGGCGTCCAACTTCGAGCGTTTCGTATTCGACCTGCTGGGCCGTGACGGCGCCGCCGTAGCAGCACTGTGGGCCGAGGTGGACGCCGGCCGCGGTTTCGACCTGGGCGACAAGCTGTCGCAGATCCGCGAACAGTTCGGTTTTGTCTCCGGCAAGAGCAGCCACGCTGACCGCTTGGCTACGATCCGCACGGTAGACGCCGAGGACAGCGTGGTGGTGGACACTCATACCGCTGACGGCATCAAGGTCGCGCGCGAAGTGCGCCTGCCCGGCGAAACCATCGTCTGCCTGGAAACCGCGCTGCCGGCCAAGTTTGCCGACACTATCCGCGAAGCGCTGAATCGCGATGCACCGCGCCCGGCCGGTTTCGAGGGCCTGGAAGACCTGCCGCAGCGGGTCACGGTGTTTGATGCCGACGCCAGCGCGGTGAAGGCCTACGTACGCCAGGCACTGAGCTAAATCGCCACAAGCAGAACCCCGACCCCTTCCGCCAGGAAGGGGTTTTTTTATGGCCACCCCGAAAGAAAAAGCCCGCCAGACAATGGCGGGCGGGGTCAAGGTTGGCCGCATCAGAAGCTGGCAACCAGCCCCAAGTTGTAGCGCGTGCCGTTGCCGCCTTTGTGGCCACTGCTGCCATTGGCCTGGATAAAGCCATGCATGCCTTTGCCTAGCGACACGGTGGCGCCGGTTTGCCATTCTGCCCAGCTGGTATCTGGCTGGCTGCCACTCACGGTGAACTCGCCCTGGGTGCCGTACACGCCGCTGCGCAGGGTAGGTGCTTCGTCGTTCTGCTCTTGTTTCAGGCTCAGCATCAGGTAAGGGGTGACGTGGCCCAGCGTAGCTTGTAGCGCCCAGCCGGCCTGCAGGATGGTGGAGTCCAGCACCTGCTTGCCAAAGCGCATGCTGGTGCTCTGGTTGCCTTGTTCGCTAAAGGCGGCCACATGGCCGCGCTGCATGGCGATGCCGGCAAAGGGGCCGGTGAGCAGCATGCCCTGCTGCATGCGATAGCCGGCTGTCAGGCGCAGGCTGTTGTGATTAGCGCGGCTGCTGCCGGTTTCCTGGCGTTTGACGCTGCCCAGGTCGGCCATGCGGCGTGTATCGATATCGGCAACCCCTAGCGTGGCATCGCCATCCAGCCACAGGCCACCATTGCGGTAGTTGGCACTGGCGCTCATCAGGCTGTGGTGGCTGTCGTAGCTGCCCAGGCTGCCTACGCTGGTGTCCAGCTTGCCCTGGGTGAAGGCCACCCCTACGCTCAGCGACGGGGTGGACTGGTAATCCACGCCCACGGTCAGCAGCTCGCCCTTGGCCTGTTCACCGTTGCGGCCAACGTCCTGCTTGCCCCCGCTCACGCTGCTGAAGGCACCCACGGTACCCACCGCGCGTTGTTCGTGGTCCAGTGCACGGGCGCGGGCATCCAGCGTGCTGCCCAGCCGGCTGCTGGCCGCTGCCGGGACATTGGCCAGCGCCTCGGCAAAGTAGGGGGCTTGCAGCAGGCTGGCAAAATAGTTGCCCAGCAGGGCGTGTACGGTAGGCGTGGGGTGGCGGTCGTCGGCAAACAGGTAGCTCAGGCTGCCAGTGACGTTGGCACTGGTGCAGACCAGCGACGAGGTGGTACCGCAGGCCGGGCCGGTGACGTTATCAATGCCATAGAGTGCCGGGTTGGCCAGCGCTTCGGCAAACAGGGCGTTGACGTTGGCGCGCACCACATTGGCCCCGCTGGCCGCGATAGCGCCATCCGCAGTGGTGTTATAAAGCGTGGACAGGTTGTTCAGGCCGGTTTTGCTGGTGTTGTAGCCGTCGGTGACTTGTTGCAGCGTGGCTGTAAATACCGGGCCACTGGTGGCGCCGCTACTGAGTGCCGCGGCCAGTGTGGCCAGGGCTGTATTTTTCAGCGTGTCCTGCTCTGTGGCACTCGGTGTGGCAATGCTGCGCAGTACGTTGGCCACGGCGGTTTTCAGTGCGTTGGTTTGTGTGGCATTCAGGCTTTGTTGGGCCGCTATGGTGTCGATAACCGCATACATGGCCGCGGGGGTATTGCCGAAAGCGGGCAGGTTGGGGGCGATAATCAGCTTGGCGCCCGCATTGTTCAGTATGCCAACCTGGGTGGCCAGGCTATTGGCAGCTGCCGTGGCCACGGTGGCCGCATTGCTGCTGCCTGCACCCGCAGCGGTAGGAATGTCGTTGCCGCCACTCCAGACAAAGTACACTGCCTTCGGGTCTGCCTTACCGCCATTGGCCGATAGATAGTCTTGCACTTGTTGTGGTAGGTCGCGGATGTCCAGCCCGCCGGGGCCGGCAGTCTGGGTGCTGCTGCTGTTGGGCAGCGTAGCGCCGGTGGCGTAGGTGACGGACTGGGCGCCGCCCTGGGCAAAGTTGTTGCCGCTGGTGCCCAGCGAGCTGGCGGCATTGCTGGCGCTGACGCTCAGGCCCAGCTTGCCGGCCAGAATATTGGCGTGGTTGGCCGCATTATTGGTGGTCCAGCGTGCATCGGATGGCAGCATAATGAAACCGCCGGAACCATTCGGGACGGCCTGGCCACCAAAGGCACCCGTGTCGGTCAGGCTGTCGCCAAAAAAGTAGATATTGCTATAGCTGGTGCCAGCAAATGTGGCAGGGGATAGCAGCGCGGCCATAACGGCAGCGCGGAGTGTCATGCGCATGGTGAAGCTCCTCGTGTTGTGTCTGGCCTGTGGCCAGCGTGTGTTTTTTATATTTTTTTAGAGCATAAGCTCGTTTGTTGCGGTCGATTAAAACAAATGTTCGATAAGGCCGTGTTTGTCTACCTGTTGTTGTACTGGCGTTACAATGCGGACATGAATCGACACATACTTTTTCTTTTGCCCGCCTGGCTGTTGCTGGCAGCCAGCGTACTGGCCGCCGAAGTGCGGTTGCCAGAGAAAGCCGCTGCGGCTTTTTTGCAAGCGCAGAAAGGCGATGACGGCTATGCGTATCGTCTGGCTTTGCAGCGGCAGAAAGCGTCCATGCCGAATTGCCCGCAAGATCTGCAAGTGGGTTGGCCCGCCGGCAGCACTGGCCCGCGCAGCTATGTGGAAGTGAGCTGCGCTGCATCAGGCTGGACCTTGCGCCTGACCGTGCAAGCCAGCGAGCTGCCCATGGCGCTGGTCACGACGCGTCTGGTGCGCAGCGGCGAGGTATTGCAAGCCGAGGATGTGCGCCTGGCCGCCATCAATCGCAATCAGGTGTCACAAGGGCTGCGCGACCCGCAGCAAGTGCTAGGCCGCATGATGACGGCTACCGTGCCAGCCGGTACGGTGCTGCAGGGCGGCCAGCTGCGGATACCTTATGTTGTCAAAATGAATCAGCCGGTGCGGCTGCAGGCAAAGGGCGATGGTTTTGTGATTGGCAGCGATGGCACCGCACTGGGTAATGCTGGCGTGGGTGAGCGCGTGAATGTACGTGTGGGAAACGGCAAGGTGGTCGCCGGTGTGGTAGAACAGGACGGCAGTGTTTCCGTGCTGGTGCCCTAAAAAAAGCGTCAAGTTTCGGATTTTTCGGGCGATAATAGAAATAACCGATAAAAAGCAGTGCAGGTAAATCATGAAAATCGACAACTCAGGCAAGGTTGCAGCCAGCTACACTGCACCAAGCCGTACCAGCCCGAAAGAAAGCGATGCAAGTGCCAAGGCATCTTCGCGTGCCGATGGCGGTGAAAGCGTTGCGATCAACCCGTTTGCCAGCCGCTTGCAGGGCATGGAGCAAGCTGCAGCTGCAGCGCCTGCTTTCGATGCAGACAAAGTGGCTTCGATCAAGGCCGCCATTGCCGCCGGCGAGTTCAAGATCAATCCGGGCGCCATCGCCGACAGCCTGATTGCTTCGGCACAGGAGCTGCTGGCGCGGTAAACTGCCTGTCAAGGCTGATAACCGGATAGATGCAAATGGATGTAGCAGTATTCCTGGCCTCGTGCCAGTCTGAAATGGCCTTGCTGGAAACGCTGCAGGTAACCCTGCAGCAGGAACAGCAGGCCATTTTGCGTATGAATGCTTTTCAGATAGAAGAGCTGGCGCTGCAAAAAATGCAGCAGCTCAAACAGCTGGCCGAGCTGCGTGCACAGCGCTTGGCGCTGCAGCAGGCTGCCGGTATCGCGCAGCAGGACGACTGGTTGCCATGGTTGCAGCAGGCACCGGATGAAGTGCAGCACTGCTGGCAGTCGCTGGAGCTGGCACTGTTACGCCTGAAAGCGCTGAACGATCTGAATGCCGGCATGGCCGACGAACGCATGCGCTTTGCTACGGCTGTCATCGATACCCTGCGTGGTGCCATGCAAGGCGTGGATGGCTATGGCCGCCATGGCACGCTGTCTTCAGGTGTAGGTGGCTCCCGCCGCCTGGGGTCTGCCTGAGCGCCGCCGCCCGCCTGATGACGGTTTTGTGGTATCTTCCACCGCGGGCCACAACCAATCCCTTTCCGCAGACCCATGACCCTGATTTCACTTATTGCCGCGCTGGTTCTGGAGCAATTCCGCCCCCTGGGCAACCGTAACCGGGTGCTGTTGCTGTTCATTCGTTACGCCAACCATCTGGAGCGTACCTTGAATGCAGGCTACAACCGCCATGGTGTGTTGGCCTGGCTGGCAGCCATGGTGCCCGTACTGCTGCTGGCAGGCGGGGGGTTCTACCTGCTGTGTGCCATCAGCCCGGTGCTGGGTTTTGTGTGGAATGTGCTGGTGCTGTACCTGACCATGGGTTTTCGCCATTTTTCCAGCTACTTCTCGGAGATTTCCCTAGCCTTGAATGATGGCCAGGAGCTGGAAGCCAAGCAGGCACTGGCGAGCTGGACCAACCAGCCCACTGCCGAGCTGAGCATTGGCGAGGTGTCTCGCCTGGCGATAGAGCAGGGGGTGGTCGATAGCTACCGCCACGTGTTTGGTACCATGTTCTGGTTTGTGTTGTTGCCCGGCCCGACTGGGGCCGTGCTGTACCGTTTTACCCAGCTGTTGGCCCAGAAATGGGGTGGCCGTGCTGCCGATGACCTGTTTGGCCGCTTTGCCGGCCGTGCCGGTGAATGGCTGGACTGGCTGCCGGTACGCCTGACGGCAGCGAGCTTCGCCGTGATGGGTGACTTCGAAGACGCCGTTTACTGCTGGCGCTCGCAAGCCCGCACCTGGGGCAACTACGCTACCGGCATCTTGCTGGCATCGGCCGCCGGTGCGCTGGGTGTCAAGCTGGGCGACCCGCTGCGCCAGAACTACACCATCAATTTCCGCCCCGAACTGGGTGTGGGTGATGAAGCCGACCCGCAGTACCTGAAGAGTGCCGTGGGTCTGGTGTGGCGCACGGTACTGCTGTGGCTGTTCGTGATTCTGCTGATCAGTGTGGTCAGCCTGTTCGGCTAGTGCCGGACGCATGATGCGCCGCCAGGCACTGGCGGCGCTTCGCTTTTTAATCGTTCATAAACGGCTTTGCCCAATAAAGCGGGCAAGGCTGATGGAGTTCCTGACATGTCGTTTGCCGAGCTAGGCCTGGCACCTGAAATCCTGCGTGCCATCGACGAAATGGGGTACTCGGAAGCTACCCCCATCCAGGCCAAGGCCATTCCGCTGGTGCTGTCCGGCCGAGATCTGCTGGCTGCCGCGCAAACCGGTACCGGCAAGACTGCCGCTTTCCTGCTGCCTATCCTGGAGCGTCTGAAAAAGTTTGCCAACCCCAGCGTCTCGCCGGCCATGCACCCGGTGCGTGCGCTGATCCTGTCGCCCACACGCGAGCTGGCCGACCAGATCGGCGTGAATGCCAAGGCGTATACCAAATACCTGCCCCTGCGCACGACCACCGTGTACGGTGGCATGAACATGGACCCGCAGGTTGCCGAGCTGCGCCGTGGTATCGAAATCGTTATCGCCACCCCGGGCCGCCTGCTGGACCACATCCAGCAAAAAACCATCCAGCTGAACAAGGTAGACGTGCTGGTGCTGGATGAAGCCGACCGCATGCTGGACATGGGCTTTATCCAGGACATCCGCAAGATCATGTCGCTGCTGCCCAAAGAGCGCCAGACCCTGCTGTTCTCCGCTACCTTTGCCCCGGAGATCAAACGGTTGGCTGCAGACTTCATGCGCGACCCGCAAACGGTTGAAGTGGCGCGTCAGAACTCGACCAACGCCCAGGTCGAACAGCTGGTCTTTGCCGTAGACGGTTTCCGCAAGCGCGCTTTGCTGTCCTACCTGATTCGCCAGCGCGAAATGAGCCAGGTCATCGTGTTCTGCAAGACCAAGATCTCGGCCGACCAGCTGTCGCGAGACCTCAAGCGCGATGGCCACGCAGCCGAAGCCATCCACGGCGACAAGGCACAAAGCGCCCGCCTGGAAACGCTGGAACGCTTCAAGAGCGGTGAGGTGAAGGTACTGGTCGCTACCGACGTGGCGGCCCGTGGTCTGGATATTTCCGAGCTGCCTTTCGTGGTGAACTACGAAATGCCCAACTCGCCGGAAGACTACGTGCATCGTATTGGCCGTACCGGCCGCGCCGGTGCATCTGGCGTGGCGATCTCGCTGATGAGCCCGGATGAAACCCGCCAGCACGAGTCGATCGAAAAGCTCACCAAGCAAACCCTGACGCCGCTGCCGCTGCCAGAGGGCTTTGGTGGCCGCCCGCCGCGTGACGAGGCCGATACCGCACCGCGCCGCGAGCGTAGCGAACGCCCGGAGCGTACCGACCGCGCAGAGCGCCCGGAGCGCACCGACCGCCCGGACGCCCCGCGCCGCAGTGAACGCGCAGAGCGTAGCCCGTCGCTGTTTGGCGACAAGCCGCGCCGCGAGAGCCGCCATGCAGCGGATAGCCGCGAGCCACGCGACACGCATGACGAGGGCGAAGGCCGCAAGACGGTGAAGCTGGGCATCGGCGGGCGTATTCTGCCGCAGCGCCAGCGTGAGGTGCCGGCGCTGTTGCTGCCACCGCGTTACAAGGTAGAGCGCTGAGCCATTGGCGCAATCATGAAAAGCCACCGAAAGGTGGCTTTTTTGCGTCTGCGGCCAACGTTGGCCGCAAAAAAAGCGGCCACGCGGGCCGCTAAAGGAAGCAACAACTTACTGCAATCAGACAAAGATCACCAGCGCGGCCATGGCGCCGTGTGCGCCCATTACCAGGCTTTGTTCGATATCGGCGGTGCGCGAGCTGCCGCTGATGAAGCCGCCAAAGCCCTGTTCGCGGATGGCGATGCGGCGGTAGGCGTCGCGCATGGTATCCACGATGGCATCGCGCGGCACCACCAGCACCAGCTTCTGGGTCAGGAAGTAAATCGAGCGCCACTGGTTGTCGGCGTGGCTTACCCATACGGCGGCGCTTTCTGCCACGGCTAGCTCGCCGGGTACGATGGCCACGTCTACGTCGTGCCAGGCGTGCGGGCTGGGGCTTTCCTCGTGGCCGGTTACCGTCAGGTCTACCAGGCGGCCGTGTTGCGGCCAACGTTGCTGTACCACGCTTTGCACGCTGTCGCCGTCGGCTAGCTGCACGGCGTCGCCGCCCAGGTTGCGCACCAGGGTGCAAAAGGCGTCGAACTTGTCGTCAAAGGTGATGAATGGCACCGCGTCGATATCCGGCAGCGCCGGGCCTTGCGGGCGGTTCTGGCGCAGCCGCGCCAGGATTTTTGCTTGGCTGCTCATGCTTTTTTGTCCTTCTGGCGGGCTTGCCACATTTCCTTGAAGCTCTGCTCCGGCATCTCCGGCAGGGCACGACCGGGGCGCGACCACGCGCTGTGGCGAGTCAGGCTTTCCGGCACGATGGGCACCACCTTGCGCATGACCTTGCCGCCACTATCCATCAGCGACGGGTGCTGGGTGAGGAAGCGCATGGCCAGCAGGCCCATTTTCTTGGCCGGCTTGAGCGTGCCGGCGTCGAAGGCGCGTTTGCGCTGCAGCACCAGCTGTTCGTGCAGGTTGATCTTCACCGGGCACACATTGCTGCACGAACCACAGGTGGTGCAGGCAAAAGCCATGCTGCCGTGCTTTTTGATGTCACGGCTGGGCCCCAGGGTCGAGCCGATGGGGCCGGGGATGATGTAGCTGTAGCTGTGGCCGGTACTGCGGCGGTACACCGGGCAGGTGTTCATGCAGGCACCGCAGCGGATGCAGCGCAGGCTCTGGTAGAAGTCGTCGTTGCCCAGAATGTCGCTGCGACCATTGTCTACGATGACGATGTGCATCTGGCCACCTGGGCGCGCACGGTGGAAGTGCGAGGTGTAGGTGGTGATGGGCGAGCCGATGGCCGAGCGCGCCAGCAGGCGGGTAAACACGCCCAGGTGTTCCAGCCGCGGAATGATTTTTTCCAGGCCCATGCTGGCGATATGGATGGGTGGCAGGGCGGAGCCCAAGTCGGCGTTGCCTTCGTTGGTGCACACCACCACGCCACCGGTTTCGGCGATGGCGAAGTTCACGCCGGTCAGGCCGGCGTCGGCGGTAAGAAAGTGCTCGCGCAGGTTGGCGCGGGCGGCGTGGGTCAGGTAGGTGGGGTCGTTATTGCCTGCCTCGGTGCCCAGCTCGCGGTGGAACAGCTCGGAGATCTGTTCTTTTTTCAGGTGGATGGCCGGCATCACGATGTGGCTGGGCGGCTCCTGGCGCAGCTGTACGATGCGCTCGCCCAGGTCGGTATCAATCACTTCGATGCCGTGCTGTTCCAGATAGGGGTTCAGCCCGCACTCTTCGGTGAGCATGGACTTGGACTTCACCAGTTTCTTGACGCCCCCCGCCGCCAGGATGCCGTGCACGATGCGGTTATGCTCGTCGGCGTCGGCTGCCCAGTGTACGGTGACGCCGTTCTTTTCGGCATTGGCCTGGAACTGCAGCAGGTAGTCGTCCAGCCGCGACAGCGTGTGCGCCTTGATCTGCTGGGCCAGTGCGCGCAGCTGTTCCCATTCCGGCAGCTGTTTGGCCTGCATGTCGCGTTTCTGGCGTACCCACCAGATGGCGCTGTCGTGCCAGCGCGCTTGTTCGCGGTCTTGCAGGAAGGCGGCAGCGGCTTCGGCGTGGTGAATATTGTCGTTCTTCATGCTGCACCCCCGCGGCCGGTCAGGATTTCTACAATATGCAGCGGGCGGATAGGGCGGCAGCGGTGGCGGATAATACCGCCCATGTGCATCAGGCACGACGGGTCGGCGCCCACGATGTACTGCGCGCCGGTAGCTTCGTGCTGGGCCACGCGGTCTTCGCCCATGGCCACCGATACTTCCGGCTCGTCCACACTGAAGGTGCCGCCAAAACCGCAGCATTCGTCACGCCGTTCCGGCTGCTTGACCTCGATACCGTCTACCAGCTGCAGGATGCGCTCCAGCCGCGAGTGGTAGGGGATCATCAGCTCGGACGGTGCGGCATGGTGCAGCTCGCGCAGGCCGTGGCAGCTTTGGTGGATGGACACGGTATGCGGAAAGTACACCGGTTTGGGCAGCGCGTTGATTTTGAGGATGTCCTGCAGGAATTCCACGATCTCGTACACCCGCGGCTGCATGGCCTGGTAGTCGCTATCGCCAGACAGGTACCAGCCATAGTGGTGTTTGACGTGCGAGGTACAGCTGCCGGATGGCGAGACGATGTAATCGTAATCCTTGAAAATGCCGGTAAACCGGCGCGCCGCGTCACAGGCGCCCTGGCTGTCGCCGTTATTGCTTAAAGGTTGGCCGCAACAGGACTGTGCCAGCGGGTAGTGCACGTCCACGCCGTAGCCCTCCAGCAGCTCGGCGGTGGCCATGGCCACGTGCGGGTACAGTTCGTTGACGAAACAGGGGATGAAAAGGGCGACTTTCATGGCGGTGTGCAGTTCTCCGGCGCGATGCCCACTAGGGCTTGTCCTGATTAAAGCTGCCCCCGCGCCGAATGCCAATGCGGATTTACCCTTGCGCTGTGGCCTATACCGGGTCGATGTGGGTCATCACGTCCAGCACCGGGTGGTTCGCTACTACGCGATCGCGGGCCTGGGCGGCAATGTCGTGGCCCTGGCGTACGGTCAGGCTGCCGTCTATTTCCAGGTGCACATCTACCTGGATATGGTCGCCCAGGCGGCGGGTGCGCAGGTCGTGTATGCCCTGTACGCCGGGCGTGGCCAGCAGCGCCTGGCGGATGGCGGCCACGGTGTCGTCGTCGGCGGCGCGGTCCATCAGGTCGTGCAGCGCATCCCAGGCAAACTGCCAGCCAGTGCGGCCTACCATGAAGCCCACCAGCGCTGCGGCCAACGGGTCCAGCCAGGTGTAGCCCAGCAGGTTGCCGCCGATACCGATGGCCACCACCAGCGAGGAGGCGGCATCAGCACGTGCATGCCAGGCATTCGCTACCAGCATGCTGGACTTCACTCGTGTGGCCACCGCCAGCATGTAGCGGAACAGGCCTTCTTTGGACAGCAGGGTAAACAGCGCTACGTATAGCGCTAGCGGGTGCACGGGCCCCAGCGCGGTGGGGCTGATGATCTTGTTGCCCGCGCCCCACAGCATGCTGCAGCCTGCGGCTAACAGCAGGGCACCCAGTATCAGCGAGGCAGCGGTTTCGTAACGGTAATGGCCGTACTGGTGGTCATGGTCGGGGGCTTTGCTGCTGTGTTTGCGCGCCAGCAGGGCGACAAAATCCGCGAGCAGGTCGGACAGCGAGTGCAGCGCATCGGCAATCAATGCTTGCGATCCTGCAAAAAAGCCCGCCAGCAGCTGTGCGTTGGTCAGGACAATATTGACTGCCACGCTCACCCACAGGCTGCGTTGGGCGGCTTGGTGCTGCGGGCTGGTAGCTGGGCTGGTCATGGTGTCTTCGCAAAAAGCGCTAGTGTGCAATGAGGGGCTGAAGGCAGGCTTAAGGTGCCAGCCCGTTGCCTCAGTTGGTGTCGGGCTCGTCCAGTGGCGGCAACGTACCCAGCAGGTCAGTGAGCAGGCTTTGCGTCAGCCAGCCAGGTACGTCTTGTATCTGCCAGCCGGCTTTGTCCGCACACAGGGCCAGCGTACGCAGGAATCGGTGAAAGCCGGCGCGGCTCTGGCGCATATTGATGTTCTGTGGCCCCACGGTAAAGCTGATGCTGGCGTAGTCGCTACCGGCTTGGGCATCCAGCCCCGTGCACACCGGTATGCTGCCGCTGGCGGGCAGCGCAGGGGAGTTCTGTGCGAACTTCATGCCGCCGCCCATGCCCGGCTGGTCTGCTAGGTCTTCCTCGTTCATGGCCATGCGGTGTTCCAGCGCAATGCGTTGCTCGCTGCTACCGGCCCCCGGTACGCCTTCGCCCGGTACGGCGCGGGCAAACAGCGCGGCAATATCCCGCAGGATGGACTGGGTCAGGTAACGCGTCAGCCAGAGCTGGTGGCCGCCGGGCTGTATCAGCACCAGCAGGCGGTCTTCGGCTTCGAAGTAAGTAAAGGATAGGCTCATGCCACGATGGTAAGCCTTGGCGGCTGCCACTGCAAAGGTTGGCCGCAGCCAGTGTGCAGCGCGCATAATGCTGGGCATGGATACCTTACACCCCTATACCGCGCTGACTCCCGACCTGATGCTGGATGCGGTGGAAAGCAGCGGCTTGCGTTGCGATGGCCGCATGCTGGCGCTGAACAGCTACGAAAACCGTGTTTACCAGGTAGGCATGGAAGATGGCCCGCCGCTGATTGCCAAGTTTTACCGCCCCGGCCGCTGGCAGGACGCACAGATTCTGGAAGAGCACGCCTTTGCCTGCCAGTTGCAAGACGCCGAAATCCCGGTGGTGGCACCGCTGGCGTTTGCCGGCCAGACGTTGCTGCAATGGCAGGGCTTCCGCTTTGCCCTGTTTCCGCGCCGTGGCGGGCGTGCGCCGGAGCTGGAAGACGAAGCCACGCTGGAATGGCTGGGGCGGTTTCTGGGGCGCATCCACGCCATTGGCCGCAGCCAGGCTTACCAGACGCGCCCGGTGCTGACGGTGCAAACCTTTGGCCACGACGCGCTGCGCATCATCGAAAGCGGTGGCCACCTGCCTGCCCACCTGGCGGCGCGCTTTAGCCAAGTAGCACAGGCGGTCATCCGCATGGCCGAGGCAGCCTTTGCCACCTTGCCTGCGCTGAACATGCTGCGCACGCACGGCGATTGCCACGCGGGGAATGTGATGTGGACGCCGGATGGCCCGCATTTTGTCGACCTGGACGACAGCCGTATGGCACCGGCTATCCAGGATATCTGGATGCTGCTCAGTGGCGAGCGCGAGCAGCAGTCGGCGCAGTTGGCCGCCATCCTGGCGGGCTATGAGGAGTTTTGTGATCTGGATTACCGCGAGCTGCGGCTGATCGAGCCACTGCGCAGCCTGCGCCTGCTGCACTACTGCGCCTGGCTATCGGCCCGCTGGGCTGACCCGGCTTTCCCTGCCGCCTTCCCGTGGTTTGGCAGCGAGCACTACTGGCTGGAGCGCATCAATGAGCTGGAGCAGCAGCTGGAAGCCATGCAGCAGCCGCCATTGTGGTCCATGCCGGCCTGATGCCGGTTTTGTCGCCCGGCTTACTGCCGCAATAGCGCATTCACTGCCTTCAGCAACAGCGGGGGTTGCAGTGGCTTGGTCAGCCACGCCGTAGCCCCGGCAGCGCGCCCGGCCGCCTTCATGCTGTCGCTCAGCTCGGTGGTCACCATGATCACCGGCACCTGTACCAATGCCGGGCGCTGGCGCAGTGTGCGGATAAACTCCAGGCCGTTCATCTCGGGCATGTTCAGGTCGCTGATGATCAGCGACGGCGTGTGTTTGTCCAGCTGCAGCAGGCCTGCTTTGCCGTTTTCCGCCTGCAGTACCTTGTAGCCGGCATCACTCAGCGCTTCGCAAGAGATCTGTCTGAGTACCGGGGAGTCGTCTACCACCAGGATAATGTGTTTCATTGTTCGCCCTGTCTGCCCTGCCCGGCGCGGTTGTCTGTGACCAGCTTCTCTTACCATGCTAGTTGGCCGCATCCGCCTGTCAAATGATGCGTACAGTTGCCGTAGGTTTTCAATGGTATTTTGTATCCATTCAACAGCCGTCCCCCGTGTGCCGCATGGCAGCAAAAAAGCAGGCCAAATGCGCTACAAGTGCCTTGCCATAAGGGGGTGTATCGGGACAGAATCATTGTCCGACATCCCAACCCTATTCAAGAAAATAAAATGGCACTTATCGTACAAAAGTACGGCGGTACCTCGATGGGCTCCCCTGAGCGCATCAAGAACGTGGCCCGCCGTGTCGCCAAATGGAAAGCCCAGGGACATGATGTAGTGGTGGTGGTTTCGGCCATGAGTGGTGAAACCAACCGCCTGATCGCCCTGGCTAAAGAGCTGCAAGAGTTCCCGGACCCACGCGAGCTCGACGTGGTGATTTCTACCGGCGAGCAAGTCACTATCGGTCTTCTGGCCATGGCGCTGAAAGAAATCGGTGTGAATGCCAAGAGCTACTGCGGCTGGCAAGTGCGTGTGGTAACGGATAGCGCCCACACCAAAGCCCGCATCCAGTCCATCGACGAAGCCGCCATGCGCGCGGACCTGAACGCCGGCCGCGTCGTGGTTGTGGCCGGTTTCCAGGGCCTGGACGAAGACGGCAACATCACCACGCTGGGCCGTGGCGGTTCCGACACCTCGGCCGTGGCCATGGCTGCGGCGCTGAAAGCCGACGAATGCCAGATCTATACCGACGTGGACGGTGTGTACACCACCGACCCGCGTGTGGTGCCGGAAGCCCGCCGCCTGAAGACCATCACGTTTGAAGAGATGATCGAAATGGCCAGCCTGGGCTCCAAGATTCTGCAGATCCGCTCTGTCGAGTTTGCCGGCAAATACAAAGTACGCCTGCGCGTGCTCTCCAGTTTTGAAGACGAGGGCGAAGGCACACTGATTACGTTTGAGGAAGATGAGAACATGGAAAAGGCCGTAGTGGCAGGTATTGCGTTTGACCGTAACGAAGCACGCATCAATGTGAAAGGCGTGCCGGACAAGCCAGGCATCGCTTACCAGATTCTGGGCCCGATTGCCGATGCCAATATCGAAGTGGACATGATCATCCAGAATGTGGGCGAGAACGGCACGACCGATTTCTCTTTCACCGTACCGCGTGGCGAATACCAGCAGGCGCTGGCTATCCTGCGCGATGTGCAGACCCATATCGGTGCCGGCAAGATCGACTCTGACGACAAGGTGGCCAAAGTGTCCATCGTGGGCGTGGGCATGCGTTCGCACTGCGGCGTGGCCTCCACCATGTTCCGCACGCTGGCGGAAGAGGGCATCAATATCCAGATGATCTCTACCTCTGAAATCAAGGTGTCGGTACTGATCGACGAGAAATACCTGGAGCTGGCCGTACGCGTGCTGCACAAGGTATTTGGCCTGGATCAGCCTGCATAGGCAAAATTATTGCAAGTAGTGGTTGACAGAAGGCTAAGTGTTAATTAATATGGCGTTCTGTTGACGGAGAAATGGCCGAGAGGTCGAAGGCACTTCCCTGCTAAGGAAGCATACGGGCTTAAACCTGTATCGAGGGTTCGAATCCCTCTTTCTCCGCCACACAGCGCACCCGTAGCTCAGTTGGATAGAGTATTTGGCTACGAACCAAAGGGTCGGGCGTTCGAATCGCTCCGGGTGCGCCACTAGGTCCCCATCGTCTAGAGGCCTAGGACATCGCCCTTTCACGGCGGTAACCGGGGTTCGAATCCCCGTGGGGACGCCAGTTTCAGTAAAAAAGCCACCTTCGGGTGGCTTTTTTGCGTTTGTTTTCCGCTGTAGGCTTGTGCGCGGTGGCGGTGTCCCCCAGCGCTTATTGTCTTGCCTGGCATGAAAAAAGCCCTTTCGCTCGCGAAAGGGCTTTTTGTCGCGGTTGGCGATCAGCGCCGTGCCAGGCAGCGCTGGTAGCGGCCATCGACACGGTCGGCAAACCACGCGGTGGTGAGCTTGCGCGTGATCTTGGGGCTTTGCAGGCGAATGTCTGGCATCAGCTCGCGCGGGGCTTTGCGGCCTTGCTGCTGGTCGGCCAGCTGCATGATGCGGCTATAAAGCGGTGTTTGCGCGAAGCCGGCGCTTTTTTCCTGTTTCAGGTCGCGCAGTATGTCGGCGTCGCTCAGGCCCAGGCGGGTGCGCAGCTTGGCCAGTGCTTGTTGGGTGCTGCTGGCATCGCGGCCGGGTTGGCCGTTCTGGTAGCGCAGCAGGTCGCCGTCCAGTGCCAGCTTGCTGCCACTCAGCTTGGCCACGGCTTGCTGGAAGGCGGCATTGCGGCTGGCGTAGCGCCCGGCATTGAAGTCGGCAAAGCGGTAACGCATGTCGGTATACGGGGCCGGGTATTGCAGCAAGATGGCGCTGCCGAAATAGACGCCGCCTTTGCGGCTGAATACTTCATCGCGGATGCTGCCGTTGCGCGCGTAAGGGTAGGGCCAGGCGCGCACGTGTGCTTCGGCAAACTCCACGCTGACCTGCATGGGTCCACCGGTGCGGATGGGGTTTTTCATGCCGACGGGCAGGCCCAGCTTTTGCGCCTCGGACGATATGTCTTCAAACAGGTCGTTCATTTCCTTTTCGGTGCGCAGATTATCGATGCGCTCCTTGTAGCTTTGGCCGTTCGGCGATTTTTTCAGGAAAGCGGTTTTTACCAGAGCAAGCGGGATGTAGTAGTTGTCCACCTTGTCATTGATCTTGCCCCAGACAATTTTGGGCAGACCCGGTACGACTGGGTCGGCCTGAAAGGTGGATTCCTGCTCGATAACGGCAATCACCGCACAGTAGTTTTCGGCGGTGTGCGGTATCTGCAGGCTGCCGAATGCCGAGACCAGGTCGTCGCGCCAGCCACTGCGTGGTTTTACGTAGTCGGGCAGCAGCTTGTCCAGCAGCGCCTTGGGGTTGGCCGCAGCAGGTTTGGCCGGTGGGGTGACGATAACCGGTGGAGTGGGTGGCGCGGGCGGTGTGGCGGGTAGCACCGGCACGGTGCCGGCCGGTTCGCTGGCGGGTGCTGGCAACGCGCTGCTGGGGGCATTTTGCTGAATGATGGGTGCGGGTACCGGCTGGCTGGCCAGCGGGCTCACCGGTGTGGCGCAGGCGGCCAACATGCCGCTGCTGCCTAGCAGGCAGAGGAGTTTTTTCATGGTGCAGGGCCAGAATGCAATGCGGCATTCTAGCCCAGTGTGCTTTCGCCCCGCTAACAAAACCCCTGTGTCAGTTTGGGCTCAGGTGTACTGCGTGTTTTGCTGGCGGCGTTTAGCTGTAGCGCTTGAGAATGCGCTGGTATTCGCCATTTTGCTGTATCTGCTTCAGGCCCTGGTTAAAGGCATCACGCAGGGTAGGCTGGCGAAACAGGACGCGATAGGGCAGCTTGATGAAAATGTCGTGGTAGCTCACTGGCAAGGGGGTTTCGCCAAAGTCGGTTTGCATGCGTTTATTCATGTAGTTGAAGATGCGGTGGTCCGCTACTACCACATCGACGCTGCCGCGGTAGAGCAGGCGGTTCTGGTCTATCTGGTTACCGGTTTCATGGTAGTCAGGGTGCTTGGCCGCCAGCGCGGCAAATTCGGCACCGAGATACTGACCGGCCAGCGGGAAGGCGGAGACGCTGTAGCCGGCCAGGTCGGCAATGCGGTGAATAGCCAGCCGCCGCTGGGTGAGGGTAATGGCCTTGTCTTCGTAGCTGATATACACATCCGAATACGCGCCTTTGGCACCCGACTCCGGCACGATGGTGGCGACCGCGTCTATCTTGCGATCTGCCAGGGCTTGCGGCAGGCGCTTTTGCGACAGGAATACCGGCTTCATCTCGTATTGCCGGTTTTTCAGCGCCGCCCGGATGATATCCAGCTCGATGCCGGCTTCCAGTTGCGGAATCACATAGGGCTCCAGCGATTCGCCAAACGCCACGGTGACGGTGGTTTGTTGCGGGCTTGCCAAGGTGGCTTGGCAGGCCAGCGTGAGCAGTATTGCCGCCAGCCAATGCGGTGAAACAGCCATGTGCAGCCCTGTTTAGAGTGTGAATCGGTGGCTGGCTTGTTCCAGCTTTTGCGTGGTCTGGTCGGCAACGCGAATCAGGCCGTACAGCCGGTCAACCGCTTCTTGCTGAGTATGCGTATCTTGCAGTACCTCGCCCAGCTCCTGCTGGACCTCCTGTCGCAGCTGCTGGCTGCCCTGTATTTGTTCCACCACATGTTGCAAGGCCTGGCCTAGCGAATTGATGCTTTCTTGCAGGGCGCTCACGCTGTGGCTGGCTTGCTGTACTTTATCCAGCCCCTGCTCGGATTGGGCCAGGCCTTGGCGAATGCTCGTGGCCGCTTCGGTGGTGGAGCGCTGCACGGTGCCCAGAATCTCGTTGATGCTGCCGGTGGATTGTGCCGTGCGTTCGGCCAGCTTGCGTACTTCGTCGGCGACCACGGCAAAGCCGCGGCCGCTTTCCCCGGCGCGCGCCGCCTCGATGGCGGCATTCAGCGCCAGCAGGTTGGTTTGCTCGGCGATCTCGTGAATGGTGTTGGCTACCCCCACGATCTGGCCTGCTTTCTGGGTGAGCTCGTCCAGCAGCACGGTGGTTTCGCGCACCGTTTCTACCACGTTGGCCAGTACTTCACTGCTTTGCTGCAGGTCGCGGCCACTATTGCCGGCCGACTCGATGGCGGCCACCGAGGTGGACGCCGAGTGTTCGCTGTCGTTTGCCAGGCGCGCCAGGGTGTCGGTGAGCGATTGCACCTGTTCGCTCATCTGGCCGATGCGCTCGCGCTGGCGGCTGGCCAGCTGTTGTACTTGTGCGGCCTCGTGCTGGATATCGTGCTCGTTGCCCTGCAGCTCGCCGGCGGCGTTTTGCATCTGCACGATAAGCTGCTGCAGGCTGTGGCGCATGTCTTCTGTGCTTTGGCCTATCTGGCCCAGCTCGTTATCCGGCTGCGGCGGCAGTGTCAGGTTGAGCTGCCCTTTGGCCAGGCCGGCCATGGCTTTACGCAGCTGGTCTACGCTGCGGCGTTGCTGGCGGCTGATCTGGTGTACCAGGACAATGGACAGCAACAGCACCAGCACAATGGTGCCTGCCAGAAACAGCCGGCCTTGGTGCACCAGTTGTTCGGCGCGCTTTTCTTCTTCGGCCAGCAGGGTGTTCTCGCGTTTCACCAGTTTGTCGATTTCGTAGCGGTGCTGCTGGTAATGGTTGGCCAGCTGGGTGAGCACGCTACGTGTATCTTGCTCGGCCAGCCGCTGCGGAAAGTACTGCTCGCGTGCCAGCTTGAAAAACTCGCGTGCGGGCTTGTCAGAGGCTTGCAGCAGCAAGCGCTGGCTTTCATCGTTCAGCGGCATGCGCTGCCAGTATTCGTGGCGTGCCTGGAACTCTTTTTCCAGCTCCAGCACCCGGTCCTGATAGGTACGCACGGCAGACAGGCTTTGGCTATGCTGAGCCTGCATCACCACCAGATAGGATTCGATGATATAGCGCGGCGGAGGCAGAATATCGGCAATCAGGTCTTTGCCTTGCACAATGCGGCTGTATGCCGGGCCGTTAATGCGCAGCTCTTCCAGCTGGCGCCAGGACATGCCGCCGGTGAACATCAGGCCGATGCCGACAATGGATAGAACCAGCAGAAATTGCGCCCTGATGGACAAACGGGCTAGCCACGAGTGAGTAGGCATGCTGATGTACTCTGGAATAGTGTCCAATCATTATCGAATACTAAAGAATAGTGAGCAAATTACTTCAGGGTATTTTGTGATTCTAGTGTGGTGCAACGCGAAATCCAGCCTGCTGACAGGGTTATTTTCTCGCTATGTTGATGAAAGAAAAGCATTTTTTCAGGTGAAAGCGCCGACGCTTTCTGGCACAATGCGCGGTCTTTCAAGAAACACCTGCACACAATGACGCTTCCTGCCGCACCCCAAGCCATTAACAGCTACCGCAAGTACTGGGCGCAACGCTTTGGTACCGCCCCTTTCCTGCCTATGAGCCGTGCCGAAATGGACGAGCTGGGCTGGGATAGCTGCGACATCATCATCATCAGTGGTGACTGTTATATCGACCACCCCAGCTTCGGGATGGCACTGGTGGGCCGCTTGCTGGAAGCGCAGGGTTTCCGCGTGGGCATCATTGCACAGCCGGACTGGAACAGCGCCGATGCCTTCCGCGCGCTGGGCAAGCCCAACCTGTTTTACGGCGTGACCGCCGGCAACATGGATTCCATGATCAACCGCTACACGGCCGACCGCCGCCCGCGCTCGGATGACGCCTACACCCCGCATGGCGAGCCGAACAAGCGCCCGGACCGTGCTGTGACCGTGTACGCGCAGCGCTGCCGCGAAGCCTACCCCGGCGTGGGCGTGATGATCGGTTCTATCGAAGCATCGCTGCGCCGCATCGCCCACTTCGACTACTGGAGCGACAAAGTGCGCCAGTCGGTACTGGTAACGTCCAAGGCCGACATCCTGCTGTACGGTAACGCCGAGCGTGCGCTGGTGGAAATTGCCCACCGCGCTGCCCGTGGCGAGAAGCTGTCCGAGATGCGTGATATCCGTGGTACTGCCTTTATGGTGCCGCACGGCTGGAAGCCGGACGACGAATGGCAGGAGATGGACTCCAGCGTGGTGGATGTTCCAGGCAAGGTGGACGTGATCCTGAATCCGTATCAGGAGATTCCCGAGCAAGCTGCTGAAGCCACCGCGGCCAATGATCCGACCAAGCCGCAAGTGATCCGCATCGAATCGCGTGAAGAGCGCTTGGCCAAGCGCCGCGCCGAGCGTGCCAAAACCGTGATCCGTATTCCGTCTTACGAGGCGGTAGCGCACGACCCGGTACTGTACGCCCACGCCAGCCGCACCCTGCACCTGGAGTCCAACCCCGGTAATGCCCGTGCGCTGGTCCAGCTGCACGGCACGCGCGACGTGTGGCTGAACGCGCCGCCGATTCCGCTGACTACTGAAGAAATGGACTTTGTGTTCGGCCTGCCTTACGCCCGTAACCCGCACCCGGTGTACGGCGACGCGCATATCCCGGCGTGGGAGATGATCAAGTACTCGGTCAACATCATGCGCGGCTGTTTTGGCGGCTGTACCTTCTGCTCGATCACCGAGCACGAGGGCCGCATCATCCAGAGCCGTTCGGAAGAATCCATCCTCAAGGAAATCGAGGAAATCCGCGACAAGACGCCTGGTTTTACCGGCCACATTTCCGACCTGGGCGGCCCCACGGCCAATATGTACCGCCTCAGCTGCAAGGACCCGGCCATCGAGCGCTCCTGTCGCAAGCTGTCGTGCGTGTTCCCCGATATTTGCGAAAACCTGGGTACCGACCACGGTCCGTTGATCCAGCTATACCGCAAGGCGCGCGCGCTGCCGGGTGTGAAGAAGATCAACATCCAGTCCGGCCTGCGTTACGACCTGGCGGTGAAGTCGCCGGAGTACATCAAGGAGCTGGTGCAGCACCACGTGGGCGGCTACCTGAAGATTGCCCCGGAACACACCGAAGACGGCCCGCTGTCCAAGATGATGAAGCCGGGCATGGGCGCTTACGACAAGTTCAAGGAGCTGTTCGAGCGCTTCAGCCGTCAGGCCGGTAAAGAGCAGTACCTGATTCCGTACTTTATCGCCGCCCACCCGGGCACCAGCGACGAAGACATGGTGAACCTGGCGCTGTGGCTGAAGAAAAACAATTTCCGCCTCGATCAGGTACAAACCTTTACCCCCACGCCGATGGCGCTGGCTACGACCATGTGGCACACCAAGCGTAACCCGCTGAAACGCCTGTCGCGTAGCTCGGAAAAAGTGGACGTGGTGCGTGATGGCTACCGCCGCAAGCTGCACAAGGCGCTGCTGCGCTACCACCACCCGGATAACTGGCAGATCATCTACGACGCGTTGGTGCAGATGGGCCGCAGCGACCTGATCGGCCACGCCAAGCACTGCCTGATTCCGCCAACACCACCGGGCGACAAGGCTGCCGCGGCGCGCCACCGTTTTGCCGGCCAGAGCCTGGCCGCGCGCGCCAAGGCGCAGCAGGGCCAGCCACGTAGCTACGCCGGTGCCCCGCGTGGCAATGGCAAGCCTGCTGCCGCCAAGACGCACGCAAGTAAACCGGCAGCCAGCAAGCCTGCCGCCGCCAAGCCGGCAGCAGGGCGTGGCGGTGCCGGCAGCAAGCCCGCCGGCAAGGTTGGCCGCGGACGCTAAGCTGCACACGATGGCATGACCCTGGCCGCCTTCACGGGCGGCTTTTTCTCGCCCGCGGCGGCACTTTTGCCGCCAGCAGGGTACCTAGTACTGTACGCATATTGCCCAGGTGGCCAGCATGATACGCATCCCGTTCGAACACAGTTACGCCACGCAGCTGCCTCAGGCCTGCGCTGCGGCCAACCCTGACATGCCTGCTGCGCCGCGGCTGCTGTTCTGGCAGGCCGGCCTGGCCGGCGAGCTGGGGCTGGACACCACCGGCGCGGATGACGCCACGTTGGCCGCGCTGTTTTCCGGCGCGCAGCTGCCTGCCGCTGCGCAGCCGGTGGCGCAGGTGTACGCCGGCCATCAGTTTGGCGGCTACTCGCCCCAGCTGGGCGACGGCCGCGCCTTGCTGCTGGGCGAGGTGGTGGATACGGCGGGGCAGCGCCGCGACATTGCGTTCAAGGGCAGTGGCCGCACGCCGTTCTCACGCCGCGGCGATGGCAAGGCCGCGGTAGGCCCCATGCTGCGCGAGCTGATTATCGGCGAGGCCATGCACGCGCTGGGCATCCCCACCACGCGCGCGCTGGCGGTAGTGGCCACTGGCGATACGGTCTACCGCGACCGCCCGCTACCCGGCGCCGTACTGACGCGGGTGGCGGCCAGCCATATTCGCGTAGGCACCTTTGAATACTTTGCCAACCGTGGCGACGAGGCCACGCTGCGCCAGCTGGCCGCGTACACGCTGCAGCGCCACTATCCGCAGCTGCAGCATGCGGCCAACCCTTACCTGGCTATGCTGGAGGCGGTGTGCCAGCGCCAGGCCAGCCTGCTGGCGCAGTGGATGCACGCCGGTTTCATCCATGGCGTGATGAATACCGACAATATGACCCTGTCCGGCGAAACCATCGATTACGGCCCCTGCGCTTTCATGGATGCTTACGACCCGGCTACGGTGTTCAGCTCCATCGACGAGCGTGGCCGCTACGCCTACGGCAACCAGCCTGCCATCGCGCAGTGGAACCTGGCGCGGCTGGCCGAAGCGCTACTGCCCCTGCTGGATGCCGCGTCGATGGACGACGCCGTGGCGCAGGCTACGGCGGTGATCCAGGGTTTTCAGGCGCATTACCAGCAAGCCTGGCTGGCGCAGGCGCGGGTCAAGCTGGGCCTGGCGGATGCACAAGAGGATGACCAGTCCCTGGCAGAGGACTGGCTGCTGATGCTGCATCGTCAGCGGGTGGATTTCACGCTGGCCTGGCGTTATCTGGCCGATGCGCTGGAGGGCGAGGCGCCGCGTCTGACCACGCTGTTTGCACAGCCGGCCGTGCTACAGGCCTGGCTGGCGCGCTGGCAAACGCGGCTGGTGCTAAGTGGCCGGCCGGCGGCACAGGTGGTTGGCAGCATGCGTGCGGCCAACCCTTTGTATATTGCTCGCAACCATTTGGTAGAGGAGGCGTTGGCGGCTGCCAGCGAGTATGGCGACACGGCTCTGGCCCAGCAGCTGCTGGCGGTGCTGGCCCAGCCCTTTACCGAGCGTCCGGGGCTGGCGCGCTATACCCAGCCGGCCAGTGCCGAGCTGGCGCTGGGCTACCGCACCTTCTGCGGTACCTGAACTACACCAGGCTCACGGCCAGGGTCGCCGCTTCGATGCGGTTGCGGCCATTGTGCTTGGCGCGATACAGCGCTTCGTCCGCGGCAGCGAGCAGGCTGTCCATGTCGATATCGGGCAGCGTGCCGCTGGCTACCCCGAAGCTGGCGGTGAGCTTGAGTGGCCTGCCATCGAAATCCAGTGTCTGGCTGGCCAGCGTCTGGCGCAGGTTTTCGGCCAACTCCAGCCCCTCTGGCAGGGAACTGTCGCGCAGCACCATGGCAAACTCCTCGCCGCCCAGGCGGAATGCACGGAAGCGGTCGGTACTGCGCGACAGCATCTGGCGGCCTACATGCTGCAGCACTTCATCGCCGATATGATGGCCAAAGGTGTCGTTAATGGCTTTGAAATGGTCGATATCCACAAAAATCACACAGACGCGCAGCGGGTGACGCCGGGGTTTTTCAATATATGTCCGGGTAAGCGAGCGGCGGTTGCGCAGGCCGGTGAGCGGGTCGCGGTGTGACAGCATATGCAGCTGCCGAGTGAGCCGGGTGCCAATCCGCACAATAGACATCATGTTGAAGAATGCTGCCATCACCATATAGAACATGGCCTGGTTCACGTTGATGTCACTGCTGACCGTGAGCTCGGGCAAGCCGCTTTCGCCTATCAGCAGGCGGGCAATGGCGCGCACGATCAGATAGGTGGCAAACAGGACCAGTGGCACGTGCAAAATCCACGTAGACATGCCGGGAAACTCGTTGAGCGAGGGGCGGTGGATGCGTGAAACACCCCACAACACGATACTGCCGAGCATGAGGTTGAGCAGGGTGATGCGGTAAGGGGCTGTGGCGTCCGGCAGCCCGAGCAAGAATGACAGCCAGCCCGCTAGCGCGGTCAGCAGCCAGATATGGCTATGTGGCAGGGCGCCCAGATCAAAGAATGTCAGGTAAGCATTACTGCCATACAGAAACCCGGCCACCAGCAGGGCCGACATGACGGCATAGGGCACGGCCAACAGCATCACATCTGGTGGCAGGATCGCGACCAGCAGCAGGCCGGAGGCCATGCAAGTGGCTGCCATCGTGTGCTGTACCAGCTGTTTTCCCAGGCCGCGTAGCTGCGTACCGGACAGTAGCCAGGCAAGGGCGTAAAGATAAAGCTGGGTGACCAGAAGCAGCCAATGGGCGTGGTATTGCATAAACTTCCTTGGCGGTTGGCTTATCTATATCTATGGTTTTACTAGAGATATCATGGTTTTTCAAATTTACGCGCATACTCTTTTCATAATTATTGAAAGATAACAGCGTAAGGCCAAGCCATGCCTTGGCGGCGTTGAGTTACTGGTTTATAAGTGGGTGTCTCCTTTTTGTCTGCCTTGCCATGATCCTGCTCCATACCCCAAGTGCAAAAGAAGTTGCCGCCTATTTGCCCCTGTTTCAGGCTGCACTGCCTGCTATGCCGCTAGCAACGCTGGAAACCCTGCAACAACCGGAACAGGTACGCTATGTCATTACCTTGGGCCCGCCACCAGGCCTGTTTGCCGGTTTGCCTGCCTTGCAGGCGGTATTTGCGTTGGGGGCCGGGGTAGACAAGCTATTGGCGCGGCCCGATCTGCCGGCGAGTGTGCCCATATACCGCTTGCTGGACGGCGGTATGGCGCAGCAAATGGCCGAGTATGTGAGGCTAGGGGTGCTGTCCTATCAGCGGCATATGGACATCTATCGTCGCCAGCAGGCTGCAGGGGTGTGGAAGATGCTGCCACCGCGTTTGCCTGCCGAAGTACGGGTCGGCGTGCTGGGGCTGGGGGAGATCGGTAGCGCAGTGGCGCAGGTATTGGTGGCCGATGGCTACCGTGTCAGTGGCTGGAGCCGTACCCCGCGCCAGTTACCCGGTGTGACCGCTCATCATGGCGATGAAGGTTTGGGCCAGATTCTGGCGAACAGTGATGTATTGGCCTGCCTGCTGCCTTCTACGCCTCAAACACAGGGGCTGCTGGGTGCAGAGCGTCTGGCCAGCCTGCCTGCGGGGGCAATGGTGATCAATGCGGGGCGCGGAGATTTGCTGGATGAAGATGCCTTGCTCGCACTGCTGGATCGTGGCCACTTGCGCGCTGCCCAGCTGGATGTGTTTGCCATGGAACCGTTACCCGCCCACAGCCGCTTATGGCAGCACCCCTCCGTAACCCTGACACCTCACATTGCAGCGATTACCCTGCGCCAGCAGGCAGTTAGCCAGATTGCGGCCAACTTGCAGCGCCTGCAAGCCGGCCTGCCGGCGGAAGGGCGGGTACTGCGCGAACGCGGTTACTAGCTTGCCAAGCTGCAGGTCTGTTCATGGCAGATGCGGTTACGGCCGCTTTGCTTGGCGTGGTACATGGCGCGGTCAGCGGCATCCAGCACCTGTACCAGCTTGTGTTCAGTGGTGCTGCTGCTGGCAATGCCAAAGCTGGCGGTGATGGTGAGTATCTGGCCTTGCCGTATCAAAGGTTTGCTTTCTATCGTCTGGCGCAGCGCCTCTGCCAGCTGCAGGGCATCGGCCTGGCTACCGCCAGGCAAGATGATGGCAAACTCCTCCCCGCCCAGGCGGAATGCCTGGCTCAGCTCGGTATGGTGTTGCTTGAGCAGGCGGCCTATGCGCGATAGCACCACGTCGCCCATGCTGTGCCCGTAGCGGTCGTTGATGTGCTTGAAATGGTCGATATCCAGCACGATCACACTAAAGCGGGAAAACTGCTGCAGATAGGCCTCGGTGAATGTGGCATGCAGTGCACGGCGGTTTTGCAGGGTGGTAAGCTGGTCCTGCAGCGACAGCTTGTGCAGCTGCCTGGCCATACGCGCCCCGATACGCACGCTGGCGGTCAGGTTGAAGATGGCGGCCATCACCATGAAGGCAACGGCTTGCAGCGTATTCATCACGCCGCTGCTGTATAGCTCGGGCACCATGGCTTCGCCAAACATCAGCCGCAGTACCGCGCGCAGCAAGAAGAAACATCCAAACAGGGCCGACGAGGCATGTAGCAGCCAGGTAGCAATGCCCGGAAATTCCTTGAGCGAGCGCTGATGCATCTGCCAGGTCACCATCAGCAGTATGCAGCCGGTCTGTACCGATAACAGTGCCAGCCTTAGCTCGTGCTTGCCTGTCAGGCCCAGTAGCAAAATGGGCGCCGCCGCCACCAGGGTTCCCAATAGTAAATCGCGGTGGCGGTAGCCGTGCAGGCGCAAAAACAGCAAGCTGGCGTTGGCCGCATACAGAAAGCCGGCGATCAACAAGGCAGAGACCAGCGTGTAAGGCCAGGGCTGGCTCAGTATGGTGGCTGGCAAGCTGGCCGACAGCAGCATGCCGGTAGCCAGCAGTATGGCCGACAGGCTGTGCTGCCACAGCAGCCGGCGCATGCTTTTCAGCAGCAGTATGGCGAGCAGCCAACCCACGCCATACAGGTAAAACTGCACAATCAATAGCAGCCAGTATGTTTGAGGCATGAATATTCCGGGCGGAGTGGGCAGCAGGCTGCGAACCGGATCATTGTTGCGATGGCTTGCGGTGGCGGCAATATCTCTATAAACCCATGCCGGCAGGGGTGTTGCGCATCGCCCGCAATGTGTCTGCTCAGCCTGTTTTCATGCGCAATCTGACTTGGTCATAGACCCAATTGAACACGTATGTATAGGGTAGAAAGAACAAAAGAATACCGATGTCCAGCAGTAGCGCCTGCCAATAGCTGACCGCCATCCACCATGCCACCACCGGCACGCAGATAAATACCAGACCACCTTCGAACAGCACCGCGTGCAGTGTGCGCACCCACGGTGTACGTTGCCAGCCACAGCGGCGTTCCAGGCGCTCGAACAAGGCGCCAAACACCATGTTCCAGCTCATGGCAATGCTAGACAGCATCACCGCCAGCACGCCCATTTGCGCCGGGCCATGGCCCAGTAGCCAGCTGCCCAACGGCACCAGTATCAGCATGGCGCACACTTCATACAGGACAGCGTGCAAGGCCCGTTCGGGCAGGTTTTTTTCGTGGCTGTGCATGGTTTGGCTCACCGTTATGGTGTCAATGTTGCGGGTATTGTGATAGGTTTTTTACGGGGATAACAGTTAGGTTCTATCGGAAAGGCCGATATGTCTATCAGCAATGATGCCTTGGCTACCTTGGTGATGGTGGCCGAGCAAGGTTCTTTCTCGGCGGCTGCACGCGCCCTGGGCAAGCGGCAGTCCACCATTAGCGAATGTGTCGCCAACCTGGAAATCGATCTGGGCGTGAGCCTGTTCGAGCGCAGTGGCCGCCAGCCACAGCTCACTGCGGCTGGCCTGCGCCTCTTGCCGCTCGCCCGTCAGGCCTTGGCGGCGCAAGACCAGCTGTGGCTGCAAGCCCGTGCCTTGGTAGCCGGCACCGAGCCCCGGTTGAGCCTGGTGTTATCCGACACGTTTCACACCGGTAGCCTGGAGGCCGCCTTGCAGGCGTTTGCCACGCAGTTTCCTCATACCGAGCTGGAGTGTCTGGTGGGCGAGCAAGAAGATGTTTTGGCGCTGGTACGTGAGGGGCGGGCACAACTGGGTTTGTTATGCGGCCTGGCCAGCCCCGATGCTTTGCTGGCCAGCCAGCGGCTGCCACAGTCTGCCAGCACCTCGCTTTACGTAGCGCCACAGCACATGCTGGCTACGCAGCCGCCACAGGAGGAGGCACAACTGCAGCTGCATCGCCAGCTAAGGCTGAATCCTTTTGGCGATACTACCGCCGCTGGCAGCGCAGGGCCGTGCTGGTACGCGCCCAGCTATCTTCTGCTGCTGGAAATGACGCAGCTGGGTTTTGGCTGGGCGGAGCTGCCCGACTGGCTGGTGGCGCGCTACGCCCCCGAGCTGGTACCGCTGCTGCTGCCAGGTTGGCCGCAGCAGCGCAGCTTGCACGCTGTGTGGCAGCGGGCGCAGCCACCAGGGCCTGCCACCGCCTGGATGCTGCAACATTTCTTGCAGGCCCCTGTTGCGGCTCAGCCTGGCGGGTGATGCTAAGCCAGTTGCATGCTCACGCTATGGCGATGGTGCTGCACGGTTTGTGTTTATGCCGCGGCGGCGGGTTTCAGCATGGTCTGCAGTAGCGCCAGGGTAAGCTGCACTTTTTGTGGCAGATAGCGTCGTGCGGGGTAGACCGCGTAGATTTGTGCGGCCAACGTGTCCACATCCAGCGTAATGCGCTGCAAGCGGCCATCGGCCAGCGCCTCGGCCAGCAGGAAATCCGGTTGATAGGCAATGCCCATGCCGGCGATGGCCGCGTTCACCAGTACGTCGCCGTTATTAGCCAGCAGTGGCCCGTGCACGGCCTGTTGGTACAGGGTCTGGCCGCTGCCAAACTGCCAGAACTGCTGCGTCTGCTGCAGGCTGTAGCGTAGGCAGGCGTGGCCCGCCAGCTCGGCCAGCGTGCGCGGCATGCCGTGGCGGGCCAGGTAAGCAGGGGCGGCGCACAGCACCATGGCGATCTCGCCCAGTGGCCGTGCAACCAGCTGCCCGGGCAGGGGCTGGGTGCTGATGCGCAGGGCCAGGTCGAAGCCGGCTTCCACCAGGTCTACCTGTTCGTCGGACAGCACCAGTTCTATTTCCAGCTGCGGGTGGCTGGTGTGCAATTGGGCCATCCAGCTGCCGAGAAAACGCATGCCAAAGGATAGCGGCGCCGACATGCGCAGCTTGCCGTGTACGCTTACGCTCTGCTGTTGGGCCAGGGCATCGGCTTCTTCCAGCTGCGCCAGGATGGGGCCGATGCGCCGGCTGTAGTCCTGGCCTGCCTCGGTCAGCGTCATGCGGCGCGTGGTGCGCTGGATCAGGCGGCAGCCCAGGTGTTTTTCCAGTGCGGCCAACTGTTTGCTGACCATGGCGCTGGACATACCCAGCCGCTGCGCGGCGCCGACAAAGCTGCCGGCATCCACAATCGCCTGAAAAACCTGCAGTGCGGTGAGTCTGTCCATTAATTATTTCTTTTTGGTTATGAATCAACTTCCTGATTGTAGCTTTATCAATCCATTGAGATGAATTGTAATGTAGTCATCACCGAATCAAGGAGCTTGCCATGACCCCCTTTGCACCCCTTTTCATCTCGCATGGTGGCCCGGATGTGCTGATCAATGCCTCGCCGGCACGTCATGTCTGGCAACAGTACGCCGCCGCCCAGCCGCGCCCGCGCGCCATACTCATCATGTCGGCACACCATCTGGCGCGGGAGCCGCTAGTAGGCTGGTCGCCCCGCTGGCAAACCGTGCACGATTTTGGCGGCTTCCCGCGCGAGCTGTATGCGCTGAACTACCCTGCGATATCGGACGAGCTGCTGGCCACGCAAGTGCAAGCCAGGCTGGTCGCCGCTGGTGTGGCAGCCCACGTGCAGCAGGCCAATGGCCTGGACCATGGTGCCTGGGTGCCCTTGCTGATGATGTACCCGCAAGGCGATATTCCGGTGATTACTCTGGCAACGCTGCCGCGCCAGAGCGCGCGTGTGCACTATCAGTTAGGGCAGGCACTGGCAGGCCTGGCTGCAGAAGGCGTGTTGATCATTGGCTCGGGCAGCGTAACGCATAATCTGTATGCCCTGGGCGCGCCGGACGCGCCAGCCCAGCCCTGGGCGCAGGCCTTTGCCGACTGGGTCGCCGCCCGGCTAGCGCAGGGCGACCTTGACGCGCTGCTGGACTGGCAGGCACAGGCGCCATTTGCCCGGGAAAACCACCCCACTGACGAGCACCTGCTGCCCTTGTTCTTTGCCTTGGGCGCGGCAGGAAGCCAGCGTGGCCGTAGCCTGCATCGCGGTATCGAGTATGCCGCGGTCACCATGGATGCCTGGGTATTCGACCAGCCCGCCCGGCCGTGAGGTGTGAAAAGCAAACATTCAGACCGTGCTAGTCGATGGAGCAAACAATTTGCCCACATACAAGCAGCCACCATCTTCGTTTGCAACTACGCCAGATCAAGTAAAAAAGCCCGCATCTGCGGGCTTTTTTACATTTGCGGCCAAGGTTGGCCGCATCAGGCTTAGCGAATCACCGGCTTGTAGCGGATACGCTTGGGCTTGGCACCTTCTTCGCCCAGGCGGCGTTTCTTGTCGGCTTCGTACTCTTGGTAGTTCCCGTCAAAGAACGTCCATTGCGATTCGCCTTCCGCCGCTAGGATGTGGGTGGCGATACGGTCCAGGAACCAGCGGTCGTGGCTGATCACGAACACGGTGCCGGCAAACTCCAGCAGGGCGTCCTCCAGTGCGCGCAGGGTTTCCACGTCCAGATCGTTGGACGGTTCATCCAGCAGCAGCACGTTGCCGCCTTTCAGTAGCGTTTTGGCCAGGTGCAGGCGGCCGCGTTCGCCACCGGACAGCATGCCCACTTTTTTCTGCTGGTCGGCGCCCTTGAAGTTGAAGCGGCCCAGGTAGGCACGGCTGGACATCTCGAAGCGGCCAACGTTGATCAGGTCCAGGCCACCGGACACGTCGTCGAAGACGGTTTTGTCGGCTTCCAGGCTGTCGCGGTGCTGCTCGACAAAGGCCATTTGCACAGTCTGGCCGATTTTCACGGTACCGGTGTCTGGCTGCTCTTTGCCGGCAATCATCTTGAACAGCGTTGATTTACCCGCGCCGTTGGGGCCGATGATGCCCACGATGGCACCGGCAGGGGCCTTGAAGCTCAGGTTGTCGATGAGCAGGCGGTCGCCAAAGCCTTTGCTCACGTTTTCGAACTCGATCACTTCATTACCCAGGCGCTCGGCGACCGGGATGAAGATTTCCTGGGTTTCGTTGCGCTTCTGGTATTCGTGGCTGGACAGCTCTTCGAACTTGGCCAGACGGGCTTTGGATTTGGCCTGGCGGCCTTTCGGGTTCTGGCGTACCCATTCCAGCTCCTGTTTCATGGCCTTCATGCGGGCGCCTTCCTGCTTGCTTTCCAGCTGCAGGCGGGCTTCTTTCTGCTCCAGCCAGCTGGAGTAGTTGCCCTTCCACGGGATGCCTTCGCCGCGGTCCAGCTCCAGGATCCATTCGGCGGCGTTGTCCAGGAAGTAGCGGTCGTGGGTCACGGCCACCACGGTGCCCGGGAAGCGCACCAGGAACTGCTCCAGCCACTCGACCGATTCGGCGTCCAGGTGGTTGGTGGGTTCGTCCAGCAGCAGCATGTCCGGCTGCGATAGCAGCAGTTTGCACAGGGCTACGCGGCGTTTTTCACCACCGGACAGCGGGCCGATCTTGGCGTCCCACGGCGGCAGGCGCAGCGCGTCGGCGGCCAGCTCCAGCTGCAGTTCGATATTGTCACCGGCACCGGCGGAAATGATGGCTTCTAGGCGGGCTTGTTCTTCGGCCAGGGCGTCAAAGTCGGCGTCCGGCTCGGCATATGCTGCGTAGACTTCTTCCAGGCGCTTTTGCGCGCCCATGACGTCGCCCATGCCGCTTTCTACTTCTTCGCGCACGGTTTTGTCGGCGTCCAGCTGCGGCTCTTGCGGCAGGTAGCCGATTTTCACGCCGGCCAGGTGCTGTACTTCGCCATCGTATTCTTTGTCCACATTGGCCATGATGCGCAGCACGGTGGATTTACCGGCGCCGTTCAGACCCAGCAGGCCGATTTTGGCGCCGGGGAAGAAGGACAGGGAGATGTCCTTGATGATCTGGCGCTTGGGGGGGACGATCTTGCTCACGCGGAGCATGGACATCACGTATTGAGCCATGGTTTACCTAAAGTTCTATAGGGGAAGAGACATTTGCCACGAACCCCACGAAAAGCACGAACAGGGCAGAAAAGCTGCCTGGTCAGACGGGTTGGGGCGTGGCCAAAACCAACGGGGTGATTCTAACAAAATCCGCTTGCGGCCAACCTTGTTACTGGCGCGCGGTGCGGGTATTGGCTGGCGGCACGGCGGCGGCATCGTTGGTGCGCCACGGGTTGATATCCAGGCCACCGCGCCGCGTATAGCGTGCGTACACGGTCAGGCGCTGCGGTGCGCAGGCTGCCAGTACGTCGGTAAAGATGCGCTCCACGCACTGCTCGTGGAATTCGTTGTGCTGGCGAAAGCCGATCAGGTAGCGCAGCAGGGCTTCGCGGTCGATGCGCGGGCCGGTGTAGCTGATCTGCACGCTGCCCCAGTCTGGCTGGCCGGTCACCAGACAGTTGGATTTCAGCAGCTGCGAGCACAGGGTTTCGCTGACCACGTTGGCCGCATCGGCGTGCAGCGCCTGCGGGCAGGGGGCGTAGCTGTCGATCTCGATATCCAGCTCGTCGATGCTCTCGCCCGCTAGCTCGGCCATCTGCTCGCGGCCAAAGTCGGCCGGGGCCAGCAGGCTGACTTCTACCTTGCCGCCGGCGGCGTTGGACAGGTCCATGGCCAGCTGCGCTTGTACCTGTTCCCAGCTGGCGATGCGCGTCTGGTTATAGCTGTTCAGGTACAGCTTGAACGATTTGGATTCCACCAGATTAGGGCTGTCGGCCGGGATGCGGAAGGTGGCAATGGCCACCTGCGGTTTACCGCGCGCGTTCAGCCACGAGAGCTCGAAGCCGGTCCACAGATCCACGCCGGCAAAGGGCAGGGCGTCGGCGGCCACGCCGATCTCGTCGCGCTTTTGCTGACGGGCAATGGGGAACAGCAGGCTGTTATCGTACTGGTCCTGGTAGTCTACTTTTTTGCCTAGCGGCGAAAATTCCGGGGTGTAAGTCGGGGTCATGATGGGTCCTCGTGCTGCGGCGTACCCGTTGGGGCCGCCGCCAGCTTTATTGTAGGCAAGCTTGTCGGGCTTGCCGGGGTATCAGGTGGTACGGCGCATGAACTGGCGCGGGCGTATGCCCATGGCCAGCAGGGCGGCAAAGTAGGAGGCAGCTCCAGCGGCCACGAGCAGGGTGAGCCACATCACCCGCTGCCAGCTGTGGCCGTGCCAATCGATAGGCAGTACGTGCTGCAGCGCCAGCAGGGTGGCTGCCATCACCGCGACCGCCAGCAGCAGCTTGAGCAGGAAGGCAGGCCAGCCTGCGGCGGGCTGGTAGATGGCGTGCTTGCGTAGCTGGTAGTACAGCAGACCGGCGTTCAGGCAGGCGCCCAGGCCAATGGAGAGCGACAGCCCGGCGTGCTTGAGCGTGCCGATGAAGGCCAGGTTCATCAGCTGGGTAGCGGCCAGGGTGACCAGGGCAATTTTTACCGGGGTCTTGATGTTTTGGCGCGCGTAAAAGCCCGGTGCCAGCACCTTCACCAGAATCAGCCCCAGCAGGCCTACCGAATAGGCAATCAGCGCCTGCTGCGTCATGGCGGCGTCGTGGGCGCTGAATTTGCCGTACATGAACAGGGTGGCGATCAGCGGCTGCGACAGCACCGCCAGCCCCACGCTGGATGGGATGGCCAGCAGCAGCGACAGGCGCATGCCCCAGTCCAGCAGCTGGCTGAACTCGCCGGCGCTGGCCGCACCACGCGCAGCGTGCCTGGATAGCGATGGCAGCAGGATGGTGCCCAGCGCCACGCCCAGTACACCGGTGGGGAATTCCATCAGGCGGTCGGCGTAGTACATCCACGACACGCTGCCGGATACTAGGAAGGACGCGAAGATGGTGTTGATCACCAGCGAGATCTGCGCAATGGACACGCCGAAAATGGCCGGGCCCATCTGGCGGATCACCCGCCATACCGCCGCGTCGCGCAGCTTCAGGCGCGGCATGGGCAGCATGTCTAGTTTTTTCAGGTGGGGCAGCTGGTAGGCCAGCTGCGCGATGCCGCCAAAGAATACCGCCCACGCCAGGGTGAGTACCGGCGGGTCGAAATAGCGTGTCAGCAGCAGCGAAAACAGAATGAACGATACGTTCAGCAGCGTGGGGGTAAACGCCGGTACCGAAAAGCGGTTCCAGGTATTGAGCACGCTGCTGGCCAGCGATGACAGCGAAATGAACAAGATGTACGGAAAGGTGATGCGCAGCAGGTCGCTGGTGAGCGCCACTTTGTCCGGGTTGCTGGCAAAACCGGGGGCGGTGAGCCAGATAATCCACGGCGCGGCCAACATGCCCAGCGCGGTGACCACCATCAGCACCAGCGTGAGCGTGCCGGTGATGTGCGACAGGAACACCCGCGTTTCCGCCTCGCCGCGCTGCTCTTTGAACTCGGCCAGTACCGGCACGAAGGCCTGCGAGAAGGCGCCCTCGGCAAAGATGCGGCGCAGCAGGTTGGGCAGTTTGAAGGCCACGAAAAAGGCGTCGGTAGCGAGCCCCGCACCAAATACGCGGGCAATGATGGCGTCGCGTACAAAGCCCAGAACACGCGAAACCATGGTCATGCTGCTGACTTTTGCCAGCGCGTTAAGTAGGTTCATTCTTGGGTAAAATCAGACAGTAAATTGGAGTATTCAGGCCCACAGTTTACGCGGGGGGGATTGTTGTTGCAAAACCAGATGTTAAGGCTTAGAATCGCCGGTTTCAGATTCCGCTCATCAGGAGAAACACATGGCTAACAGCGCACAAGCTCGCAAGCGTGCACGCCAGGCTCTCAAGCAGCGCGCGCACAACGCCAGCCTGCGTACTGCATTCCGCACTGCAGTTAAGAAAGTTATCAAAGCCGTAGAAGCTGGCGATAAAGCCGCTGCTCAGGTTGTATACCAGGCTTCGACCAAGGTAATCGACCGTCTGGCTGACAAAGGCGTGTTCCACAAGAACAAGGCAGCTCGTCACAAGAGCCGTCTGTCCGCACAGATCAAGGCAATGGCTGCCTAATCTGCTGTAACGGCAAAGAATACGCAAGGGCCCCGCATTCGCGGGGCCTTTTGTGTTTCTGGGCTGGCACTTTGCCACGGTCTGGCTGTCTGCCACTTCTTTAAAAGCGTGCCACACATGATGCGAAAACTGCTTCCCCTGTTGCTGTCGCCGCTGGCCTGGGCCGACAGCGGCAGCCACGCCAGCCTGCAAGCGTGCGCCGGCCTGGCCGAGCCGACTGCCCGCCTGGCCTGCTACGACCAGCTGGCCGCTGCGGCCAACCCTGTGGTGCCACCTGCCGCCCCGATGGTGGCCCCGCTGGCGGCAACATTGCTACCGCCCGACTTGGCCGCCCCCGCTAGCAGCGCTCCGCCGCCGCTCATCACCAGCAGCCAGCACAGTACCTTGTCCAACCAGTGGGACCTGGACGAAGACAACAAGCTGGGCACCTTTGTGCTGCGTGCACACAAGCCGACTTACATGCTGCCTGCCTGGTACCAGGCCTCGCCCAATGTGCGGCCTGGCTCGCCCACGCAAGAGCCGGTAACCCTGTTTGGCCAGAAAATGAGCAATGTCGAGGTCAAGTACCAGATATCGTTCAAGAGCAAGATGTGGGAAAACGTGCTGGGTACGCCGGCGGACCTGTGGTTTGGCTATACCCAGCAGTCGCACTGGCAGATGTATAACAAGAAGCAGTCGTCGCCGTTTCGCGAAACCGACTACGAGCCGGAGCTGATGCTGACCACCCCGCTGCCCAGGCATTTCCAGCTAGGCGACTGGCGCATGCGCATGGCCGGGGTAGGGGTGCTGCATCAGTCCAATGGCCAGACCGACCCGCTATCGCGTAGCTGGAACCGCCTGTATGTCATGGCCGGGGCGGAAAACGGGAATGTGTCGCTGACCGGGCGCTGGTGGTACCGCTTGCCGGAAAACAAGCAGGATGACGATAACCCCGACCTGCTGCGCTATATGGGGCATGGCGATGTGCAGGCCATCTACCGCTGGAACCGCCATACCCTGGGCGCTACCGCCCGCTATAACCCGCGTAGTGGCAAAGGCGCGCTGCAGCTGGACTGGACCTTCCCGGTGGCTGGCCGCCTGCGCGGCTATGTGCAGGCATTTGATGGCTACGGTGAATCGCTGCTGGATTACAACCACCATTCGCGTGGTGTCGGTTTTGGTCTGATGATGACCGACTGGCTGAGTAACTGAGCACTACGCTACAAAAATGACAGCCCCTGCGGCCAACGTGGCCGTCAGGGGCTGTGTCGTATGGTGTGCTGCAGGCTATAGCTCGACATCCCCGCACAAAAGCGCAGCGGCTTCGCGCGCCATTTCGCCTTCTTCGTCGGTGGCCATCACGTAGGCGTGCAGGCGGCTGGCCGGGCTGGTAATGCGGTAGGACTGTGCCAGGTTGGCCGCCAGGTCGGCCTCGAACCCCAGCCACGCCAGCTGTTTCAGGATGCGGCTGCGGATTTCCGGCGAGCGCTCGCCAATGCCGGCGGTAAACACAATGGCGTCCAGCCCCTTCATGGCGGTGGCCAGCGAGGCGACCTCGCGTGCGGCGCGGTAGCAGAACAGCTCCACCGCCTCGCGTGCTTCATCGGTCTTGGCCTGCAGCAGCTCGCGCATATCGCTGGACAGGCCGCCAGACACACCGTACAACCCGCATTGCTTGTACAGCTCCTGCCGTACGGCGGCGATGTCCATGCCTTCGTGTTCCATCCAGTACAGCACCACTTCCGGGTCTAGCGTGCCGGGGCGGGTAGACATCATCAGCCCGTCCAGCGCCGAAAAACCCATGCTGGAGGCCACGCTCTGCCCGGCATGAATGGCACAGGCGCTGGCCCCGCTGCCCAGGTGCAGCACCACCACCTTGCTGTCGCCCAGGCCCAGCTCGGGCAGGCGCCGCGTAATGGCCGCGTAGGACAGGCCGTGAAAGCCGTAACGGCGCAGGCCCTGTTCGTGCCAGTGGCGGGCAATGCCAAAGCGCGTGGCCACCACAGGTTGGCCGCAGTGGAAGGCGGTGTCGAAACAGGCGATCTGGGTCAGGTGCGGGTCCAGCTTGGCAAAGGCATGCATGACCGACAGGCTCACCGGCTGGTGTAGCGGCGCCAGCGGGATCAGCGCCGACAGGTCGTCCACCACCTCGGGCGTCATCACCACCGGGCTGCGGTAATGCAGGCCGCCGTGTACTACGCGGTGCGCCACGGCAAGCGGCATCAGGTCGTGATCGGCCAGCGTGTTCAGCACCGCCGCCACATTTTCGTCGCGGTTACCGTTACCCAGCGGCTGTGTGTAGCGCTTGCCGCTTTTTTCCAGCTCCAGGCAGGCATGGTCGCGGCCAAAGTGGTCTACCATCCCGCGCGCCAGCAGGGTCTTGCCGTCGCTGCTGTAGGCGCGGAACTTCAGCGTGGCCGAGCCCGCGTTAATGGCGATCAGTGCTTTGCCCATGCTTTCCCCTTGTGTCATGGCGTGTTTTTCTGGCCGGCTGCGCGCTTGTGGGCGGCGTACAAGTTGGCCACCGCGGCCGAGGCCAGGCGCCCGGCGGCGTCGTCGGCGCGGCTGGTCAGCACGATAGGTACGCGTGCGCCCATCACGATACCGGCGCTGGCGGCGGCGGCCAGGTAGGTCAGCTGCTTGGCCAGCATATTGCCGGACTCCAGGTCGGGTACCAGCAGGATATCCGGCTCGCCCGCTACATCCGACTCGATACCCTTAGTATCTGCTGCTGCGTGCGAAATGGCATTATCAAATGCCAGCGGGCCGTCCAGCACGGCGCCTTTTATCTGGCCGCGGTCGGCCATTTTGCACAGTGCGGCGGCATCCAGCGTAGAGCGGATCTTGGGGTTGATGGTTTCCACCGCAGACAAAATCGCCACCTTGGGCCGGGCAATGCCCAGGGCGTGGCACAGGTCGATGGCGTTCTGGCAGATATCGCGCTTGGTGGTGAGGTCGGGCTCGATATTGACGGCGGCATCGGTAATGAACAGGTAGCGCGGGTAGCTTTCTACCTTCATTACAAACACATGGCTGATGCGGCGGTCGGTACGGATGCCCTTGCTGCGGTCCAGCACCGCGCTCATGAATTCGTCGGTGTGCAGGCTGCCTTTCATCAGGCTGTCGGCAAAACCTTCGCGTACCAGCTCTACCGCGCGCTCGGCAGCGGCATGGCTGTGTTCGGCGTCGATGGTTTCAAAGCGGCCCAGGTCGATGTCCATGCCGGCTGCCAGTTTGGCCAGTTTGGCGCGCGGGGCAATCAGGATAGGGGTGGCAATGCCGTGTTCGGCGGCTTCCACGGCGCCCAGCAGGGCTTCCGGGCTGCACGGGTGGGCCACGGCCATGGGGCGGGGGCCGTTGCTCTGGGCTTGTTCGATAATGTCGCTAAAGGCGTGGTCGTCACGGGTCATGGCTGGGTTCCTTGGGCTGGGGGTAGGTGCCGCCATTGCCAATACCCGGCGCGGCAGGCGGCCTGCCACGCCGGGTAGCAGGCTTACGCCATGATGTTGAAGCCGCCATCCACGTAGGTGACCTCGCCGGTCAGGGCGCGGGCGGCGTCGGACGCCAGGAAGGCGGCGGTCTGGCCGATGTCCTCAATGCTGACCAGGCGGTTTTGCGGTGCGCGCTCGATGGCGTCGTCGATCAGCTTGTCGAAGTGGGCAATGCCACTGGCGGCGCGGGTTTTCAGCGGGCCGGGCGAGATGGTGTGCACGCGAATGCCCTTGCTGCCCAGCTCGTGTGCCATGTAGCGGGTGGTGCTTTCCAGCGCCGCTTTAACCGGCCCCATGATGTTGTAGTTTTCTACCACCTTGTCGGCGCCGTAGTAGCTCATGGTCAGCAGGGCGCCGCCGTTCACCATCAGCGGTTCGGCCAGGCGGGCCATTTCGATGAAGGAGTAGCACGATACGCGCATGGCTTGCAGGAAGCCGTCTTTGCTGCAGTCGGTGACGCGGCCGTGCAGGTCGTCCATCGGGCAGAAGGCAATGGAATGCACCACGAAGTCCAGGCCACCCCAGCTGTCGCGGATGGCATCGAACACGGTGTCCAGCTGGCCATCCTGTTTTACGTCCAGCGGCAGGATCAGGCTGGCATCCAGCCCCTCGGCCAGCGGGCGCACAAAGCGCTCCGCCTTGTCGTTCAGGTAGGTAATGGCAAGCTCGGCGCCCAGCTCGCGCATGACTTTGGCGCAGCCGTAGGCAATGCTGTGTTCGTTGGCCACGCCAACAATCAGGCCGCGTTTGCCGGCGAGCGGCAGGTGGGATGTGGTCATTGCAAACTCCGGTTCGGGTAACGATGGAAGGTGGCGCGCCCCATGCTGCAGCGCCTATGTTGCGCTGCCATGAATCCGATTTTTGTATTGGCGTATCAGTCGGATATAATCACCCGTTTGTGCGGGATCAGGCTTGCCGTTGTGTGCATCTGGCCCCATTATCATGAGCCTGTTTATTGCGATGCGATTTGATGCACTGCAATATTTACCTGATTATGTCATCGTAGTTGCGGTTGGAGTGGTAAAACATGCCGATTTATGAATACCGTTGTGAAGCCTGTGGTGCACAGAAGGAACATCTGCAAAAAATGAGCGATGACCCGATTGCCCAGTGCCCGGCCTGTGGCAGCAACCAGTACAGCAAGCAGCTGTCTGCGGCGGGTTTCCAGCTCAAAGGCAATGGCTGGTATGTCACCGATTTCAAAAATGGCAGCGGTCCCGCCTGTGGTGGTGGTGGCGGCGGTTGCGGCAGTGGCGGTTGCGCCTGAGGCCCTATGAAACATATCAAGATGACCCTGCGCGGCTACCTGGCTGCCGGTTTGCTGATCTGGCTGCCGGTAGCGATAACGCTATGGGTGCTGAACCTGATCATCGGTACGCTGGACCAGACCATCAACCTGCTGCCACGCATGTGGCGCCCGGAAAGCCTGTTCGGCTTTGATATCCCGGGGCTGGGCGTGGTGCTGGCTTTTGTCATTCTGCTGGGTACCGGCTTCATGGCGGCCAACGTGCTGGGCCAGAAGCTGTTGGACCTGTGGAACCTGGTCCTGACCCGTACCCCGGTGGTCAGCACCATCTACAACAGCGTAAAACAAGTGTCAGACACGCTGCTGTCCGACTCTGGCCAGGCGTTCCGCAAGGCGCTGCTGGTACGTTTTCCGCACCAGGACGCCTGGACGGTAGCGTTCCAGACCGGCACACCGGCCGGCCAAGTCAAACAACAGCTGGGCGAAGAGGATTTTGTCAGCGTTTACGTGCCGACAACCCCGAACCCTACCTCGGGCTACTTCATCATCGTGCACAAGCGCGACACGCGCGAGCTTGAGATGAGCGTGGACGAAGCCCTGAAATACGTGATTTCCATGGGTGTGGTTGCCCCGCCTGCGCCCGCCGACGTGCGCAAACAGGAAAGCGACGAACGAAATTGACAGGGTTGGCCGCATGCGGCCAACCCGGCTTCGCTCCCTGTCTGGAAATCCATCAACGAATTCAACACAAAGGCATTGCAATGCGTACCGATTATTGCGGACTTATCGACAAGAAATTTCTCGGCCAGACCGTTACCGTAAAAGGCTGGGCCCATCGTCGCCGTGACCACGGCGGTGTGATCTTTATCGACCTGCGCGACCGTGAAGGTCTGGTGCAGGTGGTGATCGACCCTGATACCCCGGAGGCGTTCAAGACTGCCGATAGCGCCCGTAACGAATTTGTGCTGTCCATTACCGGTATCGTGCGCGAGCGCCCGGCTGGCACCGCCAACAGCAAAATGATCTCCGGCGAGATCGAAATCCTGGCCAAGGACATCGAGATCCTGAACACCGCAGCCACCCCGCCGTTCCAGATCGACGACGAAAACCTGTCCGAAAACGTACGCCTCACCAACCGCGTGATCGACCTGCGTCGCCCGGCCATGCAGAAAAACCTGCGCCTGCGCTACCGCGTGGCCATGGGGGTGCGTAACCACCTGGACAAACAGGGCTTCATCGACATCGAAACCCCGATGCTGACCCGCTCCACCCCGGAAGGCGCCCGCGACTACCTGGTACCGTCCCGTGTGCACCCGGGCGAATTCTTTGCCCTGCCGCAATCGCCACAGCTGTTCAAACAGCTGCTGATGGTGGCCGGCTTCGACCGCTACTACCAGATCACCAAATGCTTCCGTGACGAAGACCTGCGTGCCGACCGCCAGCCGGAATTCACCCAGATCGATATCGAGACTTCGTTCCTGAACGAAGACCAGATCATGGACATCACCGAAAACATGGCGCAGGAAATCTTCCGCGACGTGATGAACGTGGAGCTGGGCAAGTTCCCGCGCATGACCTACGGCGACGCCATGTTCTACTACGGCTCCGACAAGCCGGACCTGCGCGTGAGCCTGAAATTTACCGAACTGACCGACGTCATGAAGTCGGAAGAATTCAAGGTATTCCGTGGCGCCGCCGACATGGCCAACGGTCGTGTCGTGGCCCTGCGTGTACCGAACGGCGCCACCCTGTCGCGTAAAGAGATCGACGACTACACCCAGTTTGTCGGCATCTACGGCGCCAAGGGCCTGGCCTACATCAAGGTCAACGACGTGACTAAACTGAACGAAGAAGGCCTGCAGTCGCCTATCGTCAAGTTTCTGTCCGCCGCCGGCCTGCAAGCCATCATCGAGCGTACCGGTGCCCAGAACGGCGACATCATCTTCTTTGGCGCAGACAAAGCCAAAGTGGTGAACGAAGCCATCGGCGCACTGCGTATCAAGATCGGTCACGAGCGTGGCGAAAAAGACGGCTACTTCGTACGCGAATGGCGCCCGCTGTGGGTCGTAGACTTCCCGATGTTCGAACACGACGAAGACGCCGACCGCTGGACCGCCTGCCACCACCCGTTCACCAGCCCGAAACCAGGCCACGAAGACCTGATGGACACCGACCCGGGTGCTTGCCTGGCACGTGCCTACGACATGGTGCTGAACGGTTGGGAAATCGGTGGCGGCTCCGTGCGTATCCACCGCGCTGACGTACAGGAAAAGGTGTTCGCCGCACTGAAGATCAGCCCGGAAGAGCAGCAGAACAAGTTCGGCTTCCTGCTGGACAACCTGAAGTTCGGTGCCCCGCCACACGGCGGCCTGGCCTTCGGTCTGGACCGTCTGGTGACCCTGATGGCTGGCGCCGAGTCCATCCGCGACGTGATTGCCTTCCCGAAAACCCAGCGTGCACAGTGTCTGCTGACCAATGCACCGAATGCGGTAGACGAGAAGCAGCTGCGCGAACTGAACCTGCGCCTGCGCCAGAAAGCCGAGCCTACCGCCTAAGGTTGGCCGCAAGCGGCATGCACGCAACAACGGGCCCCATGTGGGGCCCGTTTTTTATGCGCCAAGGGCTTGATAAAGGGTCACGCTGGCGTCATTTAACTGCAGTAGCGTAGCGGTCATTGCCATCTGCTATGGCTAGAATTGGCAATTTCAATTTGAGCCTGGCAAAGGCCTGCTTTATAACCGCCGCAGCAGCCGGACAAACCGGCCTTATTACGATAAATGTTTTCCCAAGGAGATCTTCATGGCCGTACTCGTAGGCAAACAAGCCCCGTTTTTTGCTGGTGAAAAAACCTTCTCCGCCGTGCTGGGCGATGGTCAGATCGTAGACAACTACTCCTTCCAGGAAGCCACTGCCGGTAAATACGCCGTGGTGTTCTTCTACCCGCTGGACTTCACCTTCGTGTGCCCGTCCGAGCTGATCGCTTTTGATCACCGTCTGGCTGAATTCAAAGCCCGCAACGTAGAAGTGATCGGCGTGTCCATCGACAGCCAGTTCAGCCACGCTGCATGGCGCAACACCCCGGTAGAAAAAGGTGGTATCGGCCAAGTGGGTTACACCCTGGTTGCCGATATCCAGCACGAACTGTGCAAGGCTTACGATGTAGAAGCCGACGGTGGCGTGGCCTTCCGTGGTTCTTTCCTGATCGACAAAGCCGGTGTGGTACAGCACCAGGTAGTGAACAACCTGCCGCTGGGCCGCAACGTGGACGAAATGATCCGCATGGTTGATGCCCTGCAGTTCACCGAAGAGCACGGCGAAGTGTGCCCGGCTGGCTGGAACAAAGGCAAAAAAGGCATGACCGCTAGCGCCGAAGGCGTAGCGTCCTACCTGGCCGAGAACGCCAAAGACCTGTAATCCTGCCCCGCCAGCCGCCAGGTTGGCCGCAGGATGTCAAAAGCCCCGCGCAAGCGGGGCTTTTTGCATGGTGGCGTGTCGTGTCAGCGTGCCAGCAGGCGCTGCAGCGGGCGGTGCTGGATCAGCACGGTGAGCAGTGCGATGGCAGCGCAGGCCCACCACAGCATGGCGCCGCCGTACTGGCCGTAAAACCAGGTACCGGCTGCGGGAGCATACAGTGTGCGGCCACCCCAGCCGGCGCTGTAGATGCCCAGGTAACGGCCGCGCTGGCGTCCTTCCGAGCACTGCATCGCCACGGTGGACCACGTGGGCGACAGCAACACCTCGCCCAAGGTCAGTACCACCATGGCCAGAATCGGCCACACAATATGGGTGCCCATATTCAGTAACAGGTAGCTGCCGCCCAGCAACAGCACCGCCCCATGCGAACAGCGCACAATGCCCCAGGTGTGGATGCGCCGCGCCACCCACACCTGCATGCCCACCACCATCAAGCCATTGAGGGTAAACAGGTAGCCGATCCACTGCGGCCCCAGCTGGTAGTGTTCGCGCAGGTACAAGCCCATGGTGCCGTACATCTGGTCGAATACCGCCACGATCAGCAATAAGCCCAGCATGAAGCGCAGAAAGTCGGCATCGCGCCACGGCGAGGCCTGGCCTTCGTCGCCCTGCTGGCTGGCGATATGCAGCGGCGCCGCGCCGCCCAGGCGGCGGTAGGCGGCCCACACCCATAGCCCGGCCAGCAAGCTGGCGCACCCCTGCGCTACGAATACCCAATGGTAGCCATAGACCGCCAGCAGGCCACCGGTAATGCCGGCCAGCGAGGTGCCCAGGTTGAACGACATACGGTACAGCCCCTGCGCCGTGGGGCGCTGCGCCAGTGAGCACGGCTCCAGCACCAGGCGCATATTGCAGGGGCGAAAGCTGCCGTCGGCCAGGCCGGTGACGACCAGTAGCGGTATGTACACCCATACCGGCAGCGATAGTGCCAGGCTCAGGGTGAGCACGCCGCTGGCCAGCAGCAGCACGGTAGCCAGCTGGCGGCTGTCGTAGCGGTCGGTCAGCGCGCCGCCCAGGTAGGAGCCGGCAAACATACCCAGGCCGTAGCAGCTCATCAGCAGGCCGATCTGGGTGTAGGGTAGCTGGTAGCGTTCCAGGAAAAACAGCGGCAAAAACAGCTTGGCAATGCCACCCATGGTGTTGATCAGGGTGGCGGCGATCTGGATGTAGACAGACGCGGGCAAGCCGCGAAAAGGGGAAAGCAGTTTGCGCCCCAGGGTGGGGGCGAGTGCGGCCAGCATGACGTTTCCTTGTGGGAGGGGAGGTGGGCCGGCAGCAAGGCCGGGCAGGCAATAGCGCCCACCCCAGCGTAACCGCAACGTCATGAACATGGCAAAGTCTGGCCAGAAACGCTGCGTTCCCGCCAGAAAACAGCGGCAGCGTCAGGATTTCGGCAGTAAAGGCAGCAAAGCAGGTAAAACATTGCTCAGCATCTGCCCCTGGGCGCTGGCAGCAGGGTGAATGCCGTCCGGCTGGAACTTGCCCAGGTCGCGTTCGAAGCCCTTCACCAGCAAAGGCACCAGCGGAGCCTTGCGTGCGCTGGCTACCTCGCGGAAGACGGTCTGGAACTTGTTGCCGTACTCGGGGCCATAGTTCGGTGGCAGTGCCATGCCTATCAGCAGTACGCGGGTTTTTTGCGATTGTGCCAGGCGTACCATCTGGTTCAGGTTAGCCTGCATCTCGCCTAGCGGCAGGCCGCGCAGGCCGTCGTTACCGCCCAGCTCCAGCACCAGCACGTCGGGTTTGTGCTGCTGCAGTACACCCGGCAGGCGCGACAGGCCGCCGGCGGTGGTTTCACCGCTCAGGCTGGCATTGACAACCTGGTGCTGTGGCCCCAGTTTCTTTTGTAGCAAGCTCACCCAGCCCTGTGCCGGGTTCAGCCCGTAGGCGGCGGAAATACTGTCGCCGAACACCACAATCTTGCCGGCCTGAGCCAGCGGTGCGGCCAACAGGCAGGCCAACAACACATAGCGCTTGATCATCAACATGACATCCTCTTCGGTAAACAGCGCGATTCTGCGCGCCCAGGCAGTGACCCGGCAAGTAAGCTACCACGGCCAGCAGCTGGCCATCCTGCACGATGCCAGCCTGGCGGTGGCCGCCGGCGAGAGTGTGGCCATCGTGGGCGCCAGCGGCAGTGGCAAATCCACCTTGCTGGCGATTCTGGCAGGGCTGGATGCCGCAAGTTCCGGTGAAGTCTGGCTGGCCGGCCAGCCGCTCTCCGGCCTGGACGAGGACGGCCGCGCCCTGCTGCGCCGCGAGCAGGTGGGCTTTGTGTTCCAGAACTTTCAGCTGATGCCGCAGTTCACCGCGCTGGAAAACGTGATGCTGCCGCTAGAGCTGGCCGGCCGTGCCGATGCGCGTCATGCTGCCGCCGCCATGTTGCGGCGCGTGGGCTTGGGCCACCGGCTGGACCACTACCCGCGCCACTTGTCCGGCGGCGAGCAGCAGCGTGTGGCGCTGGCACGTGCCTTTGTGCTGCGCCCGGCGCTGCTGTTTGCCGACGAACCCACCGGCAACCTGGACCCGGCCACCGGCCAGCAGATCATCGAGCTGCTGTTCGAGCTGAACGCCGAAGCCGGCACCGCGCTGGTGCTGGTAACGCACGACACCACGTTGGCCGCACGCTGCGCCGCCGTCTATCGCCTTAGCGCCGGCGTGCTGGCACGGGGTGAAGCATGAAGCGCTTATCGTGGCTGATGGGCTGGCGCCTGCTGCGGCGCGAGCTGAAATCCGGCGAGCTCACCGTGCTGGCGCTGGCGCTGTTGGTGGCCGTAGCGGCCATGAGCAGTGTGGCCTTTTTTGCCGACCGTATCGACAGTGCGCTCACGCGCCAGGCCAGCCAGCTGTTGGCCGCCGACCTGGTGGTGAACAGCCGCGCACCGGCCGAGCCCGCCTGGCAGCAACGCGCGCAGGCGCAGGGGCTGCAGCAGGTGCCTACCGTCATCTTTCCGTCTATGGTGTTTGCCCGCGAGCAAGCCGTGCTGGCCAACCTGAAAGCCGTGGCCAGCGGCTACCCGCTGCGCGGCGAGGTGCAGATCCGCACCCGTCAGGGCGTGAAGTTGGGCGTCTACAGCCCGGCGCCGGGCGAGGTGTGGGCCGATGCGCGCCTGCTGCAAAAAATGGGCCTGCAGCTGGGCGACAGCGTGCGCCTGGGCAGCCGCAGCTTTGTGTTGGCCGCCGAAGTGTTGCGCGAGCCGGACGGCGCGGTAGACGTGTTCAACTTTATCCCCCGCGTGCTGCTGAACCACGCCGACCTGGCCGCCACCGGCCTGGTGCAGGACGGCAGCCGCATTCGCTACCGCCTGCTAGTGGCTGGCGATGCGGCACAGGTCAAAACCTACCGCGACTGGCTGGCGCCGCAGCTCAAGCCCGGCACGCGGCTGGAAGACATCGAAGAGGCGCGCCCGGAAGTGCGCAGTGCGCTGGAGCGGGCACGGCGTTTTCTCGGCCTGACGGCCATCCTGTCGGTGACGCTGTCGGCCGCAGCGGTGGCGCTGGCGGTGCGGCGCTACCTGTCGCGCCACTGGCAGAGCGTGGCGGTGCTGCGTGCGCTGGGGCAAACCGCGCCCGAGGTGGCCACGGTATGGGGCAGCCTGTTCCTGTGGCTGGGCTTGCTGGCGGGTGTATTGGGCACGCTGGCCGGTTTCGGCGTGCAGGCCGTGCTGATTTATCTGGCGCGGCAATGGCTGGGTGACGGCCTGCCGCCGCCAGGCTGGCTGGCGTGGCTCACCGGGCCGCTGTCGGCCTTGATCCTGCTGGCCGGCTTTGCCTTGCCGCCGCTGCTGGCGCTGCGCCGCGTGCCAGCGATGGCGGTACTGCGCGCCGATGTGCCGGCAGGCAGCCGCTCGCTACTGGCGCCGCTACTGGCACTGGTGGCCTTGCTGGGGCTCACCGCCTGGCAGATTGGCGACGGCCCGCTGGCGCTGTGGTTACTGTCTGGCCTGGCTGGCTTTCTGGCCGCCGTGGGTTTGCTGGCCTGGGGCATTGTGGTGCTGTTGCGCCGCGTGCCGCTGGCTGGCGCAGTGGGCTGGCGCCACGGTGCGGCCAACCTGGCGCGGCGGCCGTGGCTGGCGGTGATCCAGATCGCCGCCTTGTCGGTCAGCTTGCTGGCGCTGCTGACGCTGACCGTGGTACGCGACGACCTGATCGGCGCCTGGCAGCGCTCGCTGCCGCCGGATGCACCGGATACCTTTCTGATCAACCTGCAGGCACCGCAGCGTAGCGATCTGGCGCAGGCGTTTGCCAAGGTTGGCCGCAGCGCGCCCGAAGCATTGCCCATGACCCGCGCACGGCTGACCGAGATCAACGGCAAGCCGGTCAAGCCAGCCGATTATGAGGACGAGCGCGCGCAGCGGCTGGTGGAGCGCGAGTTCAACCTGTCGTGGCGCGATGCGGCCAACCCGCGCAACCAGATCGTTGCCGGCCAGTGGTGGCAGCCGGGCAGCAGCACACCGCAGTTTTCGCTGGAGGAGGGCCTGGCCAACACCCTGCGCCTGAAGCAGGGCGATACGCTGACCTTTGATATTGCCGGTACCCGCTGGCAGGCACCGGTCACCAGCCTGCGCAAGGTAGCGTGGGACAGCTTTCAGCCCAACTTTTTCGTGATTGCGCCATCCGGCTGGATGGGCGATCAGGCCGCCAGCTACATCGCCAGCTACCGTGCGCCGGATGCCGGTTTCAATAACCGGCTGGTGGCGGCGCTGCCCAATGTTACCGTGGTAGACATCAGCACCATCGTGCGCGAGGTACGCGCGGTGATCGACCGCCTGGCGCTGGCCATCGAGGCCATGTTCGCGTTAACGTTGGCCGCAGGCGTGCTGGTGCTGTGGGCGGCCATGGCCGCCACTCGCGACGAGCGCCTGTACGACGTGGCGCTGCTGCGTGCACTGGGTGCCTCGCGCCGCCAGGTGCGCAGTGTGCTGCTGGCCGAGCTGGCCTGGCTGGGTGGCGTGGCCGGGCTGATGGCCGGTGGCGGCGCCATGGCGCTGGGCGCACTGGTGGCAGTACAGCTGTTCAACCTGCCGCTGGCACTGAACCTGTGGCTGCTGCCACTGGGCATGCTGGCGGGGGGGGCGGTGGTCGCGCTGGCGGCGTGGCCGCTGATGCGCCGCGTTACGCACACCCCGCCCAGCGAAGTGCTGCGCGCAAACTAGGGAAACGATATGGATGCACTGGTACTGGCGGCCATGGATAAATGGCCGAATGTGCCCGCCGTGTACGGCTGGCTGCGCCTGGACGCCCGCGGGCAGTGGTGGCTGCGCGACAGCCTGCTGAAACAGCCGGCGATGGTGGATTTCTTTCGCCGCAACTACGCGCGCGACGGCGAGGGGCGCTACTACGTGCAGAATGGCCCGCAAAAAGTGTATGTGGCGCACGAGGCGGCGCCCTATGTGGCCTGCCGCCACGCCGATGTCTGGGCGCTGATGCCGGATATGGCCGCCGACCGCGCCCGCCTGGCCTGGCTGGACGAAGAAGGGCGGCTGTTTGTGGAGCTGGGCGGCGAGCTGGCCATTGTGGACGACCGCGACCTGCTGGCGCTGTGCGAGCTGATCTGCCGCCCCGACGGCCGCCAGCCGGCCGACGCCGACTGGCAAGCCTGGGAGCAGGGCAGCCTGCCGCTGCAGCTGATGCTGCCCGAAGGCAGCGTCCCCTTGCGGCGCACGGCGTTTGCCGAGCTGGAAGCTGCCTACCACCTGGTGCGCGAGCCACAGGCCTGAGCCCTGCAGGGTGTGGCCCTGCATGGTATGATCTGGCGGTTTTGGCAGATGCCAGCTGATAGCTTTTTTCCTACCGATGATACGACCTGTCCTCCGGCTGTTTTCCCTGTTGGCCGCGCTGTGTGCGCTGTGGCTGGCCTGGGTGATCGTGGTGCCCGTCACCCCCGATCGCCAACCCTACACCGTGACCGTGGGCCTGAACCGCACCATGAGCCAGCTGGCCCGCACGCTGGAAGACGACGGCGCGGTGCGTAACCGCTACGTGATGGTGGCGCTGTCGCGCATGATGGGCGTAGATCGCAAGCTCAAGCCCGGCCTGTACCAGTTTGGCGGTGCCACCGCCATGTGGCAGTACCTGAACCGCTTTGCCGATGGCCACCCGGACCAGTCCAGCGTCACCATCATCGAAGGCTGGCGTTTTGCCCAGTTCCGCAACGCGCTGCGCAAGGAAGACGACCTGGCACAGGACACCGCCGGCTGGAGCGATAGCCGCCTGCTGGCCGAGCTGGGCGTACCGGGCGACAGTGCCGAAGGCCTGTTCTTCCCCAGCACCTACTTCTACACCCCCGGCAGTAGCGACCTGGACATTTACCGCCGAGCCTACCAGAGCATGCAGCAGCAGCTGCAAACGGTGTGGGAAGCCCGCGCGGCCGACCTGCCGTACACCACCCCGTACCAGCTGCTGACCATGGCCAGCCTGATCGAGAAAGAAACCGCGCACGAGGCCGACCGCCCCATGGTGGCCAGTGTGTTTGTAAACCGCCTCAAGATCGGCATGCGCCTGCAAACTGACCCGTCCGTCATCTACGGCATGGGCGCACGCTACAACGGCAATATCACCAAGGCCGACCTGCGCCGCGACACGCCCTACAACACCTATACCCGTGCCGGCCTCACGCCCACGCCTATCGCCCTGCCTGGCCGCGCCGCGCTGGACGCTGCGGCCAACCCGGCCCAAAGCCGCGCCTTGTATTTTGTGGCCAAAGGCGACCGCAGCGGCACCTCACAGTTTTCCGAGACGCTGGACGAGCACAATGCCGCCGTCCGCGACTACATCCTGAAGAAAGGCAAGTAATGTCCAAGGCGCGCTTCATTACGCTGGAAGGCCTCGATGGTGCCGGCAAGAGCACCCATCTGGCCTTTATCCGCCGCTACCTGGAACAAGCCGGTATCGACACCGTATTTACCCGCGAACCCGGCGGCACCCCGCTGGGCGAAAAACTGCGCGAGATCCTGCTGGATATCGACACCGAAGCCACGCTGGATACCGAAACCCTGCTGATGTTCGCCAGCCGCCAGGAGCTGGTGTCGTCGCTGATCCGCCCCAGCCTGGCCGCCGGCCGCTGGGTCGTGAGCGACCGTTTCACCGACGCCACCTTCGCCTACCAGGGCGGGGGGCGTGGCGTGCCGGCCGAGCGTATTGCCATTCTGGAACACTGGGTACAGCAAGGCCTGCAGCCCGACCTCACCATCCTGCTGGATGTGCCGTTGGAGGTCTCGCAGGCCCGCCTGTCGCAAAGCCGCCTGCCAGACCGTTTCGAGCGCGAGCGTGAAGACTTCCACCAGCGTGTGCGCCAGATGTATCTGGCCCGCGCCCAGGCCAACCCGGGCCGCTTCGTGGTAATCGACGCCCGCGGCGATATCGACACCATCCAGCAACACATTGCGGCTGCGCTGGCGCGCCTGCAGGAGGCCTGATGCACTACCCGTGGCAGCACGATGACTGGCAAAGGTTGGCCGCAGAGTTCGCCCGCCTGCCTAACGCCTGGCTGTTTACCGGCCCGGCCGGCATTGGCAAGAGCGAGTTTGCCCATCAGGTCGCCCAGGCACTGCTATGCGAAGCACCTGCCGCCGGCTACCACGCCTGTGGCCAGTGCCAGGCCTGCCACTGGTTTGCTGCTGGCAATCACCCGGACTACCGCCATCTGGCCCCGGCGCAAGACGAAGAAGACGACGACGGCAAAGAAGGCAAGGCCACCAAGCGCAAGCTGCCGGTGATCAAGATCGACGGCGTGCGCGCCGTCATCGAGTTTGCCCACCTCAGCTCGCACCGTGGCGGCCGCCGCGTGGTGGTGGTAGAGCCCGCCGAAAGCCTGAACCCGGCCGCCGCCAACGCCTTGCTGAAAGTGCTGGAAGAGCCGCCGGCCGACGTGGTGTTCCTGCTGGTAAGCGGCGCCCCGCAGCGCCTGCTGCCCACCATCAAGAGCCGCTGCCGCCAGTTTCCGCTGACCGCGCCGCAGCCTGCCGTGGCGCTGGCCTGGCTGCAGCAGCAGGGTGTGGACAGCGCCGGGGACGAGCTGGCGTTTCACGGTGGCATGCCGATATTCGAACACGACGCCGAGCTGGCCACCCTGCGCCGCGACTTTGTGCAAGCGCTTACCCAGCCCGCGCTGGCCAGCCTGCTGGCGGCAGTAGAAAAGCTGGACCGCCACAAGCTGCCACTGGCGCTGCCGCTGCAATGGCTGGGCAAATGGCTGCACGACCTGGCCAGTTTGAAGCTGGCCGGCAGCCTTCGCTATTATCCCGCCATGCAGGACGCGCAGCAGCGCCTGCTGCCGCGGCTGGACATACACAAGCTGATGGCCTGCCAGCGCGAGCTCAATGCCCTGGTGCCGTTCGGCCAGCACACGCTGGTAACGCGCCTGCAGCTGGAAGCCCTGCTGATGCATTACATCAAGGCCTTTAGCAACAAGGCCGCCTGACCCAACCCAACCGGTACCCTGCATATGGATAACGCAGCCAACAAGCCAGAAAAGCACGACGCCGGCCGCCCCGGCGTGCTATCGCTGTCCATCAAGGAGCGTAGCGCCCTGTACGCCGCCTATATGCCGTTTTTGCGCAACGGCGGCATTTTTGTGCCCACCGCCCGCGACTACAACCTGGGTGACGAGGTATTCCTGCTGCTGACCCTGCTGGACGACCCGCAAAAAGTGGCGGTGCAGGGCAAGGTAGCGTGGATTACCCCGGCCGGTGCCAACAACAACCGCAACCAGGGCGTCGGCATCGAGTTTGCCACCGGCGACGCCGGCAAGCAGGCGCGCGACCGCATCGAAACCCTGCTCGGCGGCGCGCTGAACTCCACTCGCCCCACCCACACCATGTAATACGGCGCTGCCCGCCCGCGCCGTGCGGCCAAGGTGGGCAGCCTGATGATTGGAACACCATGCTGGTTGATTCACACTGTCACATCAATTTTCCTGACCTGGCGGCGCGCATGCCCGAGGTGCTGGCCAATATGGCCGCCAACGGCGTGGGCCACGCCATGGTCATCGGCGTGAGCCGGCCCAAGTACCCCGAAGTCATCGGCCTGGCCGAAGCCCACGCCAACCTGTTTGCCACCGTCGGCATCCACCCGGATGACCCGGACGCCGAAGAATTCAGCGAAGACGAACTGGTCGCCCATGCCGCCCACCCCAAGGTAGTGGGCATTGGCGAAACCGGGCTGGACTACCACTGGTGCGAGGGCGATCTTGCCTGGCAGCACGAACGCTTTGCCACGCACATCCGCGCCGCGCGCCGCGTGAGCCTGCCGCTGGTGGTGCACACCCGCAGCTCCGCCGACGACACCGTGCGCATGATGCGCGAACACGGTGCCGACGCCGTGGGCGGCGTGATGCACTGCTTTACCGAAACCTGGGACATCGCCCGCGCCGCGCTGGACTTGGGCTTTTACATCTCGCTGTCCGGCATTGTTACCTTCAAGAACGCCGCCATCGTGAAAGAAGTGGCGCAGAAAGTGCCGTTGGACCGCCTGCTGGTAGAAACCGACTCGCCCTACCTGGCACCCGTGCCGTACCGTGGCAAGACCAACGAGCCGGCTTATGTGAAACACGTGGCCGAGCACATCGCCGAGCTGCGCGGCCTGCGCTTCGAGCAGGTGGCCGAGGCCACCACCGACAACTACTTCCGCCTGTTTGCCAAGGCGCAGCGCACCGGCGCATAAGGGGGCCGCATGACGCAGCTGACATGGACAGTGCTGGGCTGCGGCTCCAGCGGCGGTGCGCCCGCCATCGGCTGCCGCTGCGCCACGTGTACGTCCACTGACCCGCGCAACACCCGCACCCGCTGCAGCGCCTACGTGCGCATCGGCGACACCGGCGTGCTGATCGACACCGGGCCGGACCTGCGCCAGCAGGCGCTGCGCGAGGGCATTACCCGCGTGGATGCCGTGCTGTACACCCACCCGCACGCCGACCACCTCAACGGCATCGACGACCTGCGCGCCTTCTGCTACGTGAAAAAGGGGCCGATTACGCTGTACGGCAACGACTTCACGCTGGACAACATCAGCAGCCGTTTCGACTACGCGCTGGCACCACCGTCGCCGGTGTGGGACAAACCCGTGCTGCGCACCGAGCGCGTCAACGCGCCATTCGAGCTGGCCGGCGTTACCATCACGCCGATCCCGCTGCAGCACGGCCCCAGCTGGCCCTGCCTGGGCTGGCGCATCGGCAATACCGCGTGGCTGACCGACCTGTCTGCTATCCCCGACAGCAGCCTGCCGCTGCTGGCTGGCCTGGACACCCTGTTTCTGGACTGCCTGCGGCCGGAACCCTACCCGTCACACCTGCACGTGGCCGCCGCGCTTGACTGGGCGCAAAGGTTGGCCGCAAAACAGACCTGGCTTATCCACATGACGCACCAGCTGGAATACCATGCGCTGCAAGCGCAGTGCCCGCCCGGCGTCAGCGTGGCCTGGGACGGCCTGCAGCTAGCCGGCTAGCACCACCGCCGCCACGGCGGCCAACCTTAACCCGAACCGAAAGCAAGCATGGAAACCCTGATTACCCTCTTTGTCGCCTTTGTTGGCCTGTTGTTTGCCGGCAGCGTGGCCGTGTTCTACCTGGGCTGCCTGGGCGTGACCATGGCCGCGCTCAACAATGGCCGCATCGTGTGGGGCAGCCTGACCTTTTTCATTCCGCCGCTGTCGCTGCTGTTTGCGCTGAAAAACCGCCAGCTGGTGGGCTGGGCCTACGGTTTTATCGTCAAAGGCGGCGCCATGACCGCGCTGCTGCTGGGCCTGGGCTGGGCCAGCCTGCACCTGCTGCCCATGCCGCAACATAATACCGGCCAGCTGATGGAGCGCCTGCTGCCCAAACCGGCCGAACAGGCCAGCGCCCCGGCGCAGGCAGGGCCCGTGCAGCAGTAAGCTTGCAGTTGTTCTTGATATGGAAAAGCCGCCCGTGAAAACGGGCGGCTTTTTATTGTTTGCTGGCCGGATCGGTTGTGGCGGGGCGCTTATTTCGCCCGGCAAGCCGGTATGGCGTCATCGCTTTGCAGCGCGCGTAGCTGCCGCCAGCTGGTACGCGGGCAGGCTTTCGGCTTTTTCGCTGGCTGGCACCAGCTGCTATAGCTGCCTTCGTTTTGTTCGCTCAGGCATTGCTTGAAGTCGGGTACCGACAGGTAGGCCGGTGGCAGCACGGCGTGTGCAGGCAGGGTGATGGCGGCCAGTGCAGCGGCAAGGGCGAGGTGGTGCAGCGGGGGCATGGTGGTGGCTTTCAAGTCTGGATAGCGTCATGGTAGCAGCATGGCATAGGCCGGTGCGAACAGGCTTGGTCGCATTCAAGCTAAGGTCAACCGCAACACCGCCCGTGCCGCTTCCACCAGCACGTCGCTCAGGCGCGCCAGCCGGGGCGATTGTACTTGCCAGTGGTGCCAGTACAGCGCCACGTCTACCGGTTTGTCGGGCTGTAGTGGCAGCAGGGTGTCGGCCAGGCCGCTGGCGGCCAGCTGCACGTCGGGCAGCATGCCCCAGCCCAGCCCCAGCTTTACCGCCTGCAGATAGGGGTCGGAGGCGGGCAGGAAGTGGCAGGGGTAGCTGTCGTCCGGCAGGCCGAAGTGCTGTAGCAGCCAGTCGGCCTGCAGCCGGTCTTTGTGGTTGTAGATCATCACCGGCGCCCGGCGCAGTGCGTCGCGGCTGACGCCGCCGCCAAACCAGCGGGCGTGGTAGTCGGCACTGGCCAGCGCCTGATAGCGCATCACGCCCAGCGGGCTGGCGCTGCAGCCACGCATGGCTTGCGGCTCGGTGGAGATACAGCCCAGCGCCATACCGGCTTGTAGCAGGGTATAGGTGTGGTCCTGGTCGTCCACGATCACGTCCAGCAGCACGCGCTCGCGGATCAGGAACGGTGTCAGCGCCGGCAGAAACCAGCTGGCCACGCTGTCGGCGTTGACCGCCAGCGACACGCTGAGCATGGCGCTGTCGTCGCCGGCAAAGGTGGCGGCCAGGTCGGCTTCCAGCAGCGCGGCGCGTTGCAGGTGCTGGCGCAGCAGCTGGCCTTCGCGGGTGGCGCGGCAGGGGCGGCTGCGGACCAGCAGCGGCTTGCCTAGCACTTCTTCCAGCGCGCGGATGCGCTGCGAGATGGCCGATGGCGTGAGGTGCAGGTCTTGCGCGGCTTGTTCGAAGCTGCCGCTGTCCAGCGCGGCCAGAAAGGCTTCGCAGTGCTTGGGGTCGAGTTTCATGTTGTGCGTGCCGGTGTAAGTGAAGCTAGATTAATGATAGCCAAGATAATTTAATCTTGCTGTTGTTGTACGCGTGGCACCGCGATACTGGCGGCCAACCTGACACCACGGAGAACACCATGCTGACAGCCAGCTACTTCAAGGGCCTGGGCCTGGGCGCCAGCCTGATCATGGCCATCGGTTCGCAAAACGCGCACGTACTGAAAATGGGCCTGTTGCGCCAGCACATCGGCCCCACGGTGCTGGTGTGCATGCTGTGCGACGCGGTGTTGATTGTGGCCGGCGTGGCCGGTATGGGCAGCTTGATCCAGCACAGCCCGCTGCTGCTGGAGGCGGCACGCTGGGGCGGGGCGGCGTTTTTGTTCTGGTACGGCCTGCGTGCCTGGCGGGCGGTGCTGGCCAATGATAGTTTGCAGATTGCCGCCGGCGCCAATGCGGTATCACTGAAAGTGGCGCTGATGACAGTATTGGCGCTGACGTTGCTGAACCCGCACGTGTACCTCGATACCGTGGTGCTGCTGGGCAGTATCGGCGGGCAAGAGGCGGGCGAGGGCAAGTTGTGGTTTGCGCTGGGGGCGTGTACGGCGTCGGTGCTGTGGTTTACTGCGCTGGGCTATGGTGCGCGGCTGCTGGCGCCGTTGTTTGCGCGGCCGCTGTCGTGGCGGGTGCTGGATGGCGTGGTGGGCACGGTGATGTGGACGCTGGCCGGCGCGCTGGCACTGTCCTGATGCGCACGGCTGGTATGAAAAAAGGCGGCACCGTGTGGGTGTCGCCTTTTTTGTTTTGGTGCGGTGGTGTGCCACCGCACCGTGGAAAAGCCAGAGCCGTCGTCGTTCATGCGCGCGCCTCCTGGGTGGCGACCAGGCGCAGCCGTTCTTCGCGTTCGCTTTCGATGAAGTGGGCGATCATGGTGCGGTAGATCTTGGCGGTGAGGGCGGCGTCGGCGCCCAGCTCGCCGGCCAGGCGGGTGACACGGCGCATCACCTGGTCCACGCGCTTGCCGTCTTCTACTTCGGCATCGTTGTGTTTGAAGGCGGCGGCTTGCTGCACGTACAGGCCGCGGTGGGCGATCATGCTGACGATGGCGCGATCCAGGCTATCGATCTGGGTACGGACTTCGTCCAGGTTGCGGCATTGGTAAACCCATTCCATTTTCTGCTCCTTGATACAGTGGTGTGGTGGCGGCTGCGGCCAACCTTGATGTTGGCCGCATGGGCGGTTCAGTAGTAGTTCAGGCCCATGGCGGCCTTGACCTCGGCCAGCGTTTGCGCGGCCACGGCGCGGGCTTTTTGCGTGCCTTCCTTCAGCATGGCCAGCACGGCACCGGGGTCTTGTGCGTACTGCTGGCGGCGGGCGCGAATCGGTGCCAGCAGCGCTTGCAGGATGTCTTCCAGCTCGCGCTTGATCACCGCGTCGCCCAGGCCGCCGCGCTGGTAGTGGGCTTTCAGTTCGGCCACACGGTTGGCGTCGGGGTGGAATACGTCCAGGTAGGTGAACACCACATTGCCGTCTACCTGGCCGGGGTCGGCCACGCGCAGGTGGTTGGGGTCGGTGTACATCATTTTGACCGCCTGGCTGATGTCGTCGGCGCTGGCGCCCAGGGTCAGCGCGTTGCCCAGCGATTTGGACATCTTGGCCTTGCCGTCTACGCCTGGCAGGCGGGCGCCGGCGTCGGGCACCACGGCGCGGGCTTCTACCAGTACCGGCCCGGCTACGCTGCCATTAAAGCGGCGCACGATTTCGTTGGTCTGCTCGATCATGGGGATCTGGTCGGCGCCTACCGGCACGATGGTGGCCTTGAAGGCGGTGATGTCGGCGGCCTGGGCGGCAGGGTAGGTCAGGAAGCCAGCCGGGATATCGCGCTCGTAGCCGCGCAGCTTGATCTCGTCCTTGATGGTGGGGTTGCGTTCCAGCCGCGACACGGTGACCAGGTTGAGGTAGTAGGACGCCAGCTCGGTCAGCTCCGGTACCAGGCTCTGGATGAAAATGGTGCTCTTGGCCGGGTCGATGCCCACGGCCAGGTAGTCCAGCGCCACTTCCAGTACGTTTTCACGTACTTTCAGGTAGTTGCCCATATTGTCGGTCAGCGCCTGGGCGTCGGCCAGCAGCAGGAACTGCGGGCAGCGGTCTTGCAGGATGACGCGGTTGCGCAGCGAGCCTACGTAGTGGCCCAGGTGCAGCGGGCCGGTGGTGCGGTCACCGGTAAGAATGATGTCTTGGGGGGAAACTGTGTCCAGTAAGCTCATGCCGATCTCCGTGATATCGGGGAGGCTGAGTAGGCGCTGGGGAGGGTGCTGCTTGGTGTGAAAAACCCGGGCGCTTTGTCAGCTGCTCCCGGGTTTGCTTTACGTACGCAACCGCGGTGCCGCCGTTAGAGGCGCCACCAGGAAAAAAAGAAGAATGCGGATGCGTGTTTGGTATTCATGGGCTTTATAAAAACACGGCAGCAGGACGGCGTCAAGCACGGCGGTGTTGCCGTGTTGCGGGGCAGCATCGATAAACAAAACGCCGCGACAGGCGCGGCGTTGAGCGGGGGCGTACCTGCTTAGCCCGCTGGCGGCAGGGTATCGGCAAAGCTGGGCAGGGCGGCCAGCTTGTCGGCTAGCCGCGCCAGGTTGGGGTAGCTATCGCGCCATGCCAGCTGCGGGAAGCGGAAGTCCAGATAGCCCAGCATGCAGCCGGTAGCGATATCGGCCAGGCTGTAGCTCTCGCCGTTGCACCAGTGGCGCTCGCCCAGCATGGCCGACAGCGCAGCCAGGCCACGGGTGACTTTGCCGTGCTGGCGGTCTATCCATTCCTGGCTTTGCTGCGCCGGCGGGCGGCGGCCTTCTACCACGATATTGGCGGCGGCATCGCAGATGCCGTCGGCCAGTGCTTCGAAGCGCCGTGTTTCGATGAGCTGGCGCTTGTCTTGCGGCAGCAGGCGCGATACCGGCGAGATGGTGTCCAGGTATTCCACGATCACGCGCGAATCGTACAGGCTGCTGCCGTCGTCCATCAGCAGCACGGGGACTTTGCCCAGCGGGTTGAAGTCGGCCACGGTGGACGTGCTTTCCCACGGAATATCCAGCTGTAGTGGACAGTCGATCTTTTTCTCTGCCAGGACGATGCGCACCTTACGGGCGTAGGGGCTGGTTAGCGAGGCGATCAGTTTCATGGGTAGCCGTCAAAAGAGTGAGTGGAATGAGTGCGTTATAGCGCATAGCTTAGGCAGCAACATAGCACAATATTTATGCATACTGTGTAAAGTGTTATCGAATTTCTACTTTGCCGTTAATGTTCAGCTGAATCATGCTCTGGCCGGGCTGAAAGTTGACCGGCGCCACATCGGCTGCTGGCGCAGCGGCCATCTCGGCTTTGGCGCGCATCATCATCGGGTAGTGCGGCTGGGCGCTGCCGATACTCAGCTCGGTAACCTGCTGCTGGTGTTTGCCCAGCGCCTTGCCCGCGGCGGTGGCCTGGGCTTGCAGCGCGGCAATGGCTTGCGGAATCAGCTGCGCTTCGGCCTGGCTGCGGCTGCGGTCGGATACGCCAAACTGTACGCCTTCCAGTGCCATGTATTTTTGCAGGCGGGCAATCAGCTCGGCGGTGTCGGCAAACTCGCTGCTGCGCAGTTTGACTTCGGCACGGGCTTGCCAGCCGATGATCTTGCCGTTCTTGTCGTAGTCCGGCCAGGTGTTGTAGCTGCCACTGCTGAAGGTGACTTTGCGGTAGGCTTCGGCGTCCTGGCGGGCGCGGTTCAGCGCCTTGTTGATGCGGTCGGCCAGCTGGCTGGCCTGCGGCTGGCGGTCTTGTACGTACAGGCTGGCGTTGATTTCGTCGTTGGCCAGCTCCTGGCTTGCGTTGGCGGACAGGTTCAGTACCGTGACGCCAGCGTCGGCAGCCATGGCGGCCGCGGGCAGGGTGCACAACAGGGTCAGGGCGGGGAGCGTCAGGCGCATGGCGGGTTTCCTTGTCAAAAACAATCAGACTGTACGGCAGGCTGCCGGTTCTCTACCCTAGCGCATTCTGCTGTGTGGCGGGCATGAAATAGCGCGGATAGCGTGATTTCATGCGCGGGCGACCAGATAAAACAAACCCGGCCATCGGTGCCGGGTTTGTCTGGTGTCAGGCGGCGATCAGCCCAGCAGCAGGGCGTCGTCGTCGATGGCTTCGCCACGGGTTTTTTCGAACATCGCCAGCAGGTCGGTGACCTGCATGCGGCTGCGCTCTTCCCCCGCTACGTCCAGCACTACGCGGCCCTGGTGCAGCATCACGGTGCGGTGGCCGTGGTCCAGCGCCTGGCGCATGGAGTGCGTCACCATCAGCGCGGTAAGCTGGTTTTCGTGCACGATGCGGTCGGTCAGCTCCAACACGAAGGCGGCGGTTTTCGGGTCCAGCGCGGCGGTGTGCTCGTCCAGCAGCAGGATGCGCGACGGCTGCAGGCTGGCCATCAGCAGGCTGACCGCCTGGCGCTGGCCGCCGGACAGCAGGCCCATGCGGTCTGGCAGGCGGTTTTCCAGCCCCAGCTTCAACGTGGCCAGCTTGTCGCGGAACAGCTCGCGCAGGCTGCGGTTCAGCGCCGGGCCAAAGCCGCGCTTGCGGCCACGGTAGTAAGCCAGCGCCATGTTTTCTTCAATGCTGAGGTTTTCGCAGGTGCCGGCCATCGGGTCCTGGAACACGCGGGCCACCAGCCCGGCGCGCTGCCAGCCCGGGGTACGGGTCACGTCTTTGCCATCAATGTGCAGGCTGCCGCTATCCACGATCACGTCGCCGGCCAGCGCGTTAAGGAAGGTGGATTTACCGGCACCGTTACTGCCGATGACGGTGACAAACTGGCCACTGTCGATCTGCAGTGACAGGCCGCGCAGCACCGGGTTTTCGATCGGCGTGCCGGGGTTGAAGGTTTTGAACAGCGTATCGGCGCGCAGCATCAGCGGGCTCCTCCGGGTTTACGGGCCAGCTTGGCCTTCAGCTTGGGCAGCACCAGGGCAAAGCCCACCAGCAGTGCGGTAATCAGGTTGAGGTCTTGCGCTTGCAGGCCGATAAAGTCGGCGTTCAGTGCCAGCGCAATCAGCAGGCGGTACAGCAGGGCACCCAGCACGGTAGCCAGGGTAATGACCCACAGCGTGCGCGACGGCAGCAGGGTTTCGCCAATAATCACGGCGGCCAGACCGACCACAATGGTACCCACGCCCATCGAGACATCCGCCCCGCCCTGGGTTTGCACATACAGGGCACCCGCCACGGCAATCAGCGCGTTGGACAGCGCCATGCCGGCCAGTACCATGCGTTCGGTGGCAATACCCTGGGCACGCGCCATGCGGGCGTTGGCGCCGGTGGCGCGCATGGCCAGGCCGGCTTGCGAGGCAAAGAACACATCCAGCCCCAGCTTGGCGACCACGATCAGTGCGGCCAACATGGCCGGCTGTACTTGCCAGGCAATGTCGAAATTGTCACCGATAAACGGGCTGAAAATGGTGGGGCTGCCGATCAGCGGCATATTGGGTGCACCCATGATGCGCAGGTTGATGGAGTACAGCGCGATCATTACCAGGATGGACGCCAGCAGCTGCAAGATGCCCAGGCGTACGTTGAGCCAGGCCGTCAGCCAGCCAGAGGCGGCACCGGCCAGTGCGGCCACGCCGCAGGCCAGCCACGGGTCGTGCCCGCCGGCAATCAGCGTGGCGGCTACGGCACCGCCTAGCGGGAAGCTGCCGTCGGCGGTCAGGTCGGGAAAGTCGAGGATGCGGAAGGAAATCAGCACCCCCAGCGCCACCAGGGCGAAGATCAGGCCGATTTCCAGGGCACCCATCAGGGCGATCAGGGTCATGATGCGGGTCTTTCAATAGCAACGCGCAGCTCGTGGCTGCGCGGTAGGGGGCAGGTTGGCCGCAGGGTGTGCGGCCAGCCTGACGGGCTTACTTCACGGTGTCGGTGGCTTCTTTCAGCAGTGCCGGGCTCAGGGTGACGCCCTGTTTTTGTGCGGCAGCCGGGTTCAGGCTGAGCGATAGTTTCTCGCCCACTTGTGGTGCAATGGCACCGGCTTTTTCGCCTTTCAGGATGCGTACCACCAGCTTGCCGGTCTGGCGGCCGATGTCGTAGTAGTTCTGGCCCAGGGCGGCAATCGCACCGCGTTTTACCGAGTCGGTATCCGACGCTACCAGTGGCAGCTTGCCCTGTTGTGCTACGGCCACCAGCGATTCATAGGTAGACACCACATTGTTGTCGGTGCTGGTGTACAGCACGTCTACCTTGCCAATCAGGTTCTTGGCAGCCGGGGCCACGTCTACGGTACGCGGGGCGGGGGCTTCTACCAGGCTCATGCCACGCTTGGCCAGTTCGGCTTTCAGCTCTTTGGCCACCACCACCGAGTTCACCTCGCCCGGGCTGTACACCATGCCCACGCGCTTGGCACCCGGCTTGATCTTGGCGATCAGGTCCAGTTGCGGGGCCAGTGCCAGCTTGTCGGATACACCGGTCACGTTGGTTTTGGAAGGCTGCCAGCTCGGAACCAGCTTGGCGGCTACCGGGTCGGTCACGGCAGTAAATACCACCGGAATGCTGCGGGTGGCGGCCACGGCAGCTTGGGCGCTAGGGGTCGCGATGGCCACGATGACATCCGGGGCATCGCCCACGAATTTTTTGGCAATCTGAGCGGCAGTCGCCGGGTTGCCCTGTGCACTCTGGTATTGGTATTTGAGCTGTTTGCCCGGCTCGAAACCGGCAGCTTTCAGTTCGTCTTCAATGCCCTTGCGCGCGGCATCCAGTGCCGGGTGATCCACGATGGCGGTAACAGCGACCGATTTTTGTTCGGCGGCGTGGGCAAACAGCGGCAGGCTGGCAGCCAGTGCTGCAGCCAGAAGGGTACGGCGGGCAATCATGCTCATCTTGCTAGCTCCGGGGCGTGACAGGGTGTTGTGCAATGCGATATTTGCGCAATGATATGGCAAAGTGGCCGGGCTTTCAGATTGTGCAAAGCAATAATATTCCAAATATTGTATCCATAAAGAAGAATGTGCCAATGTGGTGCGTGCACAAAAAGAATGCGGCCAACAAGGTTGGCCGCAGGGGGTGAATGCTGGCGAATTGTGTAGTCGCTTTATTTCAGCGTGGGCTTAATCCAGATACTCGGCCCCGGGTAGTGTAAAGAAATCGATAAATTCCTCGCTGCTGACCAGCAGGTCAAACAGCAGCGCCGCATCATCAAAGTGCCGGCTCCAGCGGCTACCGTATTCGGCGTGCAGCCGGTTGATTTCGTCTGCGGCCAGGCTGCGCACCAGGCTCAGGCTGATTTTGCGGCCATCTTCCAGATAGCCTTTGGGGCTGTGCACCCACTGCCATAGCTGCGCGCGGGCAATTTCGGCAGTCGATGCTTCTTCCAGCTGCTGGTGAATCAGCACGCAGCCGCGCCCGCTCATCCAGGCGCCCAGGTACTGTATACCCACGCTGATATTGTTGCGGATGCCTTGCTCGGTAATGGGGGCTTCGGGCTGGAAGTTCAGCAGGTCTGCCGCGCTGATATGCACGTCGTCGCGCTGCCTTTCCAGCTGGTTGGCCGCATCGCCCAGCACGCTGCGGTAGGCATCCAGCGCTAGCGGTACCAGCGCCGGGTGCGCTACCCAGCTGCCATCGTAGCCATCACGCGCTTCGCGCTGCTTTTCCTGGTAGATCGCAGCCATAGCTTGGTCATTGGCCGCAGGATCGTGCTTGTTGGGCGCTAGGGACGACATACCGCCAATGGCCGGTGCGCCACGCTGGTGGCAGGTTTTCAGCAAGAGCAGGGCGTAGGAGCGCATGAAAGGCACGGTCATGCTGATGCGTTCGCGGTCTGCCAGGCAGAAGTGCCGCGCCTGACAAAATGCCCGGATGCAGCTGAACAGGTAATCCCAGCGCCCGGCATTCAGGCCGGCGCTGTGCTCGCGCAGGGCGTACAGGATTTCGTGCATCTCGAACGCTGCCAGAATGTGTTCGATCATCACGGTGGCGCGAATGGTGCCGGTCGGCAGGCCCAATGCAGCCTGTGCGGCGACAAATACATCATTCCACAGCGCGGCTTCGTGGTGGTTTTCCAGCTTGGGCAGGTAGTAGTAGATGCCTTTTCCGGCTGCGTGCAGGGCACTGGCGTGGTGAAAAAAGCTCAGGCCAAAGTCGAACAGGGCGGCACTGACGGGCTGGCCGTCAACGCGCAGGTGCTTTTCGGCCAGGTGCCAGCCGCGTGGGCGCACCATCAGTGTGGCGTGGGTGGGGTGCAGCTGGTAGTGCTTGCCTTCCGGGCTGTGGTAGCTCAGGGTGCCGCGCCAGGCATCGCTCACGTTCTGGTGCCCGCTCACGATATTGTCCCAGCCGGGGCTGGTGGCGTCTTCGAAATCCGCCATGAAACAGCTGGCGCCGGCATTCATGGCATTGATCATGGCGCGGCGCTCTACCGGCCCGGTGATTTCTACCCGACGGTCTTGCAGATCAGCGGGCAGGGGCGCGATGCGCCAGTCGCCATCGCGGATGGCTTGTGTATCGGGCAGAAAGTCGGGCAGGTGGCCGGCGTCAAGCAAAGCCTGGCGCTGTTGGCGCTGTAGCAACAGGCTACGCCGGCGGGCATCGAACTGCCGGTGCAGGCTGGCAATAAAGTCCAGCGCAGCACGATTGAACAGCGCTTCATGAGCCGGTTTGACCGGGGCCAGTATCTCTACGCCTTGCGGCAGTTGCAACGCCATGTCTCTCTCCGTTTTTGACGGTGTCATGGTCGCGTGGCATGCGTACCCTGCACCGGTTTTTTGCCAGTGTACTGGTAAGGCTGGTAATGAAACAGGCGTAAAAATCGATAACATTTTTTACTTTTATGGCAATAAAAGCGCTGGTGGCTTGCCGCTGTTTCTGCATAGCGTGACCGCGCTGGCTGAATAGGCCTGGCAGATTGCCGCTATTAAGTGCTACTTATTGAAACAAAACGGCGATCTGGGCTCTCTTGGGCAGGGTTGTGCAGGATTTGTTGTGGTTCAGGGCGGAATGCTGCACGGCTGGGCGATGGTTTGGCATAGATCTGATTATTGGAGTCTGTATCCAATATGGCCTGGCCGGCTCGTGGCTTGAAAACGCTCATGGCCCTGCGGCATAGTCGCGCCCTTGCGCGCCAGCCTGACACCGGCGGGCGCCATGTGGACCACAACAACACTGACAAATCCGGATGCTTACGCGCCCCACGAGGGCGCGTTTTCATTGGCCGGACAGGGATGAGAGAATGAGTTTGTTACGCAAGAAAGACGTCCATCAAATGATGGCCGAATCGCAAGGCGCCGGGGCGCTGCGCAAGGAGTTGTCGGCATTTGACCTGACCATGCTGGGGATCGGCGCCATTATCGGCACCGGTATTTTTGTGCTGACCGGCACCGGTGCCACGGTGGCCGGCCCTGGCCTGGTACTGTCCTTTATTATCGGCGCCATTGCCTGCGGTTTTGCCGCCCTGTGCTACGCCGAGTTTGCCGCCATGCTGCCGGTGTCGGGTTCTACCTATACCTACGCTTACGCCACGCTGGGCGAGCTGGTGGCGTGGATCATCGGCTGGGATCTGATGCTGGAGTACCTGCTGGCGTCCTCGGCGGTATCGGTGGGTTGGTCTGGCTACTTCCAGAGCCTGCTGGCCGGTTTTGGTGTGCATCTGCCTGATGCGCTGACCGCTGCGGCGGGCGCGCGCCCGGGGGTGGACACCGTATTCAACCTGCCAGCCTTTGTGATTGCCATGCTGGTGACCGCGCTGCTGGCGTTCGGGATTAAAGAATCCAAACGCGTGAACAACGTGGTCGTGCTGATCAAGGTGGCGGTGGTGCTGGTGTTTATCGGCGTGGCCGTTTGGCACGTGAAACCGGCCAACTGGAGCCCGGCGTTGCCCTACGGTATGGATGGCGTATTCCATGGCGCGGCCATCGTGTTTTTCAGCTTTCTGGGTTTTGACGCGGTAACGTGTGCTGCCGAAGAGGTGAAGAACCCGGACAAGGACATTCCGCGTGGCGTGCTGTGGTCGCTGGGTATCTGCTCGCTGCTGTACGTGGTGGTATCCGCCATCATGACCGGCATCGTGCCGTACATGCAGTTCAAGGGTATCGACCACCCGGTATCGCTGGCCTTGCAAGTGGCCAAGCTGGACTGGTTTGCCGGCTTTGTAGATCTGGGCGCGATTCTGGGTATGCTGACTGTGATTCTGGTGATGACCTATGGCCAGACCCGCATCCTGTTTGCCATGTCGCGTGACGGCCTGCTGCCGAAAATCTTCAGCGACGTCCACCCGACATACGGCACGCCTTATAAGGCAACCTGGCTGATTGGTACCATCATTGCACTGATCGCTGGTTTTGTACCGCTGGGTACGCTGGCCGAGCTGGTGAATATCGGTACCCTGGCGGCGTTCTCGCTGATTGCCGCCGCCATCATCGTACTGCGCAAGCGCGAACCGAACCTGCCGCGCAAGTTCCACTGCCCGGGCGTGCCCTACGTACCGGCCCTGGCTATCGTGTTTTGCGTATTCCTGATGAGCCAGTTGTCCTGGCTGACCTGGGTATGCTTTGCGGTGTGGCTACTGATTGGCTTGGTGGTGTACTTTGGCTATTCGCGCCAGCGCTCGCTGCTGCACAAAGCCTGATGCTGACGGCAAGACAGTAAGCTGACGCACGCAAAGCCCCCGTCCATGGACGGGGGCTTTGTTGGTCTTGGGCTTGGGTTGGCTTGCTATTGCCGATGGCGATAGTTGGCCGCTGGGCACAAAAGAAAAACCCCCGTCGGATGACGGGGGTTTTTGACGCAGACGGCGGGGTCGAGTCGCCGTTTGATGTCGTAAAGCTTAGTGGAACTGCTCTTCTTCGGTAGAACCGGTCAGTGCGGTAACCGAGGACTTGCCACCCTGAATCACGGTGGTGATGTCGTCGAAGTAGCCGGTGCCCACTTCCTGCTGGTGCGATACGAAGGTGTAGCCACGGTCGCGTGCTGCGAATTCCGGCTCCTGTACCTTCTCCACGTAGGCGGACATGCCGCGTGCCACGTAGTCTTGTGCCAGATCGAACATGTTGTACCACATGTTGTGGATGCCAGCCAGGGTGATGAACTGGTACTTGTAGCCCATGGCGCCCAGCTCGCGCTGGAACTTGGCGATGGTGGCATCGTCCAGGTTTTTCTTCCAGTTGAAGGAAGGCGAGCAGTTGTAGGCCAGCAGCTTGCCCGGGTGTTTGGCGTGCACGGCTTCAGCGAAGCGGCGGGCGAATTCCAGATCCGGGGTGCCGGTTTCGCACCATACCAGGTCGGCGTATTCGGCGTAGGCTACAGCACGGCTGATGGCTTGCTCCAGACCTTTCTTGGTCTTGTAGAAGCCTTCGGCAGTACGCTCGCCAGTCAGGAACGGCTTGTCGTTTTCGTCGTAGTCGCTGGTCAGCAGGTCGGCAGCTTCGGCATCGGTACGGGCGATTACCAGGGTAGGCACGCCGTATACGTCGGCAGCCATACGGGCGGCAATCAGTTTCTGTACGGCTTCCTGGGTCGGTACCAGTACCTTGCCGCCCATGTGGCCGCATTTTTTCACGGAAGCCAGCTGATCTTCAAAGTGCACGCCGGCAGCACCAGCGCGGATCATGGCTTTCATCAGTTCGTAGGCGTTCAGTACACCACCGAAACCGGCTTCGGCATCGGCTACGATCGGGGCGTAGTAGTCTACGAAACCGGCAGCACCTTTTTCCAGGCCTTTGGAGTGCTGGATTTCGTCAGCGCGGGTGAAAGCGTTGTTGATGCGCTCTACCACTTTCGGCACCGAGTCAACCGGGTACAGCGACTGGTCCGGGTACATGGCAGCGTATTCGTTGTTGTCGGCAGCAACTTGCCAGCCGGACAGGTAGATGGCCTTGATGCCGGCCTTGACTTGCTGCATGGCCTGGCCGCCGGTGAGCGCGCCCAGACAGTTGATGTACGGCTCGTTGTTCACCAGATTCCACAGCTTCTCGGCGCCGGCACGGGCAATGGTGTGCTCGACTTGCAGCGAGCCGCGCAGACGCTCTACATCAGCAGCGGTGTAACCGCGTTTGATGCCTTTCCAGCGCGGATTGGTATCCCAGTCGTGTTGAATGGCGGCGATGCGTTGTTCGCGAGTAGTCATGGTAAACCCTTCACTTTGATAGTTTCGTTTTGCCGGTAAGCCGGCACTCCCAGTTTCTCTTGATGCGGGCCGGTGTTCCGGCCTTTCTGCGTCTTACAGCCACCGGATTTGGGGGTGGCTCTGGCTGCCGGAAACCACCCCGGATAAGGGGCTGGCGGGCCGTGCAGTAGCGCTGTTGTGAAAACATTTAAGCATAAAAAAATCGGAAAGTGTGCAGTGCAGCAAAAAAAAATCCTTTGTTTTCAATTGGTAACAATCGTGCACGCAAACGAACCGATTCGAACGCTTGTTTTGGTGCACTTGCGAAAAGAATGGCAAAGAAGCGCACATGCAAAAGCCCGCTGAGGGGGGCTTGAAATCCACCACGATGCCCCTATCTGGAAAAGGTCTTTTTGACTTCAGCCAAATGGAAGCGTCATGCAGGAAAATCAGAATATCCAAGCAGAAGAAGTGCTTGATCAGGGCCAGGCCCCGAATGACAACGCGGCAGATACCGCAGAAACCCGCGTCGCTGCACTGGAAGCCGAAGTTGCAGAACTGAAAGAGCAGTATCTGCGTGCACGGGCCGAAACCGAAAACGTACGCCGCCGTGCTGCCGATGATGTGGTGAACGCCCAGAAATTTGCCGCCCAGAAGTTCGCCTCCGAACTGCTGGCGGTAAAAGACAGCCTGGAAATGGCACTTTTGGATCAGTCCGGCCAGTTTGAAACACTCAAGTTCGGTGTAGACCTGACCCTGAAGCAGCTGAGCGCCGCTTTCGAGAAAGGCCAGATCACCGAGATCAGCCCGCTGGGCGAAAAGCTCGACCCGCACAAACACCAGGCCATCAGCACCGAGGAATCGGAAGCCGAAGCCAATACCGTGGTGCGCGTGATGCAAAAAGGCTACCTGATTGCCGACCGCGTACTGCGCCCGGCCATGGTGGTGGTGGCCAAGCCCAAGGCCTGAAGGCCAGCGTGGTGTGAGTCCCTCTTGAAATTGTGGCGATAGCCAATATCTGACAAAACAACAGGCCGCTGCGGCCGACCCCGCGGCGGTTTAAGAGACAAAGTTTGACGAAAGGAATAGCCAGTCATGGGCAAAATTATCGGTATTGACCTGGGTACAACCAACTCCTGCGTGGCCGTAATCGAAGGCGGCAACCCGAAAGTAATCGAGAACGCCGAAGGCGCACGTACCACCCCTTCCATCATTGCTTATATGGAAGACGGCGAGATCCTGGTAGGTGCACCCGCCAAGCGTCAGGCGGTAACCAACCCGAAAAACACCCTGTACGCGGTGAAGCGCCTGATTGGCCATCGTTTTGAAGACAAAGAAGTGCAGAAAGACATCGACATGATGCCTTTCGAGATCATGCGCGCCAAAAACGGCGATGCCTGGGTAAAGGTACGCGACCAGGAACTGGCCCCGCCGCAGATCTCCGCAGAAGTCCTGCGCAAGATGAAAAAAGCCGCCGAAGACTACCTGGGCGAAGAAGTGACCGAAGCCGTGATTACCGTACCGGCTTACTTCAACGACAGCCAGCGTCAGGCCACCAAAGATGCAGGCCGTATTGCCGGCCTGGACGTAAAACGCATCATCAACGAACCGACCGCTGCTGCGCTGGCCTTTGGCCTGGCCAAGCAGGAAGGTGACCGCAAGATCGCCGTATACGATCTGGGTGGTGGTACCTTCGATATCTCCATCATCGAGATCGCCGACGTAGACGGCGAGCACCAGTTTGAAGTGCTGGCCACCAACGGTGACACCTTCCTGGGCGGCGAAGACTTCGACCAGCGCGTGATCGACTACATCGTGACCGAGTTCAAGAAAGAACAGGGCGTTGATCTGAAGAACGACGTAATGGCCCTGCAGCGCCTGAAAGAAGCCGCAGAAAAAGCCAAGATCGAGCTGTCTTCCGCGACCCAGACCGAGGTGAACCTGCCGTACATCACCATGGACGCCACCGGCCCGAAACACCTGGCCATGAAGATTACCCGCGCCAAGTTCGAAAGCCTGGTAGACGACCTGGTACAGCGCTCCATCGAGCCGTGCAAGGTAGCGCTGAAAGACGCGGGTGTATCGCTGGCTGACATCACCGACGTGATTCTGGTGGGCGGTCAGACCCGTATGCCGAAAGTGCAGGAAGCGGTAAAAGCCTTCTTCGGTAAAGAGCCACGCCGTGACGTGAACCCGGACGAAGCCGTCGCCGTGGGCGCCGCCATCCAGGGCTCCGTGCTGTCGGGCGACCGTAAAGACGTACTGCTGCTGGACGTGACCCCGCTGTCGCTGGGTATCGAAACCATGGGAGGTATCCTCACCAAGCTGATCCAGAAGAACACCACCATTCCGACCAAAGCGTCGCAAGTGTTCTCCACGGCTGCCGACAACCAGACTGCGGTAACCATCCACGTGCTGCAAGGCGAGCGTGAAAAAGCCGCGGCCAACAAGTCGCTGGGCCAGTTCAACCTGGGTGACATCCCGCCGGCACCGCGTGGCGTACCGCAGATCGAAGTGGAATTCAACATCGACGCCAACGGTATCCTGCACGTGTCTGCTAAAGACAAGGCTACCGGCAAGCAAGCCAACATCACCATCCAGGCTTCGTCCGGCCTGTCCGAAGACGAAATCCAGCAAATGGTGCGCGATGCCGAGCTGAACGCCGAAGAAGACAAGAAACTGTCCGAACTGGTACAAGCCCGCAACCAGGGTGAAGGCCTGATTCACAGCGTGAAAAAATCGCTGACCGAATACGGCGACAAGATCTCTGCGGACGAAAAAGCCGCCATCGAAGCCGCGCTGAAAGAAGCCGAAGAAGTGATTGGCGGTGATGACAAGGAAGCCATCGATGCCAAGGTTCAGGCACTGATGACTGCCTCGCACAAACTGGCCGAGCACATGTACGCCGACAAAGGTGCCGAAGGCGCCACTGCCGAGCCACAGGCTGATGGCAAGAAAGATGACGGCAACGTCGTAGACGCCGAATTCGAAGAAGTGAAGAAGTAAGCTTCAACGATAACGGCAAGGCACAGGCCCTTTCGGGGGCGCTGTGCCTTTTCCTTGATGGGCGGCCAAGCCAAAGGTTGGCCGCAGGCTGCAGCAAATGGCCCGGCGGTGCGCACAAGTACATGGCCCGGCACGATGCGTAGCCCTTCTTTTCAGAAGCAGGCTCCTGCATGTGGGCAGGGGTTTGCCAGCAATTGCGGCCAACCTGCCGGTTGGCGCTAGGGTGATACAGCATGGCGAAAAAGGATTTCTACGAGGTACTGGGCGTCAATCGTGATGCGTCGGACGACGACATCAAGAAGGCCTATCGCAAGCTGGCGATGAAGTACCACCCGGACCGTAACCCGGACAGCAAGGAAGCAGAAGACAAGTTCAAGGAAGGCAAGGAAGCCTACGAGATCTTGTCCGACCCGCAAAAGCGCGCGGCCTACGACCAGTACGGCCACGCCGGCGTGGACCCGCAAGCCGGTATGGGCGGCGGTGGACAGGGCTTTGGCGGCTTTGATTTTGGTGATATTTTCAGCGACATCTTTGGTGGCGGCGGGGGGGGGCGTGGCGGGCGCAGCAATGTGTACCGTGGCTCCGACCTGCGCTACAACATGGAAGTGTCGCTGGAAGAAGCGGCGCGCGGCTGCGAAAAGCAGATCCGCATTCCTTCGCACGAAAACTGCGATGTCTGCCACGGCAGTGGCGCCAAGCCGGGCACCCAGCCCAAGACCTGCACCACCTGCGGCGGCCACGGCCAGGTACGCATGAGTCAGGGCTTCTTTTCCATCCAGCAAACCTGCCCCACCTGCCATGGCAGCGGCAAGCAGATTACCGACCCGTGTCATAAATGCCACGGCGCTGGCCAGGTAAAGACCCACAAAACGCTGAATGTGAAGATTCCGGCCGGTGTGGACGAGGGCGACCGCATCCGCCTGTCCGGCGAGGGCGAGCCAGGCCAGAACGGTGGCCCGTCGGGCGACCTGTTCGTGGTGATTCATGTCAAGAAGCACAGCGTGTTCGAGCGTGATGGCAAAGACCTGCACTGCGAAATGCCGATCAGCTTTACCATTGCCGCACTGGGTGGCGAGGTGGAAATCCCTACGCTGGACGGCATGGTGAAGGTGAAGATTGCCGCAGAAACGCAAAGCGGCCGTGTTTATCGCGTGCGTGGCAAAGGTGTGAAATCGGTGCGCGGCAGCGATGTCGGCGACCTGATGTGCCATGTGGTGGTGGAAACACCGGTGAACCTGACCGAGCGCCAGCGCGAGTTGCTGCGTGAATTCGAAGCTATTAGCCAGGGCGATGTGGCTACCCACACCCCGCGTGCCAAGTCGTTTGTGGACAAGCTGAAGGATTTCTTCGGCTAAGCTTATCGAAATATTGTTGTAGTCAAGACGCACCGTTAGGGTTTCCCCGCGGTGCGTTTTTTTGTTTTTGGGCAATCATCGTGCGTTCAGCGGCGATTGTCTGACAAATAATGGTTAATGTATCCAGGTATCTAGCTCTACAGGTGTTGTTTCAGTAAGGTTGCGGCTTCGCAAAGCAGGCGACCACGACCTGCGCGATGCGGTAGCCCCTGACCAGGCTGCCGGCTTTGTGGGAAAGCAAATACCTGACATCAAAGGAGCAAACATGCAGGAGTTAGTTGATTTTCTGAACGGCTGGATCTGGAGCAAAGGGCTGATTTTCCTTTGCCTGGGTGTGGGCCTGTACTTTTCTATCCGTAGCCGCTTTGCACAGGTACGCCACTTTGGCGAGATGATCCGCCTGATGTTTGACGGCAAGAGCGACAGCAGTGGTGTCTCGTCCTTCCAGGCGCTGGCCATGACCCTGGCTGGCCGTGTGGGTACCGGTAACATCGCCGGTGTGGCTACCGCGATTACCTTTGGCGGCCCCGGTGCCGTGTTCTGGATGTGGATGGTAGCCTTCCTGGGCGCCAGCTCGGCGTTTGTCGAATCCACCCTGGGCCAGATCTACAAAGAAAAGATCAATGGCGAGTACCGCGGTGGCCCGGCTTTCTACATTGAAAAAGGCCTGGGCATGAAGCCGTTTGCGATCGTGTTTGCGATTGCTACCATCTTTGCTTGCGGCGTGCTGCTGCCAGGCACCCAGTCCAACTCCATTGGTGCCGGTCTGCAAAACGCGCTGGGTATTGACCCTAACGTAACTGCCGCACTGCTGGCCGTGATGCTGGGCTTCATCATCTTTGGTGGCGTGAAGCGTATTGCTTCCTTTGCAGAGATCGTGGTGCCGTTCATGGCACTGGGCTACATCATTGTGGCTTGCGTGATCGTGGCACTGCACATCGACCAGCTGCCGCACGTGCTGAGCCTGATCATCAAGAGCGCCTTTGGTCTGGATGCCGGTTTCGGCGCCATCCTGGGTATGGCGATCCAGTGGGGCGTGAAGCGTGGTGTGTACTCCAACGAAGCCGGTCAGGGTACCGGCCCGCACGCCTCGTCGGCTGCTGCCGTATCGCACCCTGCCAAGCAGGGTCTGGTGCAGGCCTTCTCCGTTTACATTGATACCCTGTTCGTGTGCTCGGCTACCGCTTTCATGTTGCTGATTACCGGCCAGTACAACGTGCAGGGCCCGGATGGCAAGGCGCTGTATACCGGTATTGCCGGCGTGGCCGCTGGCCCGGGCTACACCCAGACCGCCATGGAAAACATCATGCCGGGCTTTGGTTCCATCTTTGTGGCGGTGGCACTGTTCTTCTTTGCTTTCACCACCATCATTGCCTACTACTACATCGCCGAAACCAATATTGCCTACCTGAACCGCAAGGTAAACCGCCCATGGATGACCCTGGTGCTGAAAGTGGGCATCATGGCTACCGTGGTGTACGGCACCGTGAAAACCGCCGACCTGGCCTGGGGCCTGGGCGATATCGGTGTGGGCATGATGGCGTGGATGAACATTGCTGCCATCCTGTTGCTGCAGAAGCCGGCCTTTATTGCACTGCGCGACTACGAAGCACAGAAAGCACAGGGCCTGGACCCGGTATTCCACCCGGAAAAACTGGGTATCAAGAATGCCGACTACTGGACTGGCCACCAGGCAGAAGACAATCTGGAAGCCGAGCGCAAGCAAGGCGGCCAACCGGTATACGACAAGGTTTGATATCCTTGCTGCAATCCGCTACACCATCACGCCGGGGAAACCCGGCGTTTTTTATTTGAGGCCTGTATGGATCTGCTGCATTCCACCTGGTTCTGGGTATTGATGATTGTTGCCCCGGTGGGCACGGTGATTGCCACGCTGGCGCGCATGTCGCGCAAGACCGGCGATGGCAAGCTGCCGCCCGGTGTGCTGCCCGGTACCTATGCGCCGTCCAGCAAGGATGGCAGCCCGTATCGCCGCCCCGGCGAAGCCGCCCCGGCCGCAGAAGACACGCCGCCCGAACAGCGCTAGGTGCAGGGTTGGCCGCATTGCGGCCAACTTGTGCTGCCGCAAATCGTATTGAACTAGTGCTGTCAGCCTGGTCTTAGCTTTGCTATCTTCATGCCCGTCCTGACACCTCTTGCTGAAAGACCTTCATGTTTGCCAATCGCTACTTTCCCGCTACCCGCCTGCGTCGCATGCGCCGTGATGACTTTTCCCGCCGCCTGATGCGTGAAAACGTGCTGACCACCAACGACCTGATCTACCCGGTATTCGTACTGGAAGGCGAGGGCCGCGAGGAAGAGGTGGCCTCCATGCCCGGCGTCAAGCGCCAGAGCCTGGACAAACTGCTGGATACCGCCGCCGAAGCCGTGGCGCTGGGCATCCCCATGCTGTCCATTTTTCCGGTTATCGAAACCGGCAAAGACAACTCCGGCGAAGAAGCCTATAACCCCGACGGACTGGTTCCCACCGTGGTGCGCGCACTCAAAGCGCGCTTTCCGCAGCTGGGTATCATGACCGACCTGGCGCTGGACCCGTATACCGTACACGGCCAGGATGGTTTGCTGGACGATAGCGGCTACGTGCTGAACGACGAAACCACCGAAATCCTGGTACAGCAGGCGCTGTGTCACGCCGCCGCCGGTGCCGACGTGCTGGGCCCGTCCGACATGATGGACGGCCGCATCGGTGCCATCCGCAGCGCGCTGGAAGACGAAGGCTTTATCCACACCAAGATTCTGGCGTACAGCGCCAAGTACGCGTCTGCCTTCTATGGCCCGTTCCGCGACGCGGTAGGCTCGGCGGCCAACCTGGGCAGTGCTGACAAATACACTTACCAGATGGACCCGGCCAACCTGGACGAAGCGCTGTACGAAGTGGCGATGGATCTGGAAGAAGGCGCCGACATGGTGATGATCAAGCCCGGCATGCCCTACCTGGACGTGATTCGCCGCATCAAGGACACCTTCAAGGTGCCCACCTACGCCTACCAGGTATCCGGCGAGTACGCCATGCTGAAAGCCGCCGTGCAAAACGGCTGGCTGAACGAAGAAAAATGCATGATGGAAAGCCTGCTGGCGTTCAAGCGCGCGGGTGCCGACGGCATTCTTACCTATTACGCACTGGATGCGGCACGGGTGATTCGCCGCGGCTAAGCTATCGCACGCCCTGACATGCAATGCGGCCAACCCTGGCCGCATTTTTTATGGCTGGCGCGCTGCTTTTGCGGCAAACATCACGCAAGGGCGGCCGGTGGCCTCCTGGACATCCAGCGTCGGCGTGCGCTTGCTTTTGATCTGCATGGCACGGCAGCCGTAGGGAAAGCGCACATCGTGCGTAATGTAGTAGTGCTGGCAGTGGCGGCACTGCGGGGTAGGGGCGGGCTGGCTCACGGTAGAACGGCAGGGTGATCAACAGCCGGCTATTGTCGCACGGCACGGTAACACTCACCCCCGCAAAATAGCGCGAAACTGTCCCTGATAATGTCACTGGCAGGGGTCTAGAATGGTGACAGAAACATTGCAGTCGTGCCGTTGTAAGGCACCTGCCACACCACAGGGATAGCCCATGAACCATACCTACCTCGCCCATCTGCAAGCCACGCTGGCGCACATCCGTGCCGACGGTTTTGAAAAGCCCGAGCGTGTGATTGCTACCCCGCAACGCGCCGGTATTACCCTGAGTGGTGGCCGTGACGTACTGAACTTCTGCGCCAACAACTACCTGGGCCTGGCCGACGATGCCCGCCTGATTGCAGCGGCCAAACAAGGCCTGGACGACTACGGCTACGGCTGTGCCTCGGTACGCTTTATCTGCGGTACCCAGCAGGTACACAAAGACCTGGAGGCAGCGATTTCCGGCTTTCTGGGCACCGACGACACCATCTTGTACTCCAGCTGCTTCGACGCCAACGGCGGTGTATTCGAAACCCTGCTCACCGAAGAAGACGCGGTGATCTCGGACGAGCTGAACCACGCCTCCATCATCGACGGCGTACGCCTGTGCAAAGCCAAGCGCTTCCGCTACAAGAATAACGACATGGCCGACCTGGAAACCCAGCTGCAAGCTGCCGACGCCGCTGGCGCGCGCTTCAAGCTGGTGGTGACCGACGGCGTGTTCTCCATGGACGGCATCATCGCCGACCTGAAAACCCTGTGCGACGTGGCCGAGCGCTACGGCGCCATCGTGATGGTGGACGATTCGCACGCGGTAGGTTTTGTCGGTGACCGCGGCGCCGGCACCCCCGAGCTGTGCGGCGTGGCCGACCGTGTGGATATCTACACCGGCACGCTGGGCAAGGCGCTGGGTGGCGCATCCGGCGGTTATGTGTCGGCGCGCCAGCCTATCGTGGACCTGCTGCGCCAGCGTTCGCGCCCCTATCTGTTTTCCAACACCCTGGCTCCGGCCATTACCGCCGCCAGCCTGAAAGTGTTGCAGATTCTGCAAACTGAAGAAGGCGACACCCTGCGCGCCCAGCTCAAGCGCAATGCCGATTACTTCCGCAGTGCCATGAGCGAAGCCGGCTTTACGCTGGTGCCGGGCCAGCACCCCATTATCCCGGTGATGCTGGGCGACGCCAAACTGGCGGGCGATATGGCCGCTGCCTTGCTGGATGAAGGCGTGTTTGTGACCGGTTTCTCCTACCCGGTGGTGCCCAAGGGCAAGGCGCGCATCCGCACGCAGATGTCCGCCGGCCACACGCTGGAGCAGGTGCAGCACACGGTTGCCGCCTTCATCAAGGTTGGCCGCAAACTGGGCGTGATTTGACCAAATGATTCTTTGCCACGAAAAGACACAAAAACACACTGAACCCGCCTGCAGGGTGCTTGCCCTATCGGCGTGCCCGTGCCCCGATGATGGCGGGCTGGGTTGTCCGTGTTGTTCCGTGTGCTTCCGTGGCAAAACACAGGAGTAATTGCATGAAAGCACTCGCCAAACTGCAGGCCGCCCCCGGCCTGAGCATGACCGATGTACCAATGCCGGCAGTGGGCCATAACGACCTGCTGATCAAGATCACCAAAACCGCCATTTGCGGTACCGACATCCATATCTGGAACTGGGACGACTGGGCGCAAAAGACCATCCCGGTACCGATGCACGTCGGCCACGAGTACGTGGGCGTAGTGGCCGGCATGGGTTCCGAAGTGCAGGGCTTCACCATTGGCCAGCGTGTCTCCGGCGAAGGCCATATCACCTGTGGCTACTGCCGTAACTGCCGCGCCGGCCGCCGCCACCTGTGCCGCAATACCACCGGCGTGGGCGTGAACCGCGAAGGCGCGTTTGCCGAATACCTGGTGATTCCGGCGTTCAATGCCTTCCCGATCCCGGACGACATTTCCGATGACCTGGCCTCCATCTTCGACCCGTTCGGAAACGCCGTGCACACTGCGCTCAGCTTTAATCTGGTGGGTGAAGACGTGTTGATTACCGGTGCCGGCCCCATTGGCATCATGGCGGTCGCCATCGCCAAGCACGTGGGTGCACGCCACGTGGTGATTACCGATGTGAACGACTACCGCCTGGAACTGGCGCGCAAGATGGGCGCCACCCGTGCCGTGAACGTTGGCCGCGAAGACCTGAAAGCCGTGATGCAGGAACTGCACATGACCGAAGGCTTCGACGTGGGCCTGGAAATGTCCGGTAACCCGCACGCCTTCCGCCAGATGCTGGACGTGATGAACCACGGTGGCAAGGTAGCGCTGCTGGGTATCCCGCCGGCCAACACGTCAATCGACTGGAACCAGGTCATCTTCAAGGGTCTGGAAATCAAGGGTATCTACGGCCGCGAGATGTTCGAGACCTGGTACAAAATGGTGGCATTGATCCAGTCCGGGCTGGATATCACCCCGATTGTGACCCACCACTTCAAAGTGGACGATTTCGAGGCCGGCTTTGCCGCCATGCTGTCCGGCCAGAGCGGCAAGGTGATTCTGGACTGGCAGTAAGCGTTAGCGCGAAACCTCGTGCATGGCTTATCGAACCCGGCTGCGGCCGGGTTTTGTTTTATCAGCATGATGCGGCCAACCTTCTGCCCGCCAACGGCAGGGCAGGCGCTCGAACGCTAGCCAGCCATGCTAGAATCGGGTGAGATCACACAAGAATTCAGGGATAAAGCGATGTCTGGCAATAGCATGGGTTTGCTGTTTACTGTTACCTCTTTTGGCGAGAGCCACGGCCCGGGAATCGGCTGCATTGTGGATGGCTGCCCACCGGGGCTGGCGCTGACCGAAGCCGATATCCAGCTGGAACTGGACCGCCGCAAACCCGGCACCAGCCGCCACGTTACCCAACGCCGCGAGCCGGACGCCGTCGAGATCCTGTCCGGCGTGTACGAGGGCAAAACCACCGGCACGCCGATCGCTTTGCTGATCCGCAATACCGACCAGCGCAGCAAAGACTACGGCAATATCGCCGACACCTTCCGACCCGGCCACGCCGATTACACCTACTGGCACAAGTACGGCATCCGCGACCCCCGTGGTGGCGGCCGCTCCTCGGCCCGCGAAACTGCCGTGCGCGTGGCGGCCGGTGCCATCGCCAAAAAATGGCTGAAAGAGCAGTTCGGTATTGTGATTCGCGGCCACATGACGCAGATCGGCGACGTGGCCATCCCGTTCAAGAGCTGGAATCACGTAGACAACAACCCTTTCTTCGCCGCTGATGACAGCGTGGTGCCGCAGCTGGAAAGCTATATGGACAGCATCCGCAAGAGCCTGGACTCGGTGGGTGCCCGCCTGCGCGTGGTAGCCGATAATGTGCCGGTAGGCTGGGGTGAACCGGTCTACGACCGCCTGGACGCCGACATCGCCTACGCCATGATGAATATCAATGCGGTGAAAGGCGTGGAAATTGGCGCCGGCTTTGGCTGCGTTACCCAGCGCGGCAGCGAGCACGGCGACGAGCTCACGCCCGAAGGCTTTGCCAGCAACCACGCTGGCGGCATCCTGGGTGGTATCTCTACCGGCCAGCAGATCGAAGTTTCCATGGCCATCAAGCCGACCTCGTCCATTGCCCAGCCGCGCCGCAGCATCAACAAGGCCGGCGAAGCCATCATGGTAGAAACCCATGGTCGCCACGACCCGTGCGTGGGCATTCGCGCCACCCCCATCGCCGAGGCCATGCTGGCCCTGGTGCTGATCGACCACGCGCTGCGCCATCGTGCGCAGTGCGGCGACGTGCGTGTGGACACTCCGCGCATCCCCGGCCGCATCGGCTAAATTGACATTAACCTATCGCACCCTGATGGATGCCTGACCATGTTCAAGAACCTGTTTGACAAGCTGTCCCGCAAAGAAGACACGCCGCAGGCGGCCAACGAGCCCGGCGCGGTGCCGGGGGCAGCCAGGGCGGCCCCCGCCAGTCCGGCGGCAGATAGCCCGGCGCCGGTGTTGCCCCACACGCTGGGCTTTGTCACGCACCAGCCGCTGCACGATATGCAGCTGCGCGTGGTGGCCTACGAGTTCATGGTGCGTGATGCGGTCAAGCGCCGTGAATCCAGCGCCAGCCAGTGGTCGCAGTTCGACCGCCTGATGATCAGCACGCTCATCAATATGGATGTGTTCCGCCTGCTGGCTTTTCGCCGTGCGCTGGTGCATATCTCCACCATCTCGCTGGGCGACCCGGCACTGGAGGGCTTTCCGGCCGAGCGCGTGATTTTTGTGCTGAACCCGGCCATGGACGAGCCGGTCACCGCCAACACCATCAGCAAGATCGACGCACACCGTGCCGCGGGCCGCCGTTTCGCCATTGAGCCGGCGTTGTTTGGCCATAGTGTGTTGCCGCCGCCGCTGCAGGACGACCTGCTTTCGCGCATGGACATGCTGATCATGGACTTTGCCGCCCCGGCGGACGAAGTGCTGGCACCCTTTATGGACCAGCTGCCAGGCAAGTACCCGGCGGCGCGCTGGTACGCGCGCAATATCGGCTCGGCGGAAGAGTTTGATGTGTGTGTGAAAACGCCAGGCGCGGCCAAGCGCTTTGCGTTGTATCAGGGGAGCTTCCTCACCAACTTCCACCCGGTGCCCAACGCCAAAGCCGACGCCAGTCAGATGCGCGTGCTGGAAATCATGCGCCTGTTACGTGCAGGTGCCGAAAGCCGCGAGATCGATGCGCAGTTCAAGCTGGACTCGGTCCTGCTGTTCAAGCTGCTGCGCTTTATCAATTCGCCAATGAACGGCCTGTCGCGCAAAGTCATGACCATCGAAGAGTCGCTGATGCTGCTGGGGCGCGAGTCGCTGTTCAAATGGCTGACCATGCTGCTGTTTACCTCGCGCAAGAGCGAGGATGGCCGCTCGCTGGCGCTGCTGGAGCGCTCGCTGTTCCGCGCCCGCTTCATGGAGGCGCTGGGGCAGCAGGGTGGAAATCACAAGCTGGAGTGCGAGCACCTGTTCCTCACCGGCATGTTCTCGCTGCTGGATTCGCTGATGCAAGTGGAGCTCACCGATGCGCTGTCGCCGCTTGAACTACCACCCACGGTGATCGATGCGCTGCTGAATCAGCATGGCCTGTTTGCGCCGTACTTGGCGCTGGCCATCTCGGCCGAGCAAGACAACCACGAGCGCATGACCACGCTGGCCCGCATGCTGAAGCTGGACGCGGAAGACGTTAACCGCATCCACCTGGACGCCATGGTGTGGGCGCAGGAAATTCTGGGGCAAAACGCCGACTAAGCCGGCACCGCCCTACCAGCTACGCCAAACACCGCCTTGTGCGGTGTTTTTTCATGTTCGTCGCTACGCAGCGGTCTTGCTCGGAATATTTGAAAATCCTCGGCAGTTTTTTAATCTTTTATCAGCACGGCCATGTTTGTATATTGTCGCTATCAGCAATCATGCAAGGAGTCAGTGATGAGCAGCGTTTTCCCATCCCGTCAGGTAGAGCGTCTGGTGCGCGGTATGGACACCGCCGACGGCGCAGGTGTCAAACTCAAGCGCGTGCTCACGCAAGACCTGCAGCGCCGGCTGGACCCCTTCCTGATGCTGGACGAGTTTCGCTCCGACAACCCGGGCGACTATATCGCCGGCTTCCCGCCGCACCCGCATCGTGGGTTCGAAACCGTTACCTATATGTTGGCCGGCCGTATGCGCCACCGCGACAGCGGCGGTAACGAAGGCTTGCTTGGCCCGGGTGGTGTGCAATGGATGACAGCCGGGCGCGGGGTCATCCACTCCGAAATGCCCGAGCAGGAAGAAGGCCTGATGCACGGCTTTCAGCTGTGGATCAACCTGCCCGGCGCCCGCAAGATGATCCCTGCTGCTTATCAGGATATTCCTGCGGCCAACATTCCGCTGTTGCAGCTCAATAATGGCATCAGCGTCAAGGTTATCGCCGGTCACTACGGCGAGCAGGCGGGCAGCATTCAGCAGGCCGATACCCAGCCGCTCTATCTGGATATCGGCCTGCCGGCGGGGCAGCAGCTCGATGTTGCCATCGAGCCGGGCCATAATGCCTTCATCTATGTGTATCAAGGCAGCCTGGACGTGGTAGGCCGTGCCGTGAGCGCTGGCCATATGGCCATCCTGTCCGCTCAAGGGGAGGGCGTCTCGCTCGCCACGGCAGAGGGGGCCCGCGTACTGGTGCTATCCGGCAAGCCACTCAAGGAAAGCATTGCCCAGTACGGGCCCTTCGTCATGAACACCCGCGCCGAGCTGGAGCAGGCGTTTGACGATTACCAGCAAGGCCGCCTGGCCTGAGGAATCTACCATGCACGACATCGTCCGCCGGATACAGCCTGCCAGCAAAGACATTGGCTTCATCGTCCGCCGTCTGCTACCGGCCATCGGTACCCGCAGCATCGGGCCCTTTGTGTTTCTCGATCACATGGGCCCGGCACACTTTGCCGCAGAAGGCACCGCCGGCGATGTCCGTCAGCACCCGCATATCGGCTTGGCCACCGTCACCTTTCTGCGCCAGGGCTGCATGATGCACCGCGATAGCCTGGGCACCGCCCAGCGCATCACCCCGGGTGACATCAACCTGATGGTGGCCGGGCGCGGCATCGTGCACTCTGAGCGGGTGCCTGCCGATGTGCGCCAGGCTGGCCAGGCGGTAGAAGGCCTGCAGATGTGGCTGGCACTACCGCAAGCCGACGAGGCCTGCGAGCCCGCCTTTCATCACTACGCCGCCAGCACACTGCCCGCCTGGCAAGAAGGCGGTGCCCAGCTACAGCTGCTGATAGGCCACGCGGCCAACCACCAGTCGCCAGTACGTACCTTTGCTCCCACGCTCTACCTATCCTGGCAGCTGGCCGCCCGTGCCAGCCTCACCCTGCCAGCGCATGTGGCAGAGCGTGGCCTGTACCTGTTTGATGGCAGCGTGCAGATCGGGGACGAAGCCATTCAGGCGGGCGAGCTGGTGGTGCTAGGCGACACAGCCAGCCAGATCAGCACATCAGCAGGCGCCAGTGGCGTACTGTTCGGCGGCGCACCACTGGACGGCCCGCGTTATCTGGACTGGAACTTCGTGGCCAGCGACCGTAGCCGCCTGCAGCAGGCCCGCGACGACTGGGCCAATGGCCGTTTTGCCATGGTAAATGGCGAAAGCGACTTTATTCCGCTGCCCTGAGCCGGTACGTCGTCACGTATACCTCACCAAGTTGGCCGCCTGCGGCCAACTTTTTTGCTTTTTGGTGCCGTTGCAAATCAACACCTTAAGCAAATACTTGCAGTTTATTGCGGTGCAAGTGTTGACGGGTGTGGTCTGGGTGGGTATAGTTCGCCTCCTCAGCTGACGACGCAAACGAAACAAGCAGTCAGCACCGCTCTTTAACAGACCAAATAACCGATAGGTGTAAGTGTCTGGCTAAGCCAAATACTTGCACTGCAAAGATTTAGAGAAACGATGTTTCTTTGAACTTGCGTGCCAAAAAATTGCTT